>JBLNCC010000086.1:0-64725 GCA_050260395.1 Betaproteobacteria bacterium
ACTCAAGGCTCAGGGTCTTGCAAGCATACGGAGGAAGCGCTTCCACGCGATTGGCGGGTCAGTGTACAGCTTGGAATCCCGCGCATCGAGGGGGCTCGTCACGCTCGTAGTCGCCTACCAGACCATCAGCGACTACCTTGATAACCTATGCGACCGCGCGGGGGTGTTCGACCCCGTCGCGTTCGGACGGCTTCACCAATCCATGCTCGACGCGCTTTCAAAGGCGAAGACCTCCGTGAACGGCCGGCAGCGTGCCGAAGGCCTTGAGAAGGACGGTTACTATGGGTCGTATCCTTGGAAGGCCGACGGCGGCTACCTCCGGTCGCTCGTGGAGGAGTGCAATCGCCAGGTCGCCCGCCTTCCCGGGTACGACGGGGCTGTCGAGGCCGAGGCCCTCAGGCTTGCCCAGCTGTACACGGACCTGCAGGTGCGCAAGCATGCCGCGCCGGAGGACAGGGTTCCCCTCCTCCTGGACTGGTGGAGACGCGAGAAGGGGGGGACGACGGGGACGGCCGAAGGACTCGGGTTGCCGGACATCGCCTGGTGGGAGTTCGCCGCTGCTTCAGGGTCCACCCTTGGCATCTTCGCGCTTTTCAGCTTTGCTGCCGGCGGAGAAACCAGACGCGGTCTGCTTTCGGGCCCGAGCCCCGAGTCGGTGCGGCGACTCTCTCGAGCGTATTTTCCGTGGGTGGGCGGGCTACACATACTTCTGGACTACCTCATAGATCTGGACGAGGATGCCCAAGAGGGCGATCTCAACTTTGTGAGCTTCTACAGGGACGAGGGGGAGCGACGGGAAAGGCTGGGGTACTTCGTGGACAAGGCGCTCCAAGCGGTGTCCTGCCTCCCGAACGCGTCATTCCACGAGATGGTGGTGAAGGGGCTTCTCGCCATGTACCTCTCCGATCCCAAGGTCGTCGAGGGTGGGCTGGAAGGGCTGGCAGCATTCCTCCTCGCGAAAGGCGGGCCTGCCGCGCGCTGCATGTGGCATGCCTGCCGGCTGTTTAGGCGAACCGGCCTGCTCTGAAGCTCTGACAGGGTCCGGAGGCTGATGAACGCGTTCGCCACCCGCCTCCGGGCGGGGTGCTCAGGCGGGCAGAGCGCGAGCGGCTCTTGACCGTTGCTTGTGGCACGAGGGCTAGTGCGGCGCGGGCCGTTCAAAGTCCTCGTTGCGTCCCGTGCCGTCGTGAGCCGCGCCGGCGATGTCCTCGGCGGCGGCTTTATTCAGCACGTCGCGCGCGGCCTTTCGTATCGCCTCGTCGCGCGCGTTTTCCGCGAGCCAGCCGACGTAGGCGGGGTCCTGCCGGGCCACGTGCCCAAGAGGCCGCTTGGCGTACTTGCCGAACGTGAGCACGACGTCCTCAGGGTTCTCAGGCCCGGGGATCTCATCCTGGGGCAGGACGTCCCCGAGTTCCTCGAGGGCGACGAGGTCGATGCCCACCGCGTCCCGCATCGCCCGGGCCTTCGCACGGGTAGCGGCCATCCGGAGGATGTGTGGTTGGATTGCGCGGTTCACGCTCTCCGGCGAGGCGTCGCCCACCTCCTTGAAGACCCCGTTCGCCGTCTCTATCTCGGCCTCGACGACCGCGTACATGCCGTTGTCAGGGGATGGGACTTGAACGATGTTGGTGGTGATCCGCTTCAATCCGTGTTGGCGGGCGAGCTCGAGCAGACCCCCGTACAGAACGTAGTCCTTGCCTTGAAGTGTCTTGACAAACCTCTCCCGGAACTCTCTTGATAGCTCCATAGAAACCTCCCGCTTACTCGTCAGGCTTGCGCGCCCCAGACTCAGACCCAGGCCCAGACTGAGGCCCGGGCCCAACCTTCGATTCGAGATCCCGCACCTCGGCTCTCTCCTTCTTTGCGACGTACAGCTCGCCTGCGGTATCCAGCGTCGCCAGGAGCACGTCCGACGGGTCCTTCACGCCCTTTTTCTCCAGCTCTTCCTTCAGCCACGCGACGGTGAGGCCAAGCTGGTCCAGGTGATGGTAGTGGACCCTGCCGTCGGTGATGAGAGGGTACGGCAGTCCTTCGTAGGCCGTGGTGATCCCGAGGTCTCTGGGCGTCACCGGCCGGGCTTGCGATTTCATGATAACGCTGAGGCGTCCCGAGCCCTCCAGGATTGCGAACTCCACGTCCTGAATGTTGGAGACGTTCTTTTCCCGCAGGCCGGCCAGGAGGTCATCGAGGTTGTAACGGAGCTCTCTGAGGTTGCCCTCGATGATGTGACCGTCCCTGATCACAATGGTGGACTGGCCGCTTATGATGGCCCTTGCCTTGTCGCTCCTAAGCGTTATGTAAGCGAAGAGCACTTCGGCCGCCGCTAGCACGACAATGGGGACGACGGCGTCGTGTATGTGGATCGCCCTTTCCTCAAGCGGCATGGCAGCGAGGTCCGCTATCATGATCGCCACGACGAGATCGAAGGGAGAAAGCTGGCCGATCTCGCGCTTACCCATTAGCCGCGTGATGAAGAGGACGAAGACATACATGAACACGGTCTTGGCTACTGTGGCGAGCACCGAGGAACCAGCCCTTTCCCTAGACTCTGAAAGCCTCTCCGCCGTCGGCCGGGGAAAGCCTGCACGACCGGCGGTCCGGGCAAGCGCGCCTCTGGCTAAGTGAGGGTGCATTAGTCCTCGCCCCTCTTCCAGTAGTTGCCGGGCTGCCGGTGTTGCCCTCGGGGACGGCGCCCCAAGCGGGGCGCGCCTCGCTAAAATCCGGCCTGTCCGGCCAGTGGCCGGATTTTGACACCCCTCGTGCAATCACCGGCAACCCCTGCCAAAAGTCGGGAGCATTTTTGCACCCCACTTAGAGATGTAGTATGGTTCCAGCAGGCCGTTGTTATTCCGTGCCAAGCGCGTAGCATGCCCTTCCCGCATTGCCTCGGGTGCTGCTTAGGGGTCAAGCGATTGCGACCTCTGCCAGCGATTCCGCTCGAGGCACATCCAGGCTGGCGCACGGCGAGCACTTGGCCCCGACTCCCGGCGGGAATACATCGCGCGCGAGGCGACAAGACTATGTGTGCGCCCCCTGCTACGCTCGTGGGGGCCCTTGCCTCTTGCTCATCGGTTTGCTTATAGGTGCGGGGGGATGGAACGGCGTGAGAGGGATCCTAGAACTCCCAGCGGAGCTTGAGACCCGCGTGAAGGCGGTTGACAGCGTTATCGAGCAAGCGCTTTCCTCTGAAAGCAGGCATTTGGCGAGGCCGCGAGATCACGTCCTCGCGACGCGTGGGAAGGGCCTGCGGCCGGCGCTTGTGATTCTGTGGGCCTGGGCGCAGGCCGGCCCGGGTGGGACACCCGAAGAGGCGCGTGCCCGGGCGGCCGTGGAGGTCGCGGCTGCCGCGGAGCTCGTCCACATGGCTTCGCTCGTGCACGACGACGTCATCGACGGATCTCCCACGCGTAGGGGACTCGAGACAGCCAACGTGCTCTTTGGGGCGCGACCCTCGGTTCTGCTTGGGGATTTCTTCTTCGCGAGGGCCTTCGAGTTGCTTGCGCGGCACAAGGATTTCGGCGTGGTCGAGTTGATGACCGACGCCATTTCGGCGATGTGCGAGGGTGAGCTCGAGCAGGCCGCATGCGCCTTCTCGTGTGATGAGACTGAGGAAGGCTACCTTCGAAGGATCACATTGAAGACCGCGAGGCTCATCGAAGCGTGCTGCCGGGCTGGGGCAATCATCGGGGGAGCGTCCCAGGATGGGGTTGCGAACGCTCGCGAGTTCGGGCTTGAACTCGGGATCGCGTTTCAGCTCACCGATGACGCCCTGGATTTCGTGGCGGACGAGCGTAAGCTGGGCAAGCCTACGTGTCAGGACCTCATATGCGGAGTGCTCACCTTGCCGATCCTGTGGCTGCTCTCCAACGAATCGCTCGGGCCGAGGGCCCGCCAGCTCATCGAGTCGAGGCGGTTTGACCCCGACACGGTCGTGTGGATGAGAAGTGCAGTTGTGGAGTGTGGCGGGGTGGACCTGACTTACCAGAGGGCGCGTGAGTGCCTCGAACGCGCCGCGGCTTGTGCGTCCAAGCTTCCCGGGGGCCCGGCCCGGGACGCGCTCACGGCCATTACCCGCCAGGTCATCGGAAGGAAACGTTGAACGGCGATTCGCAGGCCAGCACTCGGCGCCCGGTCTGTGTGGTCTGTGCCCCCGGTGGTTCGAAGGGCTCTCGGATAGCCCCGACGTGGGACCCGCCGGTGTAAGCCGCACGGGAGCAGCCCGGGTGGCTTCGCGTCAGCATATGGTATAATGATGCCTGGCGGGTCGGAAGGCAGGGTTGCGCAACGTCCGCAGCCCGCCGGAACCCGCCGGAGGGATGCTGGTTGGACGAAAGGACCCTGCGGGTTTTGGAATTCCATAAGATTAAAGAGCGCCTGGCTGCAGCCGCCACGAACAACCTCGGCCGGGAACTCGCGCTCGCCCTTGACCCGGTCACCGATCCGGAAGACGTCTCGGCGAGGCAGCGCGAGACCACCGAGGCGAGGAAGATCCTGGAGAGATATCCTGCCATGCCCCTCGGCGGGGTCCGCGACATCCGGTCTGCGGTGGCGAGGGCAAGGGTGGGGTCCACCCTGACGCCTCAAGAGCTTCTGGACGTTGCGTGGACGATGGACGCGGCAAGCCGGCTTCGCAAGTTCATCCTGGACCTCGGCGAGGAATTCGCAACGATGCGCGGCCACGCGGCCAGGATTGCTCCGCAGCCCTCTCTTGTGCGGGAGGTCACCCGCTGTCTCGACGATCAGGGCGACGTGGTGGACCATGCAAGCCCGCTCCTAGCAAGGCTCAGGGCCGAGATCAGGACGACGGGCAGTCGCATCCGCGATAAGCTGGATTCGCTCGTCCGCTCGCCGGAGACCTCGCGTTGGCTGCAAGACCCGGTGGTGACGTTGCGGGGCGGCAGGTTCGTTGTGCCGGTGAAGCAGGAGCATCGCGCGGCGGTCCCGGGCATAGTGCACGACCAGTCTGCCAGCGGGATGACGCTTTTCGTGGAGCCCATGGCGGTGGTTGAACTCAACAACGAGCTTGCGGCGCTTGAGGCGAAGGAGCGCGACGAGGTGGAGAGGATCCTCCGTCACCTATCCGGGCTAGTGCGGGTGGCGTGTCCCGAGATCCAGCAAACCGTGGAGGCCCTCGGCGCCCTAGACTTCGCTTTCGCCAAGGGCAGGCTCAGCATGGACATGAATGCCGTGGAGCCTGAGATCAACACCTCTGGCTATCTTGAGATCCGTCAGGGGAGACACCCCCTTCTTCAAGGGCGGGTTGTTCCGATAGACGTGGACCTCGGCGCGAGGTTCCGGACGCTCGTCGTGACCGGTCCGAACACGGGCGGCAAGACCGTATCGCTGAAGACGATAGGTCTCTTCGCGCTGATGACCATGGCCGGTCTCCACCTCCCGGCGGGGAGCGGCACGAGGTTCGCCGTGTTCCGGCGCGTGTTCGCCGATATTGGTGACGAACAGAGCATCGAGCAGAGCCTTTCCACCTTCTCGTCGCACATGAGCCACATTGTGAGGATACTGGAGCAAGCAGGTCCTGGATCGCTCGTGCTCCTGGACGAACTCGGTGCGGGCACAGACCCCGCCGAAGGAGCTTCCTTAGGCGTAGCCATTCTGGAGCACCTGCACTCGCGCGGTGCGTGTACGGTGGCGACCACGCATTACAGCGAGCTTAAGACCTTTGCCTACGAGCACGAGGGCGTGGAAAACGCGTCATGCGAGTTCGATGTGGCCACGCTTCAGCCTACTTACCGTCTGATAGTTGGCGTTCCCGGCAGCTCCTGCGCCTTCGAGGTTGCGGAGCGGCTTGGCCTGCCACGGGAGATCGTGGAGTCCGCCCGCGCGTGGCTGGGAGAGGACCGTGTGCGCGTCGAGCACATGATCGCGGAGATCGAGCGGAACCGCAGGGAGATGGAAGAGGACAGGGAGCGCGCGCGCGGTGCGAGACAGATGATGGAGAGGCTCGTCCGCGAACGGGACGAGGAAGCCCGACGGCTGCGCGAGGAGCGATCCGAGGTGCTCCGGAAGGCCCGTGAGGAGGCGGCGCGCATCTTGTCCCGCGCGCGGGAGAACGCGGCGAGGATCATTGAGGAGCTCAGACAAAACGCTGTCGCCCTCGACAGGAGCGCTGTGGACAACGCCGCGCGCAGGGCGAGGGAGGCTTTGAAGCAAGCCACGGACGAGATCGTAAACACCGGGGATACCGAGGCCGGGCCGCAGAAGGAGGCGCGTGCGCGCCGCACAAGGGCTCCGCGTCCAGGGGAGATCGTCGCTGGCTCGCGAGTGTACGTGCCGAGGCTTGGGAGCTCTGGCCGGGTCGTGGGTGTCCCGCGCGACGGGGAGAACGTCGAAGTCCAGGTTGGATTGATGAGGTTCTTCGTGTCCGCCAAGGACCTTGCCATGATCGACGAGGAGCCCGAAGACGTTGGTCCGGCCACGGGTGGCGTTACCGTGGCGCCTGTTGCCCGCGAGAAAGCGGCTGTGGTCTCGAGCGAGCTCGACCTGCGTGGGCTCACCGTTGAGGAGGCGCTTGCCGAGGTGGATAAGTACCTGGACGACGCGTGCCTGGCAGGGCTCCCGAGGGCCAGGATAATACACGGCAAGGGAACGGGCGCGCTCCGGCAGGCTGTTCGTGATTTCGTAAGGACCCATCCTCACGTGAAGGGCTTCGAGCCGGGGGGACCCGCGGAAGGTGGGGACGGCGTCACAGTCGTCGCCATTCGGGGGGACTGAAGACCCTACTCAGCGGGAGGGCTTATACTCTGAGGCGCCGGCGACACGGCGTCGGGCTGTTCACCAGGGTTGGTGGAGGCCCCGTTGTTCCACCCGTGAAGAGAGCAGTACGTCGTGGGGATGCGCTCGCCCGCCAATATCGTGCCGTCTGGAAGCACCCGCAAACCGCTGGACGACAGGTAGCGCCGGATCTCGACTTTATCCGGCGGACAGGCACCCGTCGCGAGGCACCCCGACTCGGTGCAGACTGCAACTTCAACGATGCCGCTATGAAGAGAGCAGTAGTCTTTTGGCTCTGTTCCGGGCAAGAACACCTCTGTGGTGGTCTTTGGGCACGAAGGGGTTGCGAGCATACCCGATTCAGTACAGATCGTGGTGAATACGAGCCCGGTCGGCACCGGGAATTCCGCAGACGGGGTGTCACGCAACGCCTCCTTCATGAAGGCTCCCCATATCATCGCCGCCCGTGCGCTTCCGATCCTCACGCCTCCGTAAACCATCGGCTTCTGCTGCTCGTCGTTGCCTATCCACACACATGCCACGAGGTCAGGCGTGAATCCCACGAACCACGCGTTGGTGTAGTCTGACGTGGTTCCTGTTTTGCCTGCTGCGGGACGGCCAATGTTCGCCGATTTGCCGGTTCCGCGGGTGATGACGCCCCGCATCATATCAGTCATGATGTATGCCGTTTGCTCGTCCAAGACCACGTTTTTGACGGGCACGTTGCGCTCGAGCACGTTGCCATCAGGGTCCTCCACTCTCAAGATGGCGACGGGCTCTGCTCTAATGCCTTGGTTGGGGAACACGGCGTATGCGGCCGCCATCTCAAGAGGGGTGACGCCCTTCGTGAGTCCGCCTAGCACGAGGGAGAGGGTCATGTCGTTCCGTCGTCCAGACTCCACGAGGCTCGTTATCCCCATGGCCTTGGCGGTCTTGATGGCTTTTTCGATCCCTATCTGGTCGAGGAGCTTCACGGACGCCACGTTGGTGGAGTCTTCCAAAGCCTTTCGGAGTGTCACGGGCCCCCGGAACTTGTTGTCATTGTTGACGGGCGCCCACGGTTCCTTTTGACCCGGGATGTTGTACTGGACCGGCGAGTCATCGAGCATGGTGGACGGGGTGTATCCAGCCTGTATGGCCGCTGTGTACACGAAAGGCTTGAATGCCGACCCTGGCTGCCTGTATGACTGGACAGCTCTGTTGAACTCATCGTTGCCGCGCCCGCCGACCATCGCTCTGATGTAGCCATCGTGGGCGTCAAGCACAACCATGGCTCCCTGGGGCTGCACGAGGCCCTTCGAGTCGGGTTTGCCCTGCGGAAGATTGGAGATGAGCGTCTTCTCCGCGAGCTCCTGAAGTCTCAGGTCCAGGGTGGTATACACTTTCAAGCCGCCCTTGTATACCAGATCCCGTCCGTATCTCTCCAACAGCTGCGACCGGACGTAGTCGACGAAATACGGGGCGACCTCCTTTGAGGACCGCTTCTCGATGACCCCCAAGGGGGCCCGGTTGGCCGCATCCGCCTCCTCCTGTGAGATGTACCCGAGCTCTACCATGCGCGAGAGCACCGTCGCGCGCCTCGCTCGTGCGGCCTCAGGGTTCTTTGTTGGCGAATAGAGCTGGGAGTTCCGTATCAAGCCTGCGAGGAGCGCGGACTCCGCAAGGTTCAGATCGCGCACGTGCTTGCCGAAATACCCTTGGGACGCGGCTTCCACGCCGTACACGGCTTGGCCGGGGTAAAAGTACACTTCATTGAGGTAAAGCTCCAGGATCTGGTCTTTGGTGTACGCGCGCTCCAGTTGGATCGCGTAAATGAACTCCTGGATCTTTCGGGTGAACGTGCGCTCTTGAGTCAAGAAAGCGTTCTTGGCAAGCTGCTGAGTGATCGTGCTCCCGCCCTGGACGATCCGGCCCTCTTTGAGGTCGACGAGGAGGGCTCTCAGCATAGCGGTGAAGTTGACGCCGTGGTGGCGACGGAAATTGTGGTCTTCGATGGCGATCACGGCGTTCTGCAGCGTCTCCGGAATGTCGCGCAACGGAACCCACACCCTGTTTTCTATGTACAATCTCGAAATGAGCTTTCCGTTGACGTCGTATATCCTCGTGGCCTCGCTGGGTCTGTACTCAAGGTCCTGGAGCGCGGGCATGTTCCGCAACGCTCCCATAACCACTCCCACGAGGACGCCGGAGACGACACATGCTGCCAGGACGAAGGTTATGATTAGGACGGATATGATGCGCCCCATGCTCCTGGACATCGTTGTGTCCCTCTCTAAGCGAGCACGTCCTCGACGCGCCCGGTGTGATGGAAATCGCTGAACTCGCATAACGGTTCACGGAGTCCTTTTCGCATAATCCCTGTGTAGTGCCCGGCCTAATTATACCACACGCGCCTTCGCGCGTGCCAATCTCGCACTGTCTGGACACGCAGCGCGATCGGGGTCCCGTCCGGTGAGCGAGCGTTAGGAGCGTGCGCGAGCCCACGGGGGTCTTCTGGGCTCGTTTGGTTTTCCGAAGGAAAGCGCTCTCTGCCACGAGCCCGCAGAGGCACAGGCCTGCACAAGCGAAGGATGGACGAGCCGCGCCCCGGCCCGGGGTGGCGATTGACGCCAGGATCACCCTGTGCTACACTGGACGTAACGCTGGCTGGGAGGTATTGGTGGTGACTGTCGACGACCAGGTAAGTATCCTGAAAAAAAAGACCGCGGAGATAGTATCGGAGGGGGATCTCCACGAGAAGCTGGAACGAGCGTCGCGCGAGTCCCGGCCCCTCAGGGTCAAGCTCGGCCTGGACCCGTCCGCACCCGACATTCATCTCGGGCATGCTGTGGTCCTGCGGAAACTGCGCGAATTCCAAGACCTGGGCCACGAGGTTATCCTGGTGGTTGGGGATTTCACAGGCCGCATCGGTGATCCCACCGGGAAGTCTGAGACGAGGCGCCAGCTTTCCATCGAGCAAGTCACGAGGAACGCCCGGACTTACCAGCAACAGGCATATAAGATCCTGGACGCGGCGAGGACGAGGATAGCATTCAACAGCGAGTGGCTTTCGAAGCTTACGTTTGAGGACGTTATCAACCTTGCCTCCAAGTACACAGTAGCGCGAATGCTGGAGCGGGACGAGTTCAGCGCGAGGTTCCGCCAGGAACAGCCGATATACATCCATGAATTCTTCTATCCTTTCATGCAAGCTTACGACTCCATTGCGTTGAAGGCCGATGTCGAGCTCGGCGGCACCGACCAAAAGTTCAACATCCTCTTCGGAAGGACGCTTCAACGCGAGTACGGCCAAGAACCCCAGGTTGCCATGTTGATGCCCATTCTCGTTGGCACTGACGGGGTTAACAAGATGAGCAAGAGCTTGGGGAACTACATCGGCGTGGACGAGCCTCCGTCGCAAATGTACGGGAAGACCATGTCGATATCGGACGATGTCATGATGACGTATTACGAGCTCGCGACGACGCTGCCCCAGGCTGAGGTGGAGAAGATTCGAGATGCTCTCGCCGACGGTCGGTTGCACCCGAGGGACGCGAAAAGGCGTCTCGCGCGCGAGATCGTCGCACTCTACCACGGGCCGGAGGCGGCGAAAGCTGCCGAGGAGGAGTTCGACGCGGTCTTCCGGAAAGGGGAGCTGCCCGAGGACGTTCCCGAGGTGACCATCTCCTGCGCTGACCTAGTGGATGGCAAGATGTGGTGTCCGAGACTGCTTGTGGCCGCCGGCCTCGCAGATAGCACCAGCGAGGCGCGGCGCCTCATCGAGCAAGGAGCGGTGAGGATCAATAGTGAGAGGGTGACGGATTCACAGGCTCAGGTGGCCATCGAGCCTGGCACGGTGGTCAGGGTGGGGAGGCGTAGGTTCGCGAAGATCCGTCTTGCCTGAGAGGATTCCACGCATCGGGGCCCGCGCGAGGGCCCCGTTTTCGTGCCCCGCTTTACGGCTTTTTTGTTGCGCGTGGAGAATATGATCTACCACGAACTCCTTGCGTCCGTCAGGGCTAGGCGCGAGGACGAAGGAGGTACGTGGTCCGATGGCGTATCGCCGCTGGTCAAGCGGCCTTCCGCGCCACCCGTGGTGGGTGGACCTGGGACGGACCTTGTCCAGGGCTTTCGGGCCCAGGTGGCCCGTGCGGCGGCGACCAACGATGCGGGTTCAACCGGGGCCCGCGACCAGGAGGACCGGGCGCAGCCAGCGGGTGCTCGCAGGCCTCGGAGGCGAAGGGCGAAGCTTTACTTTTGCGGCGCGGCGCGCGCGGGCCCGGAGATGGCCCGGACTCCGGCGTCGGCCCCCGCGGTGGTACGGGTGGCTACGACGTGCGGTTGCCCTCGTCGTGGTGGCTGGCCTCCTCTTTGCGCTTGTGGATTGGCGCCTCAGGCCGACGCTCCATCAGATCGCGAGCGCGCAGGCCCGGGTGCTCGCCACTGAGGCGGTTACGCAGGCGGTCGCGACGGAGATCGCGGAGGACATTCGGTGGGAGGACCTTTATGCTCTGAGGCCTGACAGCACCGGGCGGGTTGTCCTCGTGCAGCCGAACACGGCGGAGATCGACCGCCTTACGTCCAAGGTGACCACCAGAGTACAGGAGCTCCTCAAGAAAGTCACCGAGACCCAGGTGCAGATACCGCTAGGACAGGTCTTCGGAAGCCAGATCCTCGCCAACATGGGCCCGCGAATACCCATCTCGGTTGTGCCAGTGGGCACTGTAACCACGAAAATACTCAGCGATTTCGAGCAGGCCGGCATAAACCAGATCCGCCACAAGATCTACCTCGAGGTCGCGGCCCACATCAAACTCGTGGTTCCGCTCGTTGCCTCGGCGGTCGACGTCACGGTCCAAGTGCCCATCACCGAGGTCCTCATCATGGGCGACGTGCCCCAGACCTATATCCAGTTGGAGGGCTCGGAGCTGCGGAATCTCCTTCTACCGCAGACTCCTCCGGCGCAGTGAGAGCCGCGGAGAACTCGCGGATAGCCGAAGGGCCGTTTTCCCGTGTCCGGCCTGGTTTGGTCAGACCTGAGTGTGGACGCGAAAGCGCTCGCGACTTTTGGAAGATGCTGCCGGTGACCGCACAAGAGGTGTCAAAATCCGCCCAGTGGCCTCGCGGGCCGGGTTTTGGGGAAGCCCGCCCCGCTTGGGGCACCGTCTTCGAGTGCAACACCGGCAACCCGGTGACCGCCGGAAATGCGGCAATCACTGATGCACCCTCACACGGTGCCCCTCGTGAGAGATGCTCGTACATTTGACGTAACGCGCTAATCCTGCATGTCCGGAAGGGATCCGCGGGAGCGTGCGGAAAAAGAAGAGTACATGAGCCGCAAGTGTTGTACGAGATGTTTCTCGTCTCCGAGGAGGGAATCGCCGAGAATGCACAGGATCCGTGACATGGTCCTAGCCCGCAGCTACATTCAACGCGCCATCATAATCTGGGAGACGGTCCTGGCCCTCTTTGTGTTGCTGGGAGTGGTCGCGGGGAGCCTGGAACTGGTCAGCTATCTCCGGCTCCTCTTGCAACGCGGCGCCGCGCTCCAGGATCCTTACAGCACGCTTCAGGCGCTGATAAGTCACGTGCTCATATTGGTGGTTGGGCTTGAACTCGCCATGATGCTGATCTGGCACACGCCCGGGAGCGTGATCGAGGTTCTCATGTACGTGGCAGCCCGGAAGATGCTCGGGCCGCAGACAACGGTGGCGGAATTCCTCGCCGGCACCGCGGCCATCGGTGGTCTCTTCGCGATCAGGAAGTACCTGTTCGTGGCGAGAATGCAAGCCGGCGATCACGTTTTTAGCGCGGCCACTCCGGTGAGCGCGGTGTGTCAGATCGCGGACGTGCACATACCGCTGACCATGGGCAAGACCATCGGAGGGGTGGCGGCGCGTCTTGCAGAGGAACAGGGGGTGGACATCGCCCCAAGCCGCACCTTCCGAGTGGCGGACGCTCTCATTGAAGTCGTGACAGTCGTGGACGGCTTGATGGAAACCGTGAGGGTGACCCGGATTGGCGATGATTCCTAACTCACCTGCGCCACGGGGCGACCCGCGTGGCCTGGCGATCCTGGCGCGCGAAGTCCCAATCGTGCCGGGCGATGCCCGGCATGAAGGGCTCACAGCACTAATTCCCGCAATCAAGCGACCCCGGAGAAGACTCCGGGGTCGCTTGATTGCCATTCTTGGCTTGCATCCTAGTAGTCCATGCCGCCTCCGGGCGGGTATGGCGGGTTCTTCTCTTCCTTGGGAATGTCCGCCACAAGGGCTTCGGTGGTGAGAAGCATGGACGCGATGCTCGCTGCGTTCTGAAGGGCGCTCCGGGTCACCTTGACCGGGTCCACTATGCCTGCCTTGACCAGGTCCACGTACTCCTCGGTTATGGCATCGAAGCCGATGCCGGGCTTCTCTTGGCTCTTGACCCTCTCGAGCACGACCGACCCTTCGAGGCCCGCGTTGTTCGCGATCTGACGGAGCGGCTCCTCGAGGGCCCTCTTCACGATCTGCACGCCGACCTTCTCATCGCCGTTCACCTCGATCTTGTCGAGGGCCGGGATGATGTTCACGAGGGTCGTCCCGCCGCCGGCTACGATGCCTTCCTCAACCGCCGCGCGCGTAGCCGCGAGGGCGTCCTCGATCCGGTGCTTCTTCTCCTTGAGCTCGGTTTCAGTGGAAGCGCCGACCTTGATTATCGCCACGCCGCCCGCGAGCTTCGCCAGCCTCTCCTGGAGCTTCTCGCGGTCGTAATCGGAATCGGTCTCCTCGATCTGCTTCTTGATCTGGGCTATGCGGCCTTTGATTTTCTCCTTGTCGCCGCGGCCCTCCACGATCGTGGTCTTCTCCCGGGTGATCTTCACCGTCTTGGCTTGACCAAGCATGTTGAGGTCCACGTTCTCCAGCTTCACGCCGAGATCTTCTGACAGGAACGTGCCACCGGTAAGGATGGCGATGTCTTCCATCATGGCCTTGCGCCTGTCACCGAACCCCGGCGCCTTCACCGCGGCCACGTTGAGGATGCCACGGATCTTGTTCACGACCAGCGTGGCCAGGGCCTCGCCCTCGACGTCCTCAGCGATGATGAGGAGCGGCTTGCCGACGCGCGCGACCTTCTCGAGCAACGGGAGGAGGTCGGCTACGGCCGATATCTTCTTTTCATGGAGCAGGATGTATGGGTCCTCGAGCACGGCCTCCATGGCCTCAGCGTTGGTAACGAAGTAGGCCGAGGTGTAACCCTTGTCGAACTCCATGCCTTCGACCTTTTCGACCGTGATCTCGATCCCTTTCGACTCCTCGACCGTGATCACGCCGTCCTTGCCCACGAGATCCATGGCCTCGGCGATCCTGTCGCCGATGGCGGGATCGTTGCCGGCGATTGCCGCGACGTGCGCGATGTCATCCTTGCCTTCCACCGGGATGCTGAGCTTCTTCAACTCAGCCACGGCGACCTCGACGGCCTTGTCGATGCCCTTCTTGACGAACATTGGGTTGGCACCCGCGGCGACGTTCTTCAAACCTTCGGTAACAATGGCTTGCGCCAGTACCGTTGCGGTAGTCGTGCCGTCACCAGCCACGTCGTTGGTCTTCGACGCAACCTCCCTGCAGAGTTGCGCACCCATGTTCTCGTATGGATCTTCCAGCTCAATCTCCTTGGCGACGGTTACGCCATCTTTGGTGATGGTGGGCGACCCGAACTTGCGCTCGAGCACTACGTTACGGCCCCTGGGGCCGAGGGTCACTTTGACCGCGGAGGCCACTTTGTCAACGCCCTTCTGCAGCGCGCGCCTGGCCTCCTCGTTGAAAGCGAGTTGCTTGGCAGCCATCGTATGTATACCTCCTCTTGACTGCGCCCGGACTGCGCTTGGAATATGGTCTGCTACTTGATAGCAAGGATGTCGCTTTGACGCAGGATGATGTACTCTTCGCCTTCGATCTTCACTTCGGTGCCGCCGTACTTGGCGAAGATGATCTTATCCCCGGGCTTCACGTCCATCGGCGCTCTCTGGCCGTTGTCCAGGAGTTTCCCGGGCCCGACGGCGACAACTTCACCCTCCTGCGGTCGCTCCTTGGCAGTGTCGGGCAGAACGATGCCGCCTTTTGTGCGTTCTTCCTCGGTATTGGGTTTGACCACCACTCTGTCCTCCAATGGCTTTACCACTCGTCATACCTCCTCTGGGCTGAAATTTAGCACTCACCGAGGGGGAGTGCTAACAATCCGATACCATATTACAGAAGGTCGTTCCGGGTTGTCAATAGGATAACTCGCAAATTCCCAAAACCGGAGAAGCCTGACGAGCTCCATGCGTCCTATAAGTCGTTCACCCGTCAGACCAGCTCGCGAGGGTTTCAAGGATGCGTAGCAGTTCCTCCTCACTTGACACGGGTATCCCGGCTTTGAGATCGGCTCTCTCATTCGGCGGAAGGTCGCTAGCTCTTATCCTGGTCACGCTTTTGGGTCTGCACCGGTGTTCCGGATCACCGTAGAAAACCGTAACCCACCCGTCCTTCTCACCAATGTGCATACTAGAAACGCACGTGGGTGACATCCCGGCCCGCCTCTGCGACATCACGACCCGCTCTGGCGTAAACTCCGTTATGGTCCAGTCGACGACTTCGCGCGCCAGTTCCTCGCGAGTCAAGCCCACCATCTCCGGAGGCGCGACCATTCTGTTCACTTCCTCATGGCCGCACTCGTATAGCACTCTGTAGACAACCTCGGTGGAAGAGGATATCCTTGCGGCCGAGGCAGCTTGTTCCACGCCAGCCTTGAGGCCCTCAGGAGGCAGGGAAGCCGCGTTCGGCCTCGTCGGGCTCGTCTGCTGGAGCCTCTCCCGCGCCCGTTCGATGTTGTGAGCGGCTTTCAGGCTGAGGTAGGCGTACGTCGCCCCGGCGGAGGCCAGGGTGAGCGCGACGCAGAGGGCTACCAGCCTGCCTTTTCGGTCCACAGCTTCACCCCTCCGCAACCAGTACCCAAGACTCCCTGGCTATCATGCCCGAAATAGCGCGGAGTATTCCTGAAAGCAGGAGAACATGGCAAGCATGCCATGTTCTCCTGCTCCGATCGACTTTTTTCGCCCCATGCCACGGGCCCACGTGGCGCCGGCGAGACGTCCTCCTCGGGAACGCGCGGCCCCAACTTCGTCCGGAGAGGGGCGGTGAAGCTCCCTGCCGTGAAGCCTCGCCCTACACGGTGAAGCGACCGGAGGTCATTCCTCTGCGGCCGCTTCCATTTCCTCGTCCGGTATGTCGAAGTTCGCGTGTACCTGCTGGACGTCGTCCAGATCCTCAAGCTCCTCGGTGAGAGTGAGCACCTGCCTTGCATCCTTGCCTGTGACCCGCACCGTGGTCTGCGGGACCCAGGTGAGTTCCGCGACGGTGAACGCGACGCCGTGGCCTTTGAGGTATCTCTGCACGTTCTCGAAATCCGCGGGATCGGTCGTGATTTCGACAGTGGCGCCGTCAGCCTTGAAATCTTCGGCCCCGGCTTCCACGGCGAGGTTCATCAGATCGTCCTCGCTCATTTTCGAATCTGCGAGGTCTACCACGAGGAGACCTTTTTTACGGAACATCCACGCCACGCAACCGCTTTCGCCCAGGTTTCCCCCGTGCCTCGTGAAGATGTGTCGTATATCGGAGGCCGCGCGGTTCCTGTTGTCGGTCATGACCTCGACCATGATGGCCACGCCTCCGGGGCCGTATCCCTCGTAAATGATCTCCTCATATGTTTCAGTTCCGGACTCGCCCGCGCCCCTTTTTATGGCCCGCATTATGCTGTCGTTGGGCATGTTGACGGCTCTGGCTCGCTCGATCGCCATCCTCAGCCTGAAGTTGGCCTCCGGGTCGGGACCCCCCTCGCGCGCCGCAACCAAGATCTCCCGTGCGACCTTGGTGAACATCTTCCCCCGCTCCGCATCAGCCTTTGCCTTCCTATGCTTGATGTTAGCCCATTTGGAATGTCCAGACACATTTCACCCCTCCCGTCACGACAATCTTAGCACAGACGCCAATGAGTTGTCACCGGGTCTTCGGCCCCCGGGCGGGCGCTCCCGTGGCGCCTTTTGACGGCTGGACGGCGCGTGCCGTGCCGTTCCTTGAGCGAATCGCCGCGAGGTTTCGCCCGATCGCAAACGGCGCACCGAGGCGCCCTGTTGAAGCGTCGCCCCTGATCGTGGGCGACATCGGCAACTCGGTGACTAACCCAACGGAAACCCAGCCGAGCCTTGTGCCTGTCTGTTCATGGAACGCCGCCGCCTGCTTCGGTTGGCCCGAGGGACTTGCTCTCCGGCCCGTCCTCAGGCGCGTCCAAGGGCACGGGTGCCTCAGGTCCCTGGCGCTCCGGCGCACCACGCGTCATTCCCGGGGCGCGTGCGGGAGTCGCCGCGCCGGCGTGGGGTTCCGTCCGTGGGCGGCTTTTCGGCCGCGTCTCGCTGGAGGCGTTGACGCGGGAGGGTCCGGCCGCCGCGGCCACCCCTTGGCGGGTTCGGAACGGCGACAGCCTGCGGGCCTTGGCGATTTTCCGGCTGAGGTAGGCATAGGTTGCAAGGACCATGAAGACGCCGAAGGCTGGCGGGACTATGCCGCTGATTATGAGAAAATCGTATCCGCCGTGCAAGGTGATTGCGGTACCGAGGCCCCTGGCGACAAGGGCGGTGGCGTGCGGGGCGTCGAACTTCGCGCGCCCGAGGTAGTACCCGACTATCCCCGAGAACGACGCGTGGGCGAGATCTGTTATAAACGCTCTCACTATCCCGACCGCGAGACCATAAGTCGTAGCATAGAAGAGGTTTTCGGTGGCGGCAAACCCAAGCCCCGCTGCCACGGCGTACACGACCCCGTCCATCACCTCATCGAACTCGGCGCTGTCGTACGCCGCTATCTTCACGGCAACGAACTTCGAGACCTCCTCGACGACACCCACCACTAGCACTGAGACGACGAGGAGGGCCGCAAGGTCCTGGGGGCCGGCGGTTATGACTCTGCGGAACGGCGCCTCGAGGAGCGCCGCCGGGAATACCGACAGAACGCCGTACAGGAATGCTTTGGTCACGAAGGCCTTCGGCTCGGGCTCTGCCCGATCCTTGCGATAAAAGAACCAGACCCAGAGGAGGCCAGGACCGAGGGACACGAGCGCGAGTGCCACGAGATCTGGAGTGACTGGGCCCATTCGCGTCACCTTCCAGGGCGGGATATGTGTTGCTGCCCATAAGTCTTCCCAGACTTGCCCGCCGCCAATCTCCAGGGCCGGGCCCGTGGAGATCGTCGTTGCCCGCCACGAGCGCCGGTATGCTATAATAAGGCCGAAGCAATCAGCGGACGGCGGGGTGATCGTGCTTGGACGGGCTCAGCTCGCTCGGAAAGATGCTCATGATGCTTGGCGGTTTGCTGCTGGTCTTCGGAGCGATCCTTGCCTTTGCCGATAGGCTGCCAGGCATAGGTAGGCTGCCCGGCGACATCCTGATCCGGCGGGGCAACTTCACGTTCTACTTCCCGCTTGCTACGAGCATCTTGCTGAGCGTGTTGCTGACGGTTCTCCTCGCGTTTTTCTCTCGCAGGTGAGGGCGGCAGGTGGTTCAGAGGGCCCGGGATCGTCGCTAGACAAGCCATGACCGAGGCGCCAGAGTCAGAGCGTGCCCGGTGGCATCCTTCTTGCTGGCCACTGGGATTACCAGAGTAAAGCGCGCAAGCGCCGAGAAGGTGTGTTCCAGGCGCCCCGCTTGGGGCGCCGTCCCCGAGTGCGACACCGGCAACCCGGCAACCGCTGGAAATGCGGCAATGGTGGCGCACCCTCACATGGGAGAATAGGCCGCATATACTGGGGAGAGCGTGGGAACTCTATGCACGATGGGGATGCGATTCCCTGGAGGTAGTGCCATGGCGCTCTACAGAACTGAGGGGATCGTCCTCAGGACCAGGAACCTAGGCGAGGCGGACAGGATCGTCACGTTCTACTCACCCACCAGGGGCAAGGTGCGGGCGGTTGCCCGGGGCGCCAGGAGGCCCCGGAGCAGGTTCGTGAGCAGCACGCAGATGTTCGCTCACGCTGACTTCCTGGTGTTTTCGGGCAAGTCCCTTGACAGCATAAGCCAAGTTGAGGTAAAGACGTCTTTCCCACGTCTGCACGAGGATCTCGTCAAGCTTGCCTACGCGAGCTACATCGCGGAGCTCCTTGACGCCATGGTCGAGGAGGGTGGGGAAGGCACCGATAGTGCCGGAAACGAGGCGCTCTTCGGTCTCCTGGCTGCGTACCTCCGTGCTCTATCGGAGATGCAGGACCCTGAGATGCTTACGCGGGCTTTCGAGATGAAGCTCTCGTCGCTCCTCGGGTACAAGCCGGTCTTGGACTCGTGTGCGCGGTGTGGCCGGGGCGATCTCGGCGCCGAAGTTGGGTTCGCGCCCGATGTGGGCGGTGTGGTCTGCGAAGACTGCCTCAAGCGCTGCGGCTTGGGCCCCGGCAGCGTCAGGGTTTCGCGGGGCGCGGTCGAGGTCATGAAGAGACTGCTCGTGCTTGAGCTTGACAAGGTCTCGCGGCTCGGAGCAGGCCCTGGCATGAGGGCAGAGATAGAAAGGGCGATGAGGGCGCACCTTGACTTCAGGCTTGATCGGAAACTTCAGTCGCTTGACTTCCTTGCAGCGGTGAAAGCAGCGCAGGACGGAGGCCGCAAGGCCGCGACCATCGAGTAAGCCGGTGGAAGCGGTTCTCGCCTTCGCTCCCTCATTCAGCGGGGCCAAAACGGGGGGACAAGGTATGCAAATCGATCTCGAGAAAGTGGACATCATCCGCGAACGGGCAGGGCTTTCATACCGCGAGGCCGTGGAGTACCTTGAGAGAGCTGAGGGCGATGTTGTGAAGGCCCTCGTTTTGATCGAGGAAGACAAACAGGCTGGACGGGCCGAGTTCGCGGGCAAAGGGCAGGAGATCTTGAACAAGATCAAATACGTCATACGTCGCGGCAACGAGACCAAGATAAAGGTGGAGCGCGACGGGAGGACCATGGTTGAGCTTCCCGTCACCGCGGGTGTCATCGGGACTGCGATAGCACCCCAGCTCGCGCTCGTCGGCGCGGTGACGGCGCTTGCAACCGGGTGTTCCATCTCGGTCGAAGATGCGGGCGGGCGCGCCGAAGACGGGCAAGAGCAGGCCTAGTGATCTCGGGCGGACGGTTTGGATCGTTGACTCGAGTCGTCGAGGTCAGGATTGACACGCCGGGGCATGTCTGGTATATTGGGAACAAAATGATCACAGTCCGGCGATGACGAAGAGAGAGTACCCGCAGCGCGGGCGGGGGGAGAGAGCCGGGCGAGGTGAAAGCCGGCACCGCCACCACGGGGAATGGCGCCTTCGGAGCCGGGGTGTTCTTCTAGAGGAGTGGGCTCATCGCTGCGGGGCCCTGCCCGTTTGGGTATGTGCGCGATGGGCCAATCAGGGTGGAACCGCGGGAGCGACCTCTCGTCCCTGGATGTTGCGTCGAGGGCGGGAGGTTTCTTTGTGGGAGGGGAACGCGTTGCGCGCACCGTGGCTTCTGGCGCGCGTCCCGAAAGTCCTTCGCGCGAGCAGGCGTTACATATTCTTTACGAGCGTTCTCTTTCTTACCGGTGTGGTTTTCGGGTACGTGGTCTTCCGTCGGCACCCGGTTGACTCCTCGTGGTTGTCCACGCTCCTCGACCAGAAGTTCGGGCCGATGGCTGAGGCTATGTCGACAATGAATGTGACAGGCATGGCCAGCATGGTTTTCTGGAACAACCTCAAAGCCGCGGGGCTTCTCGTTGCGGGCGGCGTTGTGTTCGGAGTTCTCCCGATGGTCATGGTTTTTCTTAACGGGCTCTTGGTAGGAATGGTTTCCGGGGACGTGGCGCGGCAGGGGTTCGGGCTCATCCCCTTCATCCTCATCGGGGTCCTCCCGCACGGGATGTTCGAGATACCCGGCTATATCGTCGGCGGCACGCTAGGCATAAGGCTCGGGTTCAACATCCTCGGGTACCAGCGAGGCCGGCGGGAGGGGCGCAGCATCCGGGCGATTCTCGTTGACACGCTTTTGGTGCTGGTCGTAATGGTGATTCCGCTCCTTATGGTGGGTTCGCTCATTGAGGTGACGGTGACGCGTCACCTGGTTGAGTGGGTGATGGGCGACGCGCTGCGCTGGCACTGATAGCGGGGCTGCGTCGTGACGTAATCATGCGAGTCTGCGGCGCGTTCGGCGTTGCGAGGGCCGTCGTGTCAGACATCAGAAGGGACGACCCGCTTTTAGGGCGGCGGCGCCGATACGTCTGCGCCGAGACGGGTCTTCAGCGACCCTCTGGCCGCGTGGGGCAGCAGCATGGGGGTGAGCGGGTGACATTCCAGGAGATGATCCGAAAGCTTGAAGAATACTGGTCGGCGCGGGGATGCGTGGTGCAGCAGCCTTACGACGTCGAGGTCGGGGCGGGTACCATGGCTCCGGCCACATTCCTGCGGGCCCTCGGGCCGGAACCCTGGAAGGTGGCGTACGTGCAACCATCGAGGCGGCCGGCGGACGCCCGGTACGGTGAGAATCCAAACCGCGTGTTCTTGCATCACCAGTACCAAGTGATCCTGAAGCCCTCTCCTGAAGACGTGGTGGAGATGTACCTCGGCAGCCTCACCGACGCGCTCGGGATCGATCCGGTGGAGCACGACATAAGGTTCGTGGAGGACAACTGGGAGGCTCCAACCCTGGGCGCATGGGGGACAGGCTGGGAGGTGTGGCTCGACGGGATGGAGATCACTCAGTTTACATACTTTCAGCAGGTGGGCGGCATCGACACGCGTCCCGTCTCGGCAGAGATCACTTACGGCCTTGAGCGGCTCTGTATGTACCTGCAGGACGTGGACAACGTGTTCGACCTTGCGTGGACTTCCGGCGTGACTTACGGGGAGATCCAGCGCCAGTTCGAGGTGGAGCACTCGAAATATGGATTCGAGCTCGCCGATGTACGTGCCCTCAACCTTCTTTTCGACACCTATGAGGCCGAGGCCAAGCGGGGGCTCGACGAGGGCGTGGTGCTCCCTGCCTACGATTATGTCCTTAAGTGCTCCCACGTCTTCAACCTCCTCGACTCCCGCGGCGCTCTTGGGGTGAGTGAGCGAACGGCGTTCATCGCGCGGGTGAGGGCCCTTGCCAAGGCATGTGCCGAGGCGTACGTCCGGAGGCGGGAAAGCCTCGGCTTTCCGCTTATGGCGGCGTTCGGGGGCAGGCCGAAGGGCGCTGCGAGCGTGGGGAAGGGAGCCCAGGATCGGCGAGGGGGTGGTTCGGATGAGCATGGCCAGTGAGACGCCTCACGCGTCCGACCTCAGGGACGCTGTGCTCGAGATAGGCGCGGAAGAGATCCCGGCAAGGTTCCTGCCTGACGCGCTTGAGCAGCTCGAGCGCGAAGGGGAAAGGCTCCTTTCGGAGGAACGTGTGGCCTACGGAGCCGTGAAGGCCCTCGGCACACCCAGGAGGCTCGTGTTGTACGTCGAAGGAGTTGCGCCGATTGGGCCGCCCATGGTGCGCGAGACTAAAGGCCCGGCATACAACGTGGCTTTCGACGCTGCCGGAAATCCCACCCGCGCTGCTGAAGGATTCGCACGGTCGCGGGGCGTGCGGGTGGACGACCTCATCATTAAGAAAGAACCCAAGGGCAAGTTCGTGTACGCGGTATCACGAGAACCTGGGCGCCCGGCGAAGCAGGCGCTCGCGTCGGCGTTCCTTCGGCTCATAACGACCATGAGCTTTCCAAAGTCAATGAGATGGGGCGACCGGGAGTTTCGATTCGCGAGACCGATCCGCTGGATACTGGCGCTCTTTGGGGACGAGGTGGTCCCCTTTGAGGTGGATGGGATAAAGGCCGGCAGGTTGTCCTCTGGCCACAGGTTTCTAGCCAAGGGCATGCTCGAGGTGGCGAAGGCCGAGGACTACGTCGAGGCCTTGCGGGCGGCGTACTGCATGGTGGACCACCACGAGCGGCGGGACGCCATATCAAAGGGGGCCAGGGAGGCGGCGGAGGCAGCCGGCGGGAGGATCGTGGAAGACCCGGGCCTGCTGGAAGAGCTCACGTTTCTCGCCGAGCATCCCGTCCCGTTCGTGGGTCGCTTCGACCCGGACATCCTTCGCTTGCCCAGGGAGGTCATCGTCACCCCCATGCGTGACCACCAGCGCTATTTCCCGGTGGAGGACGGGGCCGGGAGACTCATGCCCGCGTTCGTCGCTGTTCGCGACGGCCTCCCGTCGCGGCTGGACGCCGTGCGGAGGGGAAACGAACGGGTGCTGGCCGCAAGGCTAGAGGACGCCAAGTTCTTCTATGAGGAAGATACGAAGGTTCCGCTGGAAAGACACATCGGGGGCCTCACGGGCATTGTGTTCCATGAAGAGCTGGGCACCATGCTCGACAAGACCAGCCGCGTCGAGGAGCTTGCGACCGATATCGCAGACAGGCTCAGCTTTCCTTCGGATGCGCGCGCTGTGGTGGCGCGGGCGGCGAGGCTGTGCAAGGCCGACCTCGTGACACACATGGTGAAGGAGTTTCCTGAGCTGCAAGGGATTATGGGGGCCGAGTACGCCCGGGTCGGCGGGGAAGACGAAGGCGTGGCGCGCGCGATATTCGAGCATTACCTTCCGAGATTCGCGGGGGACAACCTTCCCGAGAGCCAGCCGGGGATAGCCCTCGCCCTCGCCGACAAGATGGACACCCTGGCCGGGTTCTTCGGCATCGGTATCCAGCCGTCGGGCTCCGAAGATCCGTTCGCTCTCAGGCGGCAGGTCGCGGGTGTTGTGAGTATCCTCCTGGAGCGGAAAGTGGGAGTCCCGGTGTCCTGGCTTGCGCTACGGTCCGCATCGCTGTTTGAGAGGGCCGGCGTTCTTAAGCTCCCGCCGGAGGAGGTGAGCGAGGCCATCCTGGATTTCGTGCGACAGCGCTTGCGATCCAGCCTCATCGACCGGGGCATACGCTACGATCTAGTCGACGCTGCCCTTGGGGCCGGCTTCGACGACGTGCCGGATGCACTTGTGCGTGCAGAGGCACTTGCGTACGCGAGCGGCACCGAAGAGTTCGGCCGGGCCGTCACCAGCTATACCCGGGCCTCTCGGATCGCAGGGACCGACGACCGCGGCGAGGTGACCGAGTCCATTCTGGGTGAACCGGCTGAAAGGGCGCTTTTCGCGGCGTACCTGGACGCCCGAGACAAAGTCGGGGCCAGCGTCAGACAGGGTGACTACATAGGCGCTCTCGCGGCCATGGCTGCGCTGGCCGGCCCGATAGACGATTTCTTCCGTGAGGTCCTCGTGATGGCGGAGGACGAGTCGCTCAGGAGGAACAGGCTGGCGCTACTCGCACGCGTAGCGGGGCTTTCTCGGGGAATCGCTGACCTCTCCAAGGTCGTCCAGGCTGAGGCGACCTGAGGGTCCAGGAGTAGGTAGGATGATGCGATGTGCGGGCCCGCCCGCAGCGCAAGTCCTGGCGGGGGACGAAGCGGAAGGCGGCGCTCGTGCCATACCACACGATCGAGAGTCACGAACGAAGGAGGTTGAACCATTCATGGCCAAAAAGTACGTCTACTTTTTCGGCAATGGCAAGGCTGAGGGCGGCAAGGACATGCGAAACCTTCTTGGCGGCAAAGGTGCGGGCTTATCCGAGATGACGAACCTTGGCATACCTGTACCGCCCGGGTTCACCATCACGACCGAGGTGTGCTCGTTTTACTATGAGAAAGACAGGCAGTACCCGCCTGAGCTTACCGAGCAGATCCGGGAGAACCTCAAGAAGCTCGAAGATGCGATGGGCCTCAAGTTCGGCGACCGCGAGCGGCCGCTCCTCGTATCCGTAAGGTCGGGAGCCAGGGTGTCCATGCCTGGTATGATGGACACCGTGCTCAACCTGGGGCTCAACGACGAGACTGTGAAGGGTCTCATCAAGCTTACGGGGAACGAGCGCTTTGCCTATGACGCGTACCGCAGGTTCGTCCAGATGTTCGGGAACGTGGTCCTGGGCGTGTCCCATGATGACTTCGAAGAGATCCTCGAGGCGAAGAAGAAGGAGCTCGGGGTGCGTCTGGATACCGAGCTCGACGCGGCAGCCCTCAAGGATGTGGTGAAGTCCTTCAAAGCACGCATCCGCGAGAAAAAGGGCATCGACTTCCCCGATGATCCCATGAAACAACTGGAAATGGCACGCGACGCAGTGTTCGGTTCCTGGAACAACCCGCGTGCCATAACCTACCGTAAGATCCACAACATACCCGGCAACTGGGGCACTGCCGTTAACGTCCAGGCGATGGTGTTCGGGAACATGGGCGAGAACTCCGGGACGGGGGTTGCCTTCACTAGAGACCCCGCGACCGGCGAAAAGAAGTACTACGGCGAGTATCTGAAGAACGCGCAAGGCGAGGACGTGGTGGCTGGCATTAGGACCCCGAAACCCATCTCCGAGCTGGAGAAGGAAATGCCGGAGGTCTACAAGCAGCTTTGCGGCATCTTCGAGAAGCTGGAGCGGCACTACCGGGACATGCAGGATGTGGAGTTCACGATTCAGGAAGGCAAGCTCTTCATGCTGCAAACGCGCTCGGGAAAGCGCACGGCTGCGGCTGCCGTTAAGATCGCCGTGGACATGGTGAAGGAAGGCCTCATAACGAAGGAAGAAGCCATCATGCGCGTTGAGCCCTCTCAGCTCGACACGCTCCTGCATAAGATGATAGACCCCAAGGCCAAGGTGCGGGTCATCGCGACGGGCGTGGCTGCCTCCCCAGGCGCCGCAGTGGGCGCGGTGGTGTTCACCGCTGACGACGCGGCGTCGCGCGGCGCGGCGGGAGAGAAAGTCATCCTGGTCAGGAAGGAGACGTCGCCGGATGACATCCACGGCATGGCCGCTGCCCAGGGCATTCTGACGAGCAGGGGCGGCAAGACCAGCCACGCGGCGGTTGTCGCGCGCGGCATGGGGACGCCTGCGGTCACGGGTTGCGAGGCCATCACCGTTGTCGAGGCGCAGAAGCTGTTCCGCGTGGGGGACGTGGTCGTGAAGGAGGGTGACATCATAACCCTTGACGGCACCAACGGAAGGGTCATTCTCGGCCAGGCGCCGCTGGTGGACCCGACCATAGGCGGGGACTTTGCGACGCTCATGGAGTGGGCTGACGAGATAAAGAGCCTCGGCGTGAGAGCTAACGCCGATACCCCCCACGACGCCGAGGCGGCGCTCAAGTTCGGTGCGAAGGGCATCGGGCTGTGTCGGACCGAGCATATGTTCTTCGGTGAGGAACGCGTGCCGGTCGTGCAGGAGATGATCCTGGCTGAGACCACAGAGGCGAGGCGTGCGGCGCTCGACAAGTTGCTGCCGTTCCAGGTGGAGGACTTCCGGGGAATCCTCAAGGCCATGGCGGGGTATCCTGTGATCATCAGGCTCCTCGACCCGCCGCTCCATGAGTTCCTGCCGAGCCACGAAGAGCTGCTCGTGGAGGTCACGAAGATGAAACTCCAGGGCGGTGATCCGGAAGAGCTCAAGAAGAAAGAGGAGCTTCTCACGCGCGTGGATAGGCTTCGTGAGCTCAACCCCATGCTCGGGCACAGGGGATGCAGGCTCGGCGTGACCTATCCCGAGATCAATGAGATGCAGGCGAGGGCCATCTTTGAGGCCGCTTGCGAGCTGACCAAGGAAGGGTACAAAGTTTACCCAGAGGTTATGATCCCCGTTGTAGGGCACGTGAGGGAGATCGAGATAGCTCGCGAAGTCGTGGACCGGGTCGCCAAGGAGACCATGGAAAGGCACGGCGTCAAGATCGAGTACATGGTTGGCACGATGATCGAGCTTCCGAGGGCCGCTCTCACTGCTGATGAGATCGCTAAGGAAGCCCAGTTCTTCTCCTTCGGCACCAACGACCTCACCCAGACGACCTTCGGTTTCTCGCGGGACGATGCCGAGGGCAAATTCCTGCCGTACTATCTCGAGCATAACGTGCTGGAGCACAACCCATTCGAGATCCTCGACAGGAAGGGCGTCGGCGAACTAATCAAGATAGCCGTCGAGCGGGGGAAGCGGACCAGGCCCGAGCTTGAGGTGGGCATCTGCGGAGAACACGGCGGGGAGCCTTCATCTGTCGAGTTCTGCCACGACGTCGGCCTCGACTATGTGAGCTGCTCACCGTTCCGCGTCCCCATCGCGAGGCTCGCGGCGGCCCAGGCTGAAATAAAGAATCCTCGTAAAGCCAAGGGCAAGGCCGGCCACACCGAGGAATACACCACCGCCTGACCCGGAGCTCCTCGCGCGAGCATGCCACCGCCACCGGTGGGCGGCTGCGACATGCCGTTGAGCCGCTGTGGCGGATGCGGCGCCGCGAAGAGGGGGCCGGCTCTGTAGGCTGAAAGAAGGCCATGAACGCTGAAAGGTGCCCCCGAGAGCGCCTGAAGGAAGACGCTCGCGGGGGCACCCGCGATCCGGGCTCTCGCGGCCGAGAGGCACAAGACCGGCCTTGCTTCAGCAGGGGCCGCGCGCGGTTGTCGCACGCGACTGAATTGTCGGGCATATACTGCTTCAAGTATGATATACTATCAGATATACGAACATGTGGTCTGGTGGAGCGCCAATTCGGGCGCGAAATCTTAACCCCCAGGAAGGATTCTGACGAGATCCGTCGAATCCTGTGTCTCAGTCTTCGTCCAGTTCAGCGCCATATCGTGAGATTGCCGCTGCCCGCACGCCCAGGCAATAGCGAGATGCCTTTCTGTGGCGAGTGAAGCCTGGCAAAAGAGGAAAAACGCCTGTAGTGGCGAAAGAGGAACTACGAGAGACGTGTGCCGTTAATCTGTGGTGTGGCAAGGAGAACAGGCGTAATGCGCGGCTACAGCGAAGACGTTCTTAACGAGGTCCGCGCAAAAAGCGATATCGTCGAGGTGATATCCGGGTACGTCGCGCTGAAGCAGGCTGGTAGGACTTACAAAGCTTTGTGCCCGTTTCACGCGGAAAAGACACCGTCGTTTGTGGTCTCGCCTGAGAAGCAGTTGTTCCACTGTTTCGGGTGCGGCGCGGGCGGTGACGTTTTCAGTTTCGTGATGAAAGCAGAGAATGTGGACTTCGCCGAGGCGGTCAGGATCCTTGCAGACAGGGCCGGCGTCGCTCTTGTGGCGTCGTCGCAGGAAGCTCGGGAAGCGCAGGAGAGGCGGGCAGCCGTATACGACGCGAACGAGGCTGCATGCGAGTATTTCCAGCAGGTGCTTGCGGGAAGCCCGGAAGCGGAGAGTGCGCGGGCCTATCTGAGAAAGCGTGGCCTTTCAGAGGAGACCGTCAGGAAGTTCAGGCTTGGGTTTGCCCTGCCATCTTGGGATGCCCTCTTGAGGGTTCTCACGAGGAAGAAGATCGCGAAAGAAGTCCTTCTCGACGCCGGGCTGGTTATCCCAGGGAAGGAGCCTGGGAGCTGTTACGACAGGTTCAGGGCAAGGCTGATGTTCCCAATAAGCGACCCATCGGGGAAAGTGATAGGGTTCGGGGGACGAGTGATCGACGATTCCGTGCCCAAGTACCTGAATTCCCCGGAGACCGTGTTGTTCAAGAAAGGAAGGAACCTGTACGCGCTTCACCTCGCAAAAGACGCTATGCGCAGGGAATCTGCGGCGGTTGTAGTGGAGGGTTACATGGACGCCATCACCGCGCATCAGCACGGTTTCGCTCATGTCGTCGCCTCGCTGGGCACGGCCCTTACCGAGGAGCAAGCGAGGACGCTCCGGCGCTACGTGCCTGGTGTGGTGATCGCGTACGATGCTGACGCGGCGGGTGCAGCTGCAACCCTGCGGGGCATGGAGATTCTAGCCGGGGCGGGTCTCGCTGTGCGGGTGGCGACCCTGCCCACCGGAGAAGATCCCGATGCGACGCTCAGAAGGGGCGGGGAAGCGGCCTTCGCCCAGGTGCTCGCGGGGGCGAGGCCGCTCATAGATTACAGGCTGCACGTGGCCATCTTGAACGTGGACCGTGGAACGACCGAGGGAAAGGTGCGCGCGGCACGCGAGGCCGCACGTGTGCTCGCTAGTGTGAAAAGCGCCGTCGAGCGCAGCGAATACACGCGCAAAGTCGCGGCCTGGCTGGAGATAGACCCAGATGCCCTCAGCAAGGATGTGGAGACACTTGTCAGGGCTGGAGGCCTTCGCGTGAGGAGGCTGGGGCCGGGCGGAGCGGGCGGAGGAGCGGCTGGAGCCTCTTTGGGGCCCGAGACGCTGAGGGGAGACGCGGATAGAAACGCCGGAAGCAGGTATACTAAGTCAAAGGATGATATTCCCAGATCAGGCGAGATGATGAAAGTCCTGGAAGCCGAGAAGATCCTTCTCAGGCTCATGGCCGAGAACAGGAAGGTCCAGGCCGCGGTGCTGTCGGAGGTCGGGACCGACGGTTTCCATGATCCCAGGCACCAGAAGATAGCTCGGGCGGTGGTAGAACAGACGGCCGGCTTGCGCGACGAGGATGAGGGTCGGCCCGCTGTTGAGCCATCGAAAGTCATAGCTGTGCTCGAGGATGACGAAACCCGCAGGTACGCCGCTGGTGTATTCCTCGGACAGGCCGGGGACGACCGCGGGGATCCAGCGAGAATGGCTGAGGATTGCCTCAGCGTCTTGCGGGAGCACGCCATTAGGGAGAGGATCCGCGAGATCGAGCGCGAACTCGCGTCCCTCGGTGAGGTGGGGCAGGTGGAGAGGGCGCGGGACCTGCTCGCGGAGCTTGGAAGCCTGAGGGCGAGGCTTTCAAGGGAATTCCAGCCCTTTTCGGGGATCGGCTAGGGGGCGAGACCAAGTCCGAGCGTGTCGCAGCGCTGGGCGGCGGCCGCCCTGTCGAGATTCAACTGGCACGACCGGCGGCGTATCCGGCGGCTGGGGATGGAAAGGAGGGATGACGATGACGAAGCCTGGGCAGCCTGACGTGCCCGAGCTCAAAGAGCTTATCGAACGTGGCAAAAGAAAGGGCATGCTGACGTACAGGGAGATAATGGATGCGCTTCAGAACGTCGAGCTTTCTCCCGAACAAATCGACGACATATACGAAGCCCTCGGCCAAATGGGCATAGATGTTCTGCCGGAGCCCGGAGATGGAGAGGCGGCGGAGGTGGCTGAAGAGGGCGTGGTCCCTGAGGGGCCGGATGGGGCTGACGGGGATGCGGTGCCTCGTGAAGACGTGGACTTTGACCTTTCCATTCCCGAGGGCATCAGCGTGGACGACCCAGTCAGGATGTACCTCAAGGAGATCGGGAGGGTCCCGCTTCTTACGGCCGAGGAAGAAGTAGAGCTGGCGAAACGAATCGAAAAGGGCGACGAACAGGCGAAGCGCAGGCTCGCCGAGGCAAACCTCCGGCTTGTGGTCAGTATCGCCAAGCGTTACGTCGGTCGCGGGATGCTCTTCCTCGATCTCATACAGGAGGGGAACCTTGGCCTTTTGAAGGCTGTCGAGAAGTTTGATTACCGCAAAGGGTACAAGTTCAGCACTTACGCGACCTGGTGGATCCGGCAGGCCATAACTCGGGCCATAGCCGACCAGGCAAGGACCATACGGATTCCCGTCCACATGGTGGAGACCATCAACAAGCTGGTGAGAGTGCAAAGGCAGCTCGTGCAGGAGTACGGCCGGGAGCCCACCATAGAGGAAACGGCCAAGGCCATGGACATGAGCGAGGACAAGGTCAGGGAGATCATGAAGGTCGCGCAGGAGCCTGTGTCCCTCGAGACGCCGATCGGTGAGGAAGAGGACAGCCATCTGGGGGACTTCATCGAGGATGAGGACGTGATGGCTCCCGCGGATGCGGTCTCCTTCCATCTTCTCAAGGAACAACTCGAGGATGTCCTCGACACGCTGTCTCCGAGAGAGGAGAAGGTGCTCCGATTGCGTTTCGGCCTCGACGACGGCCGGTCGCGAACCCTGGAGGAGGTCGGACAGGTCTTCGGCGTGACCCGTGAGAGGATCCGCCAGATTGAGGCGAAGGCCCTGAGGAAACTGAGGCATCCGAGCCGGAGCAAGAAGCTCAAGGATTACCTTGAGTAAACCCTGGAGCGGGATGGAGGCGGCGCGCGGATTTCGCGACGCTGGCCTCTTGACCGGACGGGGTCGCTTGTGTATAATTGCGATGTAAGTGAAGTTTTGCTCCCTGGTAGCTCAATGGCAGAGCGGCCGGCTGTTAACCGGTAGGTTGCAGGTTCGAGTCCTGCCCAGGGAGCCAGAATTCGGGCCTATAGCTCAGCGGTAGAGCAACCGGCTCATAACCGGTCGGTCCCTGGTTCGAACCCAGGTGGGCCCACCAGGATCTCAAAGCGGGCGGTGTTCGCCCGCTTTCCATATTTTGCGATGGCGTTAGCTCCGTTGCACCGCGACGCGGCGAGAACGTGAATGCCTGCGCGGGCCGTCCGACCTTGTGTGGAGCACCACGGCGGCGCTGTCGGAGGATGCGAGGGTGACAGTGCTGAGGGTGTGATGAACCGCTTGGAACCTTGTGGGACCTTGGGCGTCGTGCAGGAACTGAAAGTCTGGTGTAGAAATAACTATAGTACCGAAAGTATCGAAAAAGCAAAGCCCGTGCCTGCCGGGGCCTTGTTCGCTGGCACAAACGCTCCGGCATCGGGGTCTTGAGGCCAAGTGGGAACGGCAGACCGGAGGAGAAAGGGGCCCAGAAGGATGGTCGTGAAGTGCGAGATATGTGGCAAGGTCATCCCAAAGGCAAGGCTCGAGATTCTGCCGACGACGAAGAGATGCGTTGAGTGCGCGAAGAAAAACGGTACGGACGTGCAGGCCAAACGCACCGAAGTGGGCATGGACATCGAAACGTATAAGGACCTGTTGGGGGCGATAAGAAGCTAGGGTGGAGCCGCGCATGATGTCGCTCCCTTCAGGGTTCACATGATAACGCGAAGGGAATAATGGCGATGACCGAAATACAGTTGCTCCTTGAGCTCCAGCACCTGGACATGCAGATACGGCAGCTGGAAAAGGCGCTTGCGGAGTTGCCTATCCGGAAGGAAATCGAGAACCTCGAGGCGGCTCTTGAAACGCTGCGCGCAAGCCTCTCCGATGTGAACGCGAGGCTTGCGCGTATTCGTAAGGAGCAGAAAGAGGCCGAGTGGAGCCTCAAGGAAACGGCGGGAGCGATTGAGTCGATCTCGGGAAAGCTTTATGGGGGTGCGGTCATGAATCCCAGGGAGATCGAAGGAATGCAGGGCAAACTCAGGATGCTGGAGGCAGGGAAGGCTCAGCTGGAGGACCGCATCATCGCTCACATGGAGGAGATCGAAACCCTCGAGTCCAGAGAGAAGACCCTGAGCCGTGAGATCGCAGAGGCCGCATCGAGGTTGGATGTATTGCACAACACCCGGGACGTCAAGGTATCCGAGATTGAGGCCGAGATATCCGATGTCTCGGGACGGCGTGAGGCCCTGGCTGCCAAGATATCAGCCGGCGTCCTCGCCAGGTATGAGCAGCTCGCGAAGGACAAGGGAGGTTTGGCGGTAGCCCCAGTCAAGGATGGGATCTGCGGCGGATGCCATGTGGTCCTGCCGACGTTCCTTGTGGCTCGGGCCAGGCCCAACGACCAGGTCGTGAAGTGCGAGAGCTGCGGCAGAATCCTCTGCTGGGTTGGGTGAGCCCCGGCCCCAGTCGCGACTCGTGATTCTGGGGTGGAGGTTCGATGGGCTCAGCGCGCGTCTTCCAACCGGAAGACGGCGGCGAGGACGCGGCGCCGGGCGGGCAGAGGCAAAAGGGCGTTAGGGGGGGGCACGGTGGACGATCGCTCAGAGGTCGGTGCAGCTGCTGGTGAGCTTGTTATATACACCGACGGCGCGTCTCGGGGGAATCCAGGCCCCGCGGGCATCGGGGCAGTCATTCTGGATCAGAACGAAGGAGTTGTCGCCGAGATAAGCCGGGGGATCGGCACGGCCACCAACAACGAGGCGGAGTATGTCGCTCTCGCGGAGGCGCTTGAGACAGCACGAAGGCTTGGTGCGCGGAGAGTGCGCGTCTACGTTGACAGCGAGCTTGTGGCCAGACAGGTTTGCGGTCAGTATGCCGTGAGGTCCGACCGGTTGCGGCCTCTCGTCGCGAGGATACAAGAGCTCCGGAGAGAGTTCGACGCGTGTCCCGTGAGGCACGTGAGGCGGGCCATGAACGCGCGGGCCGACGAGCTCGCAAACATGGGCATCGACGCCGCATCGAAAGCGCGGGCGGAAACGCAAGGGCGATGCGGATAGCACGGCGGGCGGCCGAAGGTGGGCCGAGACCATCGTGTCTCCGTGCGCCGGGGATCGAGGCGGCTGAGCGGCATCCCGGGAGCGCGAAGCAGACGCGCGGGCGCAGGCTTGGCGGAAAAGCGGGCTAGCGCGCCTCGCGGATTTGACATACGGTCGGGCACGTGCTAAGATGGCGGTTAGCGGGGCCGAGGCGAGCGGGAGCATTGGCGTTGCTCGTCGCGTGGCTTCGCGAGAAGTCAGAGTCATGATCGAAACAAAGGAAGACTCCCGCTCTCCCGGGCGGGCGAGCATGTTAAGAGCAAGCAGATCGGGTGGTCGCGGGCGCGCGGCCTGTGAGCCACGACGCGCCTGAGGAAAGTCCGAACTCCACAGGGCAGGGTGCTGGGTAATCCCCAGTGGGGGCGACCCTAAGGAAAGTGCAACAGAGATAAGACCGCTTGCGCGCGCTGGGTTGCATAAGCTCCTGGCGGCGTGCGAGCAAGGGTGAAACGGTGCGGTAAGAGCGCACCAGCGGCCGGGCGACCGGTCGGCTAGGCAAACCCCACCTGGAGCAAGACCAAATAGGAGGGATATAAGGTGGCCCGCCTTCCCCTCGGGTACGGCCGCATGAGGCTCGGGGCGACTCGAGTCCAAGACAGATGACCACCCTCGACAGAATTCGGCTTACAGATCTGGTTGCTTGCTTGGTTCAAAACGAGCGCCTCTGGCGAAAGAGAAGCGCTCGCTTATTATCACTCAGGCCCTTGGTGAGTTCGGCTTCGGGACGTCACTAATTGTTGGAGAACACGACAACCTGACGCGGAGGGACGAGATGACCGTGAGAAACGACATTGTGCGAGGCCTTGCTTACGGAGGCGTTTTCGTTGCGCTGGGGATAGTGTTTCCGATGTTCTTCCATGCCGTCGGTGCCGGCAAACTCTTCCTTCCCATGCACATCCCGGTGCTTTTGGCCGGCTTTTTCATCGGTCCTCTCATTGGTGCGGTTGTCGGATTCCTCACGCCCATCCTTTCTGCCCTGTTGACCGGGATGCCTCCGTTGATGCCCCCGATGGCCCAGACTATGATGGTGGAGCTGGCCGCGTACGGCTTCCTGAGCGGGTTGCTATACAAGGTCTTGAAGCAGAACGTGATAGTAGCTCTCATCGGCGCCATGGTCGGCGGGCGCCTGATCTATGGCGTGCTTTCTGCATACCTCTTGCCCGTCTTCGGGTTCGAACGCGTGCCGGTGCTGTATCCTCTATCAGCCGGGATCGTAGGGAGTCTCCCAGGGATCGTCCTTCAGCTTGTTTTCATCCCGGCCGTCGTGTATCTCGCCGAGAAGACGGTGAAGGCGAGGTCCGCGACCGCCTCCGGCGTCAAGCAACGTGACGGAGCCCGGTGAGAGACGGGAACGAATGATGCGTCGTAGCCAGCAGCGTAAAGGGCCCGGGAGAGATGGACGTCCCGTCCCGGTCCGCGCGCAGCCGGCCCGGACACACGCGGAGAGAGAGAAGAGGGGAGACGGGGGCCTGCCAGGGGGGCGTTTTGGTCGCGGCGGCCGACAGGCCCTCATCTCTACGTGTTCGCAGCTAACCATGTGTTCGCAGCTAGCCAAATGTAAGGGGCTAGCTCTCAACTCATTGCTTTTCGCTTCATCGGCATGCCCGAGGCGAATGCGTGTCGGTGTTACTCGCCGGCTGCGCACAGCGCGAGGGCGGACGCGAAGCGCGACCTGCGCCGCGCGCGGCAAGCTGGCGTGGCGAACACCGGCGGATGCCGTGCTACTCGGCCATCCTCCAGGCGCGCCCGGGCCTGATATGCCGCATGATCCTTCCTACAGCGACGATGCGCTCCTCGGCAAGCCTGTCGGCGGCCTTGTATGTCGGAATGCCATCGCGCCTCGATATCTCGATCACGTTGAGCATCGTATTGTAGATGCTCCCAGCTTTGCGCAGAGCCCTCTCGCGGTTGTATCCGAACAGGCCTTCCGCGACATTGATCACGCCCCCAGCATTGATGATGTAGTCAGGGGCGTAAAGGATTCCAATGTCTTGCAACGCGTCGCCGTGACGGTCCTCCTTCAGTTGGTTGTTGGCGGAGCCTCCCACGATCTTGCATTTGAGCCTGGGGATGGTGTCGTCGTTCAGGGCGGCGCCGAGGGCACACGGGGCGAAGATATCGCACTCGACGTCGAATATGGCGTCGGGCTCCACGGCCTGCGCTCCGAGGTCACGTACCGCCCTTTGGACCTTGTCAGGGAAGATATCGGTCACGATGAGCTTTGCGCCATCGTCGCGAAGGTGTTTGCCCAGGTGATAGCCGACGCTTCCCACCCCCTGGATGGCCACGGTGAGACCTTTGAGCGAGTCGCTACCGAAAACCGCCTTGGCACACGCAGCAAGACCTCGCCAGACACCGTACGCAGTCACCGGACCAGGGTCGCCGCTTCCTCCGGACGCGCTGGACGAACCGCCGACCCATCTGGTCTCGCACCTAATGGTTTCAACGTCGTCCACTGTGATGCCGACATCCTCGCCTGTGATAAACCTGCCGCCGAGAGTGTCCACGAACCGGCCGAATGCTCTGAAAAGCTCCTCGGACTTGTCCTTTCTCGGGTCGCCTATGATAACGGCCTTGCCGCCGCCGAAATTCAAGCCCGCTGCAGCGTTCTTGTAAGTCATCCCGCGAGCGAGGCGGAGCGCGTCAACGATCGCTTCCTCTTCGGTGTTGTACGGCCACATGCGTGTGCCGCCCAGGGCTGGGCCGAGAGTGGTGTCGTGGATGACGATTATCGCCCGCAAGCCCGCCGATGTGTCGCTGCAGAAGAGGACTTGCTCATAGCCGTGTCTCCTCATCGCGTCAAACAGGTTCACCGTCATACCTCCTTGTTTTGGAGTTTCGACAGGGAAGCTTTCGAGTGAGGATTGCCGACAGCGGAATCTACCCGCCGGGACGGCGCTTTGACAAGGACTCTTTCCCCCTTTCGCATGGACTTTAATGTAGCCCTTGTGGCCCTTGAGGTGCGCGGATGGATCGTGTTGTGTCTTGCGTCCTTGGCGTTGCCGCCACTTAGTTGTTGGACACATCGGTATGAATTCCTTCTGTACGGAAGGCGTATGGCAGGATTTGTCTTGACAGGAAGGACGGTGACCTAATATACTATTGGTGCGAACACACGTTCGCATCCATTACTTGATGGCTTCGAGGAGCTGTAAAGATGAGACCCGCGTCGACGGTGGTAGCCCATGTCTGGGTGCCTGGTTTCTATGCGGAAGCTGAGACCCTGTTGAACTCACGTCCGAAGGGGACGCCCGTGGTGGTGGTTGGGGAAGGTAAGAAGGTCATGGATATGTCGCCTGGGGCGAGAAGGAAGGGCGTGAAGCCTGGGATGTCTCTTTCCGTGGTGCGGCTCATATGCCCGGAGGCCATCGAGGTGAGTTATGTTCCTGAGAGGTACGATAGCCTTGCCGACAGCCTATGGGAAACATGCGCACGCCATAGCCTGGCCGTGGAGCCTTTGGCCCAGCATGAGGCCTTTATCGACCTTTCGGGATGTGCCGATGTGCCGGACGCGATCGAAAGAATATCTCAGAGCATAGAGGCAATCGTTGGAAGCTGCCCAGCTTTCGGGGTGGCGCGCTGTAAACTGGTGGCACGGGTGGCTTCGGGGGTGCTTGAGGAGTCGAGGAGGGTTGTACACGGCAAAACGCTTGGAAGCTCGCGCCGCCGCCGGACGGAATCCCATCCTCATCCTGAAAGAGAAGGCCGAGCCGAGCGTTTGACAGCAGATCCGGCGCGAGGGCTCAGGAACGTGCTGATCGTTATCGGTAAGGAGAAGGAGTTTCTCGCCCCTTTGCCCGTGGGCGTGCTTTGGACCCTTGATGATGGTGTGATCGAGCGGCTTCAGCGCCTCGGTATGCGGCGGGTCGGCGATGTGCTGGCGATGGGAAGATCGGCTCTAGTTGAGGTGTTGGGGGAGCCAGGACACGTTGTTTACGAGCTCTGCCTGGGCATGGATCGTTCGAAGGTGATCCCCGTTTATCCAAAAGAAGCGATAACATTCAGAAAGATTTTCGACGGCGAAGTGTCCGATGAGTCTATTCTGGAACACGTAGTGGAGATGGGTGCCGCCTTCATCGAACAGAGGCTGAACGCCTATGGCGCGACGGCCCGCCGGTGGGGCATCACGCTAGATCTTACCGGCGAAGGTGGCGCGGGCCAGATGGTTCACGAACAACGCCTTTCGAAGCCTTCGAAGTTTTATGGTGGCGGCCTGGCGATATGCAGAAGCCTCCTACGAGCGGTGCTGGCGGCGCCTGACGGGGCGACACGATCGCGATCGCAACATGGGCCGCTCCGTTCCGTGAGAGCACTATCTCTTATAGCCGCCGATCTCATGCCTACGACAACGACGTTGCAAGTGAGCATATTTGATCCACATATAGCCGTCGATCGCGCTCAAGCCGTTGATGCGGTAATAACTCGGGTAAGGGAGAAGTTCGGGGCGAAGAGCCTTTTTCCGGCGAGCTTGCTTGAATGCGACAGAAGGGATAGGCTTCTGGCAGCCTGGGAGGCTTGTTCGCGCTATGAGGAGAGTAAACAGGTCGCTTCAGGTAGTAACGCGAGGAGACCAGCGTCCGGAGAGATTCTATTGGAACCGGAAATGGCTTAGGGTGATTTCCATCATCGACGAGTGGCGCGAGTCAGGCGAATGGTGGCGGGGGGAAGGGGAGAGGCGAGTTTTCACCGTGCTCGCAGATAATCACGGACTATACGAGCTCTGCTGCGATGGGCATGGCGACGCCTGGCGGCTTACAAAGATATTCGACTAAGCAGTTCGCCATGAGCGATCGTCATGAGCCCGTGTTGTTCTTCGATGTTTGAGTTCCGCCCAGGGGCGCCTATAGATACCCAAGCCCGAGCCCAGAAACTGTGTTCGGCTTGGATGGCATGCACTCAGAGTGCGCTTACGGTGCGCCTGGAGATCGTTTTGACTTCAGCATGCTGTTTCCCTGAAAAGGCCGTTTGAGATAGCTCTGCCCCGTTTACGTAACGTCATCGTTGCTTTCTATAAACGATGGCGAAATCCTAGGACGACACGATTCCAGATACAGTCTGCTGATGGAGCCTGGATCGCCATGGGGAAGTTCGTGCATCTCCACGTGCATTCGCATTTTTCATTCCTCGATGGCGCATCGAGCGTCGAGTCTATAGTGAAAAACGCGGCGGAGCTCGGCATGGAGGCCGTTGCCATAACAGACCACGATAATCTTTGTGCGGCGGCAAGGCTAACTCGAGCTGCGCAGCGGCATGGGATAAAACCAATCCATGGTGCCGAGGTCACGCTCGAGGATGGGAGTCACCTGGTGCTCCTGGCAGAAGATCCAGAGGGTTACTCCAATATCTGCGCGATCCTTACCGAGGCTTATATGTCGAGAGGCTGGGAAAGGGCTGTCGCGGGTGACGGCATGACGCCGTTTCCTGGGGACCAGGCTGTGGCGGAGTTCACAAAACGCCGCCTCGCGCCAAAGGCGTCTTTATCTTCGCTTGAAGAGCATCATAAAGGGATCATAGCGCTTTCCGGGTGCTTCGGGCGGGGTTCCATCCCGGTGCTCGTTCGCGTGGGCAAGTATAGCCAGGCCCTTGAACTTGCCAGGCGTCTTGCGGGGATTTTCGGGCGGCCTGGCTTTTACATCGAACTCCAGAACCTCGCTGTCCCGGGAAGCGACCGGCTCATCTCCCGCCTCGTTGAGCTTGCTGAAGAAGCGGGGGTTAGGGTTGTGGCGACCAATGATGTCCACTACTGCAAGAAATCGGAGTTTGCCGTACACGACGTCCTCACTTGTATCCGCACGCTGACGCGGCTCGACGACGTGCATCCCGAACGAAAGTTCAACGCCGAGAATTACTTGAAATCCGTTGATGAAATGACATCCCTCTTTCGTCGCTATCCCGAGGCGATAGCGACCGCCGGAGAGGTCGCCGATAGGTGCTCACCCGGGCTTTTGCTAGACCAGAAGCTCTTCCCAGTTTTCGCTCTTCCACGAGGGGCGGGGACGTCTGCCGAGTGCCTTCGGCACCTTGTATACGAAGGAGCCTCATCCCGCTATGGGATCATCAACTCTGTGATAAAGTCCAGGCTCGACCATGAGCTCGAGGTCATATGCACCCTCGGATACGAGGACTACTTTCTCATGGTCTGGGATGTCGTGAACTTCGCGCGACAAAAAGGGATCAGGTTCTCGGGCAGGGGCTCAGCTGCGGACTCTGCCGTGGCGTATTGCCTCTTCATAACGAGCGTGGACCCGATCTCCCGAGGCCTTCTTTTTGAGCGATTCCTCAGTCTTGAGCGGGCGCAGAAGCCCGATATCGACATCGATTTCGATGCCAGGAGACGAGACGAGGTGCGGCACTATCTCCAGCGTAAATACGGTCCCGAACGCGTGGCCACGGTATGCACCTTTAATACGTTTCAGGCTAGGTCTGCCGTGCGCGACGTAGGGAAGGCCATGGGGTTTCCCCCGGAAGACATAGATATGCTGGCCAAGCGCCTTCCCTACATATGTGCGGACGAGATCAGGCCGGCTTTCGAGAAGTACCCTGAGCTTCGCGGAAGCGGTATCTCCATCGAGAGGTACTCTTGTTTGTTCAAAGTATGCGAGGCGTTGGCAGGTGTGCCCCGTCACATCGGGACCCATCTGGGTGGGGTGGTAGCAAGCCGCGTGCCCCTCGTGAGACTGACCCCGCTGCAAATGGCAGCGCGCGGCGTGGTCATCACCCAGTTTGACAAGGACGACGTAGAGGAGATCGGCTTGATCAAGCTCGATCTTCTATCTCTTCGCATGCTCGCGGCGGTGGACGACTCCGTGAGCCTGAGTGGCGTTGACTACCAACACATCCCCCTCGAGGATAGTGCCACATACGAGATGCTGAACGCCGGAGAAACCATAGGCGCTTTCCAGCTGGAAAGCCCCGCGCAGCGGGCCCTCCAAGGGCGCCTTGGTGCGAGCACCATCGAGGACATCGTGGCGAGCGTGGCGCTTATCCGGCCTGGTCCCGTGCAGGGGAATATGGTGGAGCCGTTCGTGGCGAGGAGGCGAGGGCTTGAGGAAGTGACCTACGCCCATCCCGGCCTTGAAAGGATCCTTAAGAAAACGTATGGCGTGGTGCTCTACCAGGAGCAGGTGATCGAGATCGCGACGGCCATAGCCGGCTTTACCCCGGGGGAATCCGATCGATTGCGAAAAGTGATGACTCACTACCGCTCCAGAGCGGAAATGGATGAGATAGGGAGGGAATTCGTGAAGAAGGCGATGGAACACGGGACCTCCCGAGAAGTCGCCGAGACGGTGCTGTCGTACATAGTTGCCTACGCGGGTTATGGCTTCTGTGAAGCCCACGCGGCGGCTTTTGCGGATACAGCCTACAAGACGTCGTACCTATTGCGCCATTTCCCTGTGGAATTCTACACAGCCATCCTGAACAATCAACCCATGGGATTCTATCCGCCGAACACCATATGTGTGGAAGCCAGGCGGCGTGGGATCAGGATCTTGCCGGTTGACATAAACAAGAGCGCTGAGAGGTTCACGGTTGAGGACGGCGCGATACGCGTGGGGCTTCTCAGAGTACGGGGTATGAGCGAGGAAACGGCCGCAAGGATAATCGCGCGCAGGGGACCACGGGGGTATTCCTCCGTTGAGGACTTCTTCGCGCGGGTGCCATTGGATCGAGACCTCCTCGAAAACCTGGTGCTGTGCGGCGCGTTTGATTCCCTGTGCCCCAACCGCAGGGCTGTGCTTTGGGGGATCTCGCGGCCCTTGCAAGGGTTGGAACGATCCGGTGACGGTGTCCCGAACCTCGCGGCCTGTGCCCTTCCAGATGTCGCAACTGACCTGGCCATCGCCGGCGCTCGTGGCGACGCTGGGGCCGGCGATTGCCTTGGTGTCCGTCGCACATCAGACGCTTGGATGTGGGACCGGCGTGCCCAAAGCGGCCGCTCTTTGTGTGAGCTCTGGGACATCCCCGACTTTTCCGAGGTCGAGAAGTTCAAGCACGAGTTCTACATACTGGGCCTTCATCCTACGAAGCACCCGATGGAGTTCTATCGCGATAGCCTGGCGACAGAAGGGGTGCTCACGGCCGCCGCTGCGAAGAGGATGGATTCCGGCGCGAGCGTGCGAGTTGCTGGAGTGGTGGTTAGGCCGCATCGCCCCCCAACCCGGAGCGGGAGGGTCGTGGTCTTTTTCTCGCTCGAGGACGAGACGGGCCTCATAGACGTGACTGTGTTCGAAGGCGTGTACAAGCGCTGCGGGGGCGCGATGTTCACAAGCCCGATCCTTGTAGTGGAGGGACGGGTGGAGCGACGGGGCAACGCTGTGAGCGTTACCTGCCGCCGCATCCAAAAGGGTCCCTTGTCCTCATACTGAACCGCCTGGTCGCCGCAGGTCTCGGCCTGGGCCGATGTTAAGCGGCCACGCTATTCTGGTAGTCGTACACGATTCGCGAGATCTCAGCGATCCTAGCGAAGCCCTGATCGATGTCGGGAACATCCTTCGAGAGCACCACGAGGATGTACGGTCTACTGGCGAAGACGATGCCGACATCGTTGGCGACGCCGGAAACGTCACCTTCCTTGTGCGCCACCATCACCTGCGGAGGCAGCTTTCCCGGCAAGCCGACGTGGTAGATAGGGTGCGCCATGTCGTCCAAGAGGCGCGAGCCCAGGTCCGGGTACGACCGGTCGAAGTCGAGCACGCCCTGGACGTACGCTGCCATGTCCTTGGCACATGTGATATTCTGACCGCCTGGGAACACCATCTCCCCGCCGAGTTCCCGCATGAACTCCGCGATATTGTCCTTTCCGAGGTGCCGGACGAGCATCCGGTAGGCCACGTTATCGCTTATCGTGATAGCCAGGTTCGCCAATGTCCGAAGGGAATAACTATCCCCGTCTCTCGCCGCGAACTGGAGTATCCCGGCGCCATCCTGGTAGTCCGTGGCGCTGTTGTACACGACACGGTCGTCCCAGCTCGCCTTGCCCTCCGCAACAAGACGGTTCAGGTAGAGCACAGCGGGGACTTTCACGGTGCTTGCCGCGGTGATGGGCTCGTATTCATTGATTCCGAAGCTCATCCCAGTCTTGAGGTCGCGGAAATACACGCCGTATGTGGCGGGCTGCGACTTTATATAAGCCTCGAGCTCGGCCTTGAGTGGCGCGTAGTCTGGTCGCGCCTCGTACGAGCCTGCTTCTCTACCCATACCGTTCCCGGCCGGGATGTCGTGGCGCGTCGACCCGCCCCAATAGAGCAGCGACCCGGCGCCCAGAAGAGCTATTGCGATAACAAGGCCGAGGGCGCGGTAGACGCGGTTTCTCATGGCCATCCTCCTTTCCCTGTGTTTCACCGCTTCATTATAGGACGTACGAGGCAACGCGGCTATGGTAGTTTGTGGTTCATGATGCGAAATCCGCATTTACGCCAGCCTGAGTAGAAGGAAAACTTCAAATCGCGTGGAACAAAGACTCACGCCTCGGCCGCAGCGAGGTGCTACGGTAGAAAGCGCGGGAGCGCAAGAATGCCTGGTGAGATCGGGGGTTTAGGTGCGTTCGGCCCGGCAACTTTGCCCTGATCCGGAAGGAATCCACATGGTCGAGGCGAATAATGGTACGGAAGGTCGTCGGCTGCCTGGCGTCACCGTCATCTTGACGACGCACGGTCTGTCGGTGGTCTACAAGGATGTGCCATTGGGGTATCCACCAAGGTTGAGGGGAGGTGGTGGGCAGGCACCGGAGGAGAACCTGCCGGTCTGTCTTGGGCTCCTAGATAGGTTGGGGGCAAAAGGGTTCCGGAGAACAACTTTGGGAAGGTAAGAAGGAGGCTAGGCTTCAATGAGAAGATTCTGGAAGGGAATCCTTGCCGGGTTGCTTTTCGTGTTCCTTGTTGCTGGAGTTGCTTCGACTGGGTTCGCGGGGCAGGGGAAACTATACGAAATGGCCATTTTCGCGGATCCTACCACGATAAACCTGTATTCATCCCTGGGCCCGAGTTCGACGGTGTGGAACACGTTCGTTTCCAACAGCCAGTACTACACGTCCCTTTACGGGAACGCCGCTCCCACCTGGGCGTTCGTGCCGGCCGCAGCGGCCGACATGCCGAGCCCACTGAAACAGGAGACCATCGGCGGAAAGACCTACTACACGTCCATCGTCAAGATGCGCAAAGACATCAAGTGGAGCGACAATACCCCGCTTACCGCCGATGACGTCGTGTTCAGCTACAACGCCGTCCTCCAGATGGATCCCAACAAGCTCGGTGGGAACTGGCCGAGCATCGTGGACCCGACCGTTCTTGAGCGCGTAGAGAAGGTCGATGACTACACGGTGAAGTTCATCCTGAAGGATAAACCTGGGTTGTCCCAGTGGCAATATGGATTGCTCCAGAACTACATCGTTAACAAGAAGTACTGGGAACCCGTGTTCGAGAACGCGAAAAAGGCGGCTGATCCAGTCAAGGAGCTTTTTGCCCACGAGCCTGAGAAGCAGCCCACAGCTGGTCCGTGGAAGTTCGGACATTGGGAGAAGGGCGCATTTTGGCAGAACGTGCCTAACCCTGTGTACAGTGGCAAAGGTGAGGTCACCACATTCTACGAGAACGGCGTAGTGACCATCGAGAACCCGAGAACCGGGTTCAAGTGGCAGAGTGGCAAGCCCGAGGGCAAGGTCGAGCTCAAGCTCACCGATGGTCCGGACGCGACAGGCACGTTGTACCGGATATTCCAGAACCAGAGCGCGGCCGTGCTCTCGCTGACGAGTGGGCAGGTCGATTTCGTGCTGAACTCCCTGGGCTTGCAGCGCGGTTTCCAGGAGCAGCTGAAGAAGGCGCCCAATGTCCAGCTCATTGAGAACAGCGTGAACGGCTTCCGGTTCATGGCTTTCAACCTGCGGAAGTACCCCTTCAACATTAAGGAGTTCCGTCAGGCGGTCGCCACCCTTATCGACCGGGAGTACATCTGCGAGAAGGTACTACAGGGTATAGCCTTCCCGCAGTACTCGGTCGTGCCTCCCGGAAACGCATACTGGTACAACAAAGACGTTCCTCAGTGGGGCAAGGGGCTCACTCGCTCCCAGAAGATAGCGGAAGCCGTGAAGCTCCTCAAGAAAGCCGGATTCAAGTGGGAAGTCGAGCCTGAGGTGGACGTCGAGAAGGACAAGGTGCTGAAACGCGGTAAGGGGCTCATCATGCCGGACGGCAAGAAGATGCCCGAATTCGAGTTCATGATCATGACCGCCGGGTACGATCCTCTCCGCTACACGTTCGGTTTGAACATCGCATCCTGGCTCAAAGAGGTCGGCATCCCGATTGAAGCCGTGCCCACTGACTTCAACGTGGTCAGCTCGAAGGTATTCGACGAGCAGGACTTCGACGCCTTCATGATGGGCTGGAGCTTGACCCTGTATCCGGACCACATGAAGTATTTCTTCCACAGCGAACAGGCAGGGCTCGGCGGCTTCAACGCCGAGGGCTACAGCAACCCAGAGTTCGACAAGCTGGCGGACGACTTCGTGAAGGAGTCCGATATGGAGAAGGCCCGCGAGAAGGCGTTCAAGCTACAGGAGATCCTCGCCGATGAGCTGCCTTACATCGTGCTCTTCGACACCCCGATGCTCGAAGCGTACAGGTCTGACCGCGTCCAGTACCCCTACACAAAGGTGCTGAGCGGCTTGCAGTACGTCGGGGCGCTCACGAGCACGGTCAAGATGCTCGACTGACGGCGGGAAGCCGCATCCCGGGCGCGAGTCGAGCCGCGGCCTTTCACGAGCGGGCCTGGGGTGCCCCAGGCCCGCTCCGGTTTATGGGGCCTTTTGCGAAAGGCCGCGTTTAACCGGGGCAAATCTGGCGAAGATTGAGGGATGGAAATGCGCCGATACATTTTGAGCAGGCTGGGACAGGTCGTCCTGACGCTTCTGATATACATCACCCTGGTCTATTTCCTGCTTCAGGCCATGCCGGGCGACATCACCCAGATGTACCTGGCAAATCCCAAAATCCCGCAGGCGGCCAGGGAGGAGCTGAAGAAGCAGCTTGGGCTCGACCAGGGGGTGTTGATGCAGTATCTGACTTACCTGAAGAACTTTTTCCGGGGAGAGCTCGGGGTGTCATTCTCGCAGTACCCGCGGCCGGTGTGGGATATCTTGATGGAGCGATTGCCCAGGACCTTCGTGCTCTTCCTCACCGCGAACGTCCTCTCTTTCTACGTTGGTTACCTAATGGGACGGGTCATCGCTTGGCGCCGCGGCAAGGTCGTGGACTACGCGGCAACGGTCGTCGGCATAACGTTCTGGACTGCGTTCTATCCTCTATTGGCACTGGTCCTCATTTGGATCTTTGCCTATACCCTCAAGATCCTTCCGCTCAACCAGTTCATAGAGCCCAAGCTGTGGCAGGGAGCCCCCTTCTCGGTGAACACGGTTTTTGGCTACATGGTGTTCGGGGGAGGTCTGGTCGCAGTAGGGCTCTTCCTCGTCTTCTACGCCTTCCTGCGCGGTCTCAAACGTACCCGCCGAAATGTCACGCTGGCCTGCCTTTCGGGATCAGCGCTCGTCGCGGTGGCTCTTCTCGTTGCGTGGCGCTCAGGGGCGCTCATCTACATCTGGGACATAGCTAACCACATGGTGCTCCCAGTGTGCACGCTCACGCTCATCAGCTTCGCAGGCACTATGCTCCTCATGCGTGACTCCATGCTCGAGACAGTGCAGGAGGACTATGTGATGGCTGCTCGCGCCAAGGGCCTTCCCGACAACGTGGTGAGGGATAGGTACGCCGCGCGGACCGCGATGCTGCCTACCGTTACAAGCCTGGTGCTCAGCCTGGCGAGCTCGATGAGCGGCGGTCTCGTCACAGAGACCATGTTCTCTTGGCCGGGGCTGGGACAGGTGCTGTTCCATTCCGCGCTCGCGAACGACTACCCGCTTGCGACGGGGGCCCTCGCGTTCACCGGGGTGTTCCTCCTAATAGCGCACTTTGTTGCAGATATTCTCTACGCGGTTCTCGACCCGCGCATTACCTACACGGGGCAGCCCGCGACCGAGGCTTAGATTGACGTGTGGCAAGGCAGGTGAGGCAAGATGAGACAGTTGGCACCGAGCCCCCAAGCGGACACCGTGGCCCTCAGGGAACCCCTCTGGAAAATCAGGTGGAAGCTCACCATGCGCGGGCTTTCGCAGAACTGGGCTGTGTTCCGAGAAAGCCGTATCGGCATGTTCGGGTTAGTCCTCATCGTGCTTTTCGGCGTGTTCGGCGCGCTGTGGCCGATAATGATAAACACGGTGTGGGATCCCATGATCTACCACCCCGTGGTCGGGTTTGACCCGATGCTCGCCCATCCTTCGCCGCCCACAAGGGCTCATCTCCTCGGCACCGATCCCATCGGCCGGGATATCCTTGCCCAGCTCATGTTCAGCACAGGCCGGGAGTTCCTTCTGGGCGTGCTTTCGGCGCTGATCACAGTGGTGATCGGCACTATCGTCGGCACCGTGGCCGCATACTACGGCGGTTTTACTGACACGTTCTTCATGCGGGTAGCCGACATCATGATGCTCTTTCCGTTCATACCGCTGCTCGTGGTTGTGGGTTCAATGGTGCGGCTGAGTTTCTTCCCATTCGCCGTGATCCTCGGCGTGTTGGGGGGATTCGGAGGCATAACGATCATCCTGAAGGCGCAAGCGCTGTCCGTGAAAGTCAGGCCGTACATCGACGCAGCCCGCGTGGCTGGCGGGAGCAGCTTTCACATAATCCGGGCGCATATAATACCCAACGTGCTTCCGCTGTCATTTCTGTACATGATGTTCAACGTGACAGCCGCCATCTTGAGCGAAGCGACCCTCTCGTTTTTCGGTGTTCTGAACATCGACATGAGCTGGGGTATGATGATCCATACCGCTGAAGCCGCCGGTTACCTCTTTGACTTCAGTAGGTACTGGTGGCTGTGGTTGCCTTCCGGGCTTGCGATCACATTGTTCTGCGCCGCGTTTTACATGGTGGGTAGAGGGCTGGATGAAGTCGTGAACCCGCGGCTGAGAAAGAGGTGATAAGATGGACCCCCTGCTTGAGTTGGATGATTTCACCATGCACTACAGCACGAAGGCCGGCTGGGTGCAGGCGGTAGACGGCGTAACATTGTCCCTGGCCAAAGGGCAGGCCCTCGGGCTGGTCGGAGAGTCCGGGTGCGGCAAGACGTCCATCGCCATGTCCATAATGAAACTCCTCCCCTACAACTCGAATGTGGTCAGGGGCCGGATCCTCTTCGAGGGCCGCGACATTTACTCGATGACCGACGAGGAAGTTCGAAGGATGCGATGGAAAGGCGTCGCCATGATATTCCAAGCCGCGATGAACTCCCTCAATCCCGTGTATCGTGTGGGCAATCAAATAGTGGAGGCCATAGTGACTCATGAGCCCGAGACCAGCGAAGAAGAGGCGTGGGCAAGGGTGGGGTCGTTGTTCGAGCTCGTAGGCATTCCGAAAGAACGCATGTATAACTACCCGCACGAATACAGCGGCGGCATGAAGCAGAGGGCCGTCATCGCCATGGCCCTCGCGTGCAATCCCAAGCTGATCATCGCCGACGAGCCAACTACTGCGTTGGATGTGATAGTCCAGGACAGAATCCTGCGAGAAATGGACCAGATAAGGCGCAAAATCAACATGAGCATGATCTACATCTCTCACGACGTTTCCGTCATAGCCGAGGTGAGCGACGTGGTAGCCGTGATGTACGCCGGCAAGCTGGTCGAACTCGGCCAGGCAGACGATGTGTTCAAGAGGCCGCGGCATCCGTACACCTACGCTCTCATGAGGGCTTACCCCAGCATCCTTGGGGAGAAGCGCGAGCTGGCCACGATCCCGGGCGAGCCGCCGAACCTCCTCGACCCGCCATCCGGATGCCGTTTCCACCCGCGGTGCGATCGGGCTACCGCCGAATGTTCCGCGGCAGACCCCGTGTGGCGGGAGATCTATCCGGGGCATTACTGCGCATGTCACAACCCCGTTGAGGCCGACGGCAGATGGTCCGAGGGACTGCGCCTGGGCAAGGGGACGGATGGGGGTGAGAAGCTTGGCAGTTCCAGCAATGGCTGAGAAGACCGACCCCATTCTGCGCGTCGAGCACCTATCCAAGCACTATCCTGTGTCGAGAGGCTTCTTCCAACGGGGGAAGCTGTTCCTCCATGCCGTCGACGATGTGAGCTTCGAGGTGAAGCGGCGCGAGGTGCTTGGGCTGGTTGGGGAATCGGGGTGCGGAAAGACAACGACGGGCCGAATGATCGCCCGCCTCACGGTTCCCACCTCCGGGCGTATCCTCGTGGAGGATGCCGATGTCTCGAAGATGCAGGGCGCTGCGACGGTGGAGTTCCGCAGGAAGGTCCAGATGATCTTCCAAGATCCTTATGAGTCGCTGGACCCCAGGATGACCATCTTTGACATCGTTGCGGAACCCCTGAATGTGAACGGCATAGGCAGCCTGGAGGAACGAGAGCAACGCGTGGCCGAGATGCTGAGCTTGGTTGGGATCTCGCCTCCGTCGGCGTTCCTCTTCAGGTTCCCTCACGAGCTGTCGGGCGGGCAACGACAGCGTGTTGCGATCGCGAGGGCGCTCGTGATGGATCCTGCTTTCGTGGTGGCCGACGAGCCCACGTCGATGCTGGATGTTTCGATTCGCACGGGCGTCATGAAGCTTCTTGCACAGCTTCGCGAGGATCTCGGGATCAGCTACCTTTACATCACCCATGACCTCGCGGTTGCAAGGTACCTCTGCGACAGGATCGCCGTGATGTACCTGGGGAAAATCGTTGAGATGGCCGGAGCTGAAGAGATCATCAAGGAGCCGCTGCATCCTTACACCAGGGCTCTCATATCGGCTGTTCCCGTGCCTGACCCAGCGGTGAAGAGGCCCATTCCCACCATCAAGGGGGGAATAAGCAAGCCGATAAACCCGCCGCGCAGGTGTCGGTTCTACGAAAGGTGCCCTCTGGCGAAAAGCACGTGCGCCGAGCAGGACCACCCAGTTCTGAAAGAGGTGTCAAAGGGCCACTTTGTCGCTTGCCACGACCTATAGGCGTTTGGGCGGTGAATAGACGGTGGAGAGGGGCGAGTCGGCCTGGCTGCGGCGGGATTGGGATATGTGGTGTGCGGTCGACTTGCTTCCCGAGCGCAGGATACGCGAGCCGCAGGTCTAGAAATGCGAGGTGAGGGGTGGTGTCTACCAGGAGGAGTCACGAGGTATGGTCCTGGACGACCCTCGCCGTCGCGTCCATCGCGGCCATCCTCCTTCTCGTGGCAACCGAACGTCGGTACTTCGAGTACGCGGGGTGGACGCGCGAGGTACGAGCCTCGCTCGAGACCGCGAGTCTCAGGCATGAGGGCGAGGCCGTTATGCTGAACGCGGTGATCGCGCTGGAGGCGCCGACGGTGGGGTTCGAGAGCAAGGTGGAGCGAGTTGAGTTCACTCTGGACCAGGGCGGGAGGCGCCTTGGGTACTTCTTCACGCTTCCGGGCGACATTGTCGTTGTCCCGCCGGCGGATGTTGGCGCTCGCCCCACGGCAGTCACCCGAATCACTGTGACAAAGGACACCTCACGGGAGCTTGCAGTGAGCGCGCCAGACGCCGGCGAAGAGGCGCGACAAGGGGGCGGAGGAAACGGCGAAAGCGCCACGGCGCAACTCGCCGGCGATGTCGTGCTGGTTGTCGCTCTTCGGCGGGGAGAGAGATTGGTGCGCGTTCCAGTGGCGGGGGAGGTGGGGGTGGAAAGTGGCGGGTGAAGAGACGTGGGGGCGGTGCATGAAAGCCGTGGGGGTTGCCGCACGCGCGGTTATTCTGGGTGGAGCAGGTTCGGTGTGCCTGGCGTTGCTTCAGCTCGGGGACTTCACCCCTCTGCCTTCCGGGTGGAGTCTCGCCATCCCGGTGCTGGGCGGAGTGGCGTTGGGCCTCGCCGAAATGAGCGTGCACGAGCTCGTGGGGTGCGTGGCGTTTCTCGTCGTGATGGCCCCAGCGCTGGCGCCCGTTATCGTCGCCTTTCCCACATCGGAGCTTGAAAGGAGCGGTGTCGTGCGTGCCGCGCTTCGAAACTCGTTGGCGGCCGACGCCCTGCTTCTCCCGTGCGTCCTGGCGGGAATCGTGCTCGGCAGGTGGGTCGCGGACATGATCGCCTCGCGCCCCCGATCCATGCGTCATAGAAGATAACGGGCGTGCTAGCTTGTTCTCTCGGGGGGATCGACGTGGAAGGTTACGTTGACGACAAGCATGAACGAAGGGCACAGGAGCATTCAGAGTTGCGGGCCACCTGCACCGACGAAAGGACCGCCGGGACCCTCATCGGTGCCAAACCCCAGGCGTCCATCGTCGAGGATTTCGCGCGGTACGTGTCCCCAGGGAGAGTGGAGGTGTATCGATCCCTCGGCTTCGACGCGGTTCCGGGCAAACGTGAGGGGGTGTACGTCTGGGACCTCTCCGGCAGACGGTACATAAACTGCCGGTCCAGCGGCGGTGTGTTCAACCTCGGGCACCGGCCCCCTGCCGTCGTGAATGCGCTCAAGGCCGCACTCGATGTGCTCGACATCGGCGACCACATGCTTCTCAGCGAACACCGGGCCAGGCTGGCTGCCAGGCTTGCTGAGCTCACGCCGGGCGACATAACGTACAGCTTTTTCACCCCTAGCGGCGGCGAGGCGTGCGACGTCGCCATCAAGCTGGCGAGGGGCTACACCGGGCGTGCCGGAATCGTCTCTGCGGTCGACGGTTACCACGGTCACACCGGGTTTGCGCTTTCGGCGGGGGACGCTCGTTTCAAGAGGCACTTCGAGCCGCTTATGCCGGGGTTCACCCAGGTGCCTTTCGGGGACATCGACGCGGTGGAGCGCGCTGTCGACGAGACCACGGCCGCGGTGATATTCGAGACCATCCCCGCCACCGCCGGGATCGTCATCCCGCCCGACGATTTCTATCCCGCGGTGAGGGAGATCTGCGACAGCAAGGGAGCCCTGCTGATCCTCGACGAGGTCCAAGCTGGGCTTGGCAGGACAGGTCGCCTTTGGGCGATCGATGAGTGGGGTGTGGTCCCAGACATCCTGGTTCTGGGCAAAGGGATGAGCGGCGGAATCTACCCGCTTTCCGCAGTGTGCTATAGGGAGCACGTTGACGAGTTCTTCAAGCGGAACCCGTTCGTGCATTTGACCTCTTTCGGTGGCGCCGACCTTGGGTGCGTGTGCGCCCTGGCGATGCTCGACGAGATCTGCCGGCCGGGGTTCCTGGACCACGTGGAAGAGATGGGTGTGCGTTTCGAGCGAGGCTTTGCGCGGCTGAAGGAGAAACACCGGGAGACGGTAGCAGGCTGGAGACGGCGCGGCCTGATGATGGCTTTCGAGCTTGCCGACGACACGCTTGGCCCCATGATGACTTACGCCCTCGGCAAGAACGGCGTGATCGCCGTGTTCTCGGATTTTCGACCGAGGGCGATGCAGATAATGCCGCCTCTCATCATACAGCCGCCCGAGGTTGACGAGGTGCTTGAGGCGATGGACCAGGCGCTCGACCTCGTGGAGAGCATGGTTGCCGCAGGGGCCCCAGCTCCTTACATTCCCTGAAAACGACCGGAGAAAGCCATATCACAGGTCGGCGCAGTGGAGGGACCACCCAAGTGGAGCCGTATGTTTTGAGGCTTGAACAGATCGGACCGGAACACGACGCTTTCGTGGGCGGCAAGGCACGTAACCTTGCGAGGTTGCTGCGTGCCGGGTTGCCGGTGCCCCGGGGGTTCGTTATCACGACAGCGGCCTATCTTCGGTGTGCAGCTGGGGGACAAGGCAGCGGGCCTGGGGCGACGGCGGAGGTGGGAACGGCCACCTGCGACTTGCGTGCGCCCTGCCGGGACGGCACGACTGGCGCCGTCTGGGACGAGGTTCGCGAGGCCTACGATGAGCTTCTCCGCGTTCACCCGGGTGCGTCGTGCGCTGTGCGGTCCTCGGCCAACGTGGAAGATGAGGTCGGAGCGTCGCACGCGGGGCAGTACGACACGGTGCTCGGGGTCCGAAACTGGGATGAGCTGGTCGAGGCCGTTCTGACTTGCTGGGGGTCGCTGAACGGGGAGAGGACGCGCGCGTACTTGCCGCATCGGGAGACGCGACACCGCCGAGGCCGCGTGGAACAAGCTATGGCAGTGGTCGTGCAGCGCGAGGTGCCAGCGGAGGTGAGCGGAGTTCTCTTCACCCTCAACCCGCAATCCGGCAGGGAGAACGAGACGTTGGTGGAGGCCACCTGGGGACTGGGCGAAGCGCTCGTGGCTGGGATAGCCACGCCCGACAGGTTCGTGGTGGACACTTGGGAAGAGAGAGTCGTTGAGGCGCGGGTGAGCGAGAAGAAGGTCATGGTGACGTCCGGCGGGGGGGCGCCGGTGCCGGTGCCCGAGGACATGCGCGCCTGTCGCACGCTGGACGATGCCGCTCTTCTGTGCCTTGCGCATCTGGGAGAAAGGATTCAGGAGGAGTACGGACTGCCACAGGATGTGGAATGGGCGATGTCCGGAAAAGAGGTCTTCATTCTCCAGGCGCGTCCGATGACGGCCTTTTCGTTCGCGCCCGATTTCGGCGAGTGGACGTCGGCGAATTTCAGGGAGGTGATGCCGGGGTTCGCGTCGTATTTGAGCCAATCCCTGTCGTTCCACCACGATTTCGCCCGGGCCACCGAGGAGGTCTTCAAGCGCACGAGACTGTACCGCCGGGACGACGCGGGCACCACATGGGCGGCCACGTTCTTCGGACACGGCTACTGGAACGTAGGCGCGACCAAGCGGGTGGCCGCGCGGGTCCCGGGTTTCAAGGAGCGTGCCTTCGACCGGACCGTCGGGATCGTGCCGTCATATGAAGGGAACGGGACCGTGACCCCGTGGACCATGAGGACGGTGCTCAGCGCGCTGCCGTCGCTCTTCGCTTTGAAGAAGCATTACCGGCTCGCGGTTGAGGAAGCCAGGCGGTTCATCTCGTGGTTCGAGGCGAACGAGCCCGGGTGGGACGCGATCGCGCCGGAAGGACTCAACGATGCAGAGCTCAAGTCGTGGGCCAGGTTTGCTGTCGACCTCCATTGGCAGGCAAACCGCTGGGCCCTGATTATCTCCCTCCTCGGGACGCAGGCCCAGGACGATTTCCATGCCACGGTGGAGAGACTTAACAAGCACGGGCAGAAGGCGGGGAAGGCCATATCCGAGGCTCGTCTCCTGACGGGCATCTCTCAGATGGCCACGGCGAGGCCGCTCGCCGCCATCTGGGAGCTTGCCAGCTTCGCGCAGGGGAGGCCCCAAGTGGCGGACGTCCTGAAGGCCGCTTCGCCCCGCGCTCTCTCGGAGATGTTCGTCAACTGGCAGAATCAGACCGCGAGCGAGCCGCCCGACGCAAAGCGGGAATCGCCAGACCTGGATGAATTCTGGAAGCTGTTCGCCGCGTGCATCTCGGAATTCCGCTACATGTCCGAGATCGACGAGGACCTAGCCGTTCCGCGGTGGTCCGAGGATACGGCGTTGCCCCTCTCGATGGTGCAAGCATGTCTGTCCGGGGAGGTCGGGGAAGATCCGCGCCTCCAGATAGCCCGGCAGGAGGAAGTGCGCAGACGGGAGGAAGAAGCCGCAGCTGCTATCCTGAGATCGCCGGGCCGGGTCGCGTGGCTCATGGGGCTTGTTCGGGTCCGTGCTTTCCGGGCCCAACTAGACCTTGTGAGGCACCTTGCGTGGTGGCGCGAGGAGACCCGGGTGTACCTCAGTCGCGCTAGGTACCATACGAGGCGGTTCCTTAAGGAGCAGGGGAAGCGTTGGGCTTCATGCGGGGCTCTCGACGCGGCCGATGATGTTTTCTGGATGTCCCGGGACGAGGTCCTCGGCCTGCTTGAAGGGTCTTGTGATTTCGAGAGAGTGCGGAAGGCTGTCAGGAAAAGACGACGCGTTCCCGTGGCTTACAGGAACTTCACCCCACCACCCGTGATCCAGCCTGGCCCCGTCCGCGTCCTCACTAGGCGTTCGCTGGCTTCACGCGCGCGAGGCATGGAGGACGGGACCGAAGACACCGTGGCGATGGCGTACCCAAACCGTCAAAACGCGAAGATCGAGAAGACGACGGAAGGGGAGAGCGCACGCGAGGTGCACACTGGCGTGGGTTGCTCGGCAGGGGTGGCTCGCGGCCTGGCCAGAGTGATACGCTCCCTGGACGAAGCGGCCACTCTCCGAAGAGGCGAGATCCTGGTGGCACCCTTCGCGAACCCGGGTTGGATGCCTCTCTTCAACGTCGCGTCCGCCGTCGTGCTGGAAGAGGGAGGCCTGCTATCCCATAGCGCTGTGGTCGCCAGGGAGTATGGGATTCCGGCGGTGCTTCAGGTGGAAGGGGCCACCACCAGGCTGCGCACCGGGGACCTCATAGTTGTCGACGGCGGGCGGGGCGTGGTTGAGGTGCTCAGCAGGGGTCACCAGGAGAGCTAGACACATCCCCTCAGTCTCGCCGTTTTCCCGGTTCGCTTACACCCTACGATATCAGACGACGGGCCTCCGAGTCCCTCTCGAGGCTTTCCAGCCTGTCCTCGAGCTCCTCTATCCTGCGGGTGAGGGCCTCAAGCGCTGTCTGGACAGGGTCCGGGAGGTTCTGGTGATCGAGGTCGATGCCCTGGATGCGCTTTCCGTACCTCGAGACCACCTTTCCAGGCACACCCACAACCGTGGCGCCGGCCGGCACGGGCCGCAGGACCACAGCCCCGGCGCCGATCTTCGCCTCATCGCCCACTTCGAACGATCCCAGTACCTTCGCTCCTGCCGCTATGACCACGCGGTTTCCTATGGTCGGGTGGCGCTTGCCTTTCTCCTTGCCGGTTCCACCCAGAGTCACTCCCTGGTAGATCGTGACATCGTCGCCGATCTCGGCTGTTTCGCCGATCACCACGCCCATGCCGTGGTCGATGAAAAGACGGCGTCCGATGCGCGCTCCTGGATGGATTTCTATCCCCGTCAGGAAACGCACGATGTGGGAGATGAGCCGCGCGATGACGAACATCCTCCTCTGGTAGAAGAAGTGGGCGATTCTGTATCCTACGACGGCATGAAGGCCGGGGTAGCACAGGATGACTTCAAGTACGTTCTTGGCTGCGGGGTCGCGCTCGAACACTACTTTGATGTCCTCTCGGATGCGGTCGAACATTGAAAGCTCCCTCCAACAACGGCTTCACGGGTCGGTGGTCGCCGGCTGCAATACCCTAGTATTTTAGTTGGGTTTGCTGTATTATAACACACGGAAGCGCCCCGCGCCAGGGGATGGGCGGTGGTACAGATGGGCACTGGTACATAGGTGCACATGGACTGGCCGGGCCGGGCTTTCGATGCACTACTTAGGGAGAGTGAGTGAGCGTCGTGGCAAGAATCGCCGATAGCGTGCAGGACGTTGTGGGAAAGACCCCTCTTGTCAGGATCCGTCGGATCGCGGAGGGACTGCGGGCGGAAATCGCGGCAAAACTGGAGTCCATGAATCCGGGCGGGAGCGTGAAGGATCGGGCTGCCCTCGGGATGCTCGTCGCAGCTGAGAAAGAGGGTAGGCTCGGCCCGGGGTCTGTGGTTGTGGAGCCAACGAGTGGCAACACGGGGATCGCTCTGGCAATGCTTTGCGCCTCGCGGGGCTTGCGTCTCATCGTGACCATGCCTGAATCTATGAGTGTTGAGAGGCGCAAGATCCTCGAAGCATACGGCGCCGAGGTCGTGCTCACCCCGGCGCGCGAGGGAATGGCCGGGGCTGTGCAACGGGCGCTGGAGATCGCGGGCTCCACGCCCGGGGCGTTCATGCCTCAACAGTTCACGAACCCCGCGAATGCTGAGGCGCACCGTAGGACAACGGCGAGGGAGATCTGGGAAGATACCGACGGCAAGGTGGACGTGTTCGTGGCGGGCGTGGGCACCGGCGGGACCATCACGGGCGTGGGGGAAGCCCTCAAGGCCAAGAAGCCCGATATTCGTGTCGTTGCCGTCGAGCCGGAGGAATCCCCCGTGCTGGAGGGCGGGCCCGCCGGAAGCCACGGAATCCAGGGCATCGGCGCCGGCTTTGTGCCGGACGTGCTCAACGTGGGGGTCATCGACGAAGTCGTCGCCGTGTCGAGTGCAGAGGCGGTCTCGATGGCCCGCAGGCTTGCAAGGGAGGAGGGCATCCTCGCGGGCATATCATCAGGTGCCGCGCTTGCCGCGGCTGTCCGCGTCGCGCGAAGGCCGGAAAACGAGGGGCGTCTCCTGGTTGTGGTGTTTCCAGATGGCGGGGAACGGTACCTCTCGACTGGCAGCTGACCCCTGCCGCGCGAAAAAGCACGGGTGGTTGGCGGCGGGCCGGAGGGACGTGGCTGGTACGCCTCCTGTGTTCTGCGCATAATAGCCGTGGGACGACAACCAGCTGTATCGGGTGCATTCCGGTGCGGCGGTGCGGGCGGGTCCCAACTCCAGTGCGCAGGATGGGAGGCTGAGGCAGGTGGCTGCCAAAAGGAACAGGAGCTTACTTTGGCTCGGGATCGGTCTTCTCGTCGTGGTGCTCGTCGTGATAGGGGTGTCACGGGCCAGGAGGGCGGTCCTCGCGAAGGAGCCCACCATCAGAGTGTATCTATCCGATCAGAACAGGGTCGAGGCGATGCCCATGGAAGAATACGTGGCCGCCGTGGTGGCAGGCGAGATGAAGAACTACTGGCCCAGGGAGGCCCTGGCGGCCCAGGCTATCGTCGCGCGCACGTTCGCCCTGAAGACGCTCGAGGAGATGCGCGGCAAGGGGCCGATGGGCTCGGACATCCAGGCGGGATTCAAGCAAGCTCAAGAGTTTAAGCCGGAGAACGTAAACGACGCGATCAGAGCGGCGGTCCGCGAGACGCGAGGCAAGGTCTTGACCCATGGCGGGGAGCTCATCGACGCGTGGTTCCACTCGAACGCCGGCGGCATCACGGCTCTCGCCAAGGAGGGTCTCAACCTTCGTGGTCCTGAGCCTCCTTACACGGTCGTAAAGAAGAGCCCTGACATGATGTCGGACGTGCCTGCCGAGGACCGCGTCTGGTCCGCCACATTCACCACGGCTGAGGTCGAGGCCGCCCTGAACAAGATCGGCATCCCGGTCAACGGAGTAACCGGGATGTCCGTGGCCAAGCGCGGTCCTTCTGGACGGGCGCAGGCGATAACCATCCACCACTCGGGGGGGGACGTCACTATCGGTGGCAACGACCTCCGCGTGGCCCTCGACCCGATGCGTATGAGATCCAACCTCATAACTAGCCTCGAGGTGCGCGACGGCGAGGTCCGTATGAGCGGAAAGGGTTTCGGCCACGGCGTGGGGATGAGCCAATGGGGCGCCTACAATATGGCGAAAGCAGGACGGCGCCACGAGGAGATCTGCACTTACTATTTCAATGGCGTGAGGGTGGAGAAACGCTGGGCGTAGCCTGACACGAGGAGGGGTTCTGCGATGGAAGTGGAAGGAGGAGACTCGAGGAAGGAGCGCCTTTGTGCGCTTTCCGAGCGAGCCGGGGACCCGGCGTGCGAACGCCTGCGTGCGACCGCTAACGGCGAGGGCGGGGACGCTCGCGACACGGCTAGCTCCCCTGCCCGGACCGCTGGCGTGCGCCTGGTGAGGGCGGGAGGCTCTGCGAAACGCGCGCCTCACGAGAGCGAGGCGCGCGCCGTGCTCCAGGTAAAGGGGATGACGTGCGCTTCGTGCGTGGCCAGGGTGGAGCGCGCCCTCCGGCGTGCGCCCGGCGTGGTCGATGCGGTCGTGAACCTTGCCACTGAGAAGGCCACTGTCCATTATGACCCAGATGAGACATCCCCCGACAACCTCGTGAGAACCGTGCGCGACGCGGGATACGAGGCTTGTGAGCTCCGGGAAAGTGATAGGCAGAATCTGGGAAAGATGGAGGAGGAACGCCGGCGCGAGGCCGAGATAAGGCGGCAAACAGCCGTCTTCGTCCTGGCTGCCGTCCTCTCGGCGCCGCTCGTTTCGCTCATGCTGTCCCATCTGCTGGGCGTGCGATTGCCTGCGCCGCTTGCGAATCCGTTCTCGCAGTTCGTCCTGGCCACGCCTGTGCAGTTCGTTGCGGGGCGGCAGTTCTACACCGGTGCCGCGGCGGCTCTGCGCGCTCGCTCGCCCAACATGGACGTGCTCGTCGCCCTCGGTACCACGGCCGCGTACGGCTTCAGCGTGTACGAGACGTTCGCGGGTCAGGGCCACGTTTACTATGAGTCTTCCGCCGTAGTCATCACCCTTGTGCTTCTCGGCCGCCTCCTCGAAGCGAGGGCGAAAGGCAGAACCTCCGAGGCCATAAGAAAGCTTGTGCGTCTCGCTCCTCGAGTCGCGCACGTGGTGCGCGGCGGCGCCGAGACGGACGTTCCCACCGACGAGGTGATGGTGGGCGACGTGGTGGTCGTGAGGCCCGGCGAAAGGATTCCCGTGGACGGAATCGTTCTGGAGGGCACGTCGGTCGTGGACGAATCGATGCTCACGGGAGAGAGCATACCCGTGGAGAAGGCTCCTGGCGATGAGGTCACTGGGGCGACGGTCAACGGGCACGGGTGGTTCAAGCTCCGTGCGACCAGGGTGGGGAGGGACACGGTGCTCTCTCAGATCGTGCGGATGGTGGAGGAGGCGCAAGGGTCCAAGGCGCCCATCCAGCGCCTCGCGGACGTCGTCGCGGGTTACTTCGTCCCAGTGGTGCTTGGTGTGGCTTTTCTCGCGTTTGTGGGATGGTTCGTCGCGACGCGTGATCCCGGCCGCGCGTTGTTTGCGTTCACCGCGGTCTTAGTGATCGCCTGCCCGTGCGCCCTCGGGCTTGCGACGCCGACCGCGATCATGGTCGGCACGGGAAGAGGGGCGGAGGCCGGTATCTTGATCCGCGGCGCGGAACACCTCGAAAGGGCTCACAAGGTAGACACGGTGGTGTTTGACAAGACCGGCACTCTCACGAAGGGTGAGCCTGAGGTGGTGCGCGAGGTTTCCACCGATGAAACTCGAGCACAGCGGGAAACGTCAACGACCGCGGCTGTCCCGAGCTCGGGTTCGGGGGCGGACGAGCCGGCGGAGACGCCTGCCAGGACGATGATGAGGCTCGCGGGTTCGGCCGAGTTGCGGTCGGAGCACCCGCTGGGCGCGGCCGTGGTGCGGCGGGCTCGTGACCTCGGTATAGAGCCTGCGGAGCCTGCCGAGTTCGAGGCGGTCCCGGGCAAGGGCGTCCGGGCCGTGGTGGATGGCAACGTCGTGCATGTCGGGACGCTCCGCTTCCTTGAAGAGGCTGGCGTGGACGTGCCAGGGGAACTTGATGAGGTTCGTCGCTCCATGGAAGCTGAAGGGCAGACGGCCATGTTCGTCGCAGCGGGCCGACGGGCTCTTGGCGTCATAGGCGTGGCCGACACTGTAAAGGACACTTCGCGCGAGGCTATCCAAGCCCTTCGCGCTCTTGGGGTGGACGTCGTGATGATAACGGGCGATAACGAGCGCACGGCCCGTGCCATCGCGCGGCAGGTAGGCATCGAGAGGGTGCTTGCCGAGGTGCTTCCAGGAGAGAAGGCCAGGGAGGTTGAGAGGCTCCGCTCGGAGGGAAGGGTGGTGGCAATGGTGGGGGACGGGATCAACGATGCGCCCGCCCTCGCTGCTGCTGATGTCGGGATAGCGTTGGGAACCGGGACGGACATAGCGATGGAGGCTGCGGACATCACCCTCATTCGAGGAGACATCCGCGCTGTGGCCGCAGCGATCCGCCTCAGCCGCCGCACGATGGCAACCATCCGCCAGAACCTGTTCTGGGCGTTCATCTACAACGTCATCGGCATTCCCCTTGCCGCTCTTGGTCTCCTCTCCCCGGTGATCGCGGGAACGGCCATGGCCTTCTCATCGGTGTCGGTCGTGACCAACTCCCTGAGGCTGCGCCGCTTTGACCCGTTGAGCTAGGAAGAGGGAAGGGCGGAGATTATGGCGTCCGCCATCTCTCCGGTCGTGGCGGTGCCACCAAGATCTGGTGTGAGAACACGGCCTTCGGCTAGCACCTTTATGACCGCCGCCTCAACCGCCGCGGCGCGCCGGGTTTCTTTGAGGTGCCTCAACATCATGGCCCCGGAAAGGATGGTGGCAACGGGGTTTGCGACCCCCCTCCCGGCGATCTCGGGGGCGCTTCCGTGGACTGGCTCGAAGACTGCGATTCCATCCCCTATGTTGGCTCCTGGGGCAAGGCCCAACCCACCTACGAGGCCTGAGGCGAGGTCCGAGACGATGTCCCCGTACAGATTCGGAAGCAGCAATACGTCGAAGCCTTCCGGCGCCATGACCAGCTGCATGCAGAGGGCATCGATGATCCGATCGTCGAACTGGATCTCAGGGTAATCGCGGGCCACCGTGCGCGCGCAGTCGAGGAAGAGCCCATCGGTGAACTTCATGATGTTGGCCTTGTGGCCGCAGGTCACTCGACGGCGCCCCTCGCGCCTCGCGAACTCCATTGCGGCCCGGGCGATGCGTTCCGAGCCTTTGCGCGTGATGATCTTGAGGGTCTCCGCGGTGTCCTTGTCCACCCAGCGCTCCTTGCCGGCGTACACGTCCTCTGTGGCCTCGCGGAATATCACGATGTCGACCTGGGGATACCTTGTGGGCACGGAAGGCAGGGTTTTGATGGGCCGGACGTTCGCGTAAAGGTCGAGGGCGATGCGAAGGCCCACGTTGACGCTACGGAACCCAGTCCCAACAGGGGTTGTAACAGGGCCTTTGAGCGCAACGCCGGTACGTCTCACCGACTCGATGACTTCGTCCGGCAAAGGGGTGCCGCGGCGCTCCAGTACCTCCGCGCCCGCTTGCGCTTCTTCCCAGTCGATCGCGACCCCGGTGGCCTCGATGACGCGTTTTGCGGCGAAGACTACCTCGGGACCGATCCCGTCCCCAGGCATGAGCGTTACTCTATGCGACACAGCGTATCCCTCCGGCGGGGCGGTTCAACGGAACCACAAGTGTGTGCGTCACAGGCCGAGGTTGAACCCGCCGTGCTTGCGGATGTGCGCGGCGAGACCCCCGTCCTCGAAAATTCGCTGCATGAACGGCGGCAGAGGTGACGCGCTCGCCGTGATGCCTTGGGTGAGGTTAACCACGGTGCCACGACCGAGATCAACTTCCAGCTCGTCTCCGTTGGAGATGGTGCTAGTGTCGCACTCTACCACGGGGAGGCCTGTGTTAACCGCGTTTCTGTAGAACAGCCTCGCGAAAGACACAGCTATGACCGCTCCCACCTTCGCGTGGATGAGAGCGAGCGGCGCCTGCTCGCGAGACGACCCGCACCCGAAGTTCCTCCCGGCCACAACAAAGTCACCGGGCTTGAGCCTCGCGTGGAACTCCGGGTCGAGGTCCTCCATGACGTGCTTTGCAAGCTCGTCCATATCGAGCGTCTTGAACTTGTACTTCCCGGCGATGATGTAGTCGGTATTGATGTCGTCACCGAACCTGTGAGCTCTTCCTCTCAGGACCACTCGGCCATCACCTCCGTGAGAATCCCCCGGCGATTTCCGTTTCAACCATCAACGGAAAAGCCTCATCCGAGGAACTTCCTCGGGTCTGCGATCCTTCCGGCGAGCGCCGACGCTGCCACCGTCGCGGGGGAGGCGAGATAGATCTGGGCGGATGGGTTGCCCATCCTCCCTTTGAAATTGCGGTTAGCGGTGGATATCACGACCTCGCCGTCTGCCGGCACACCGCCATGGGTGCCCACACACGGGCCGCACCCCGGAGCAAGCACGGCTGCTCCCGCGTTCAGAAGGATCTCCAGCACCCCTTCGCGCAGGGCCTCGATGAGGATACGCCGGGAGGCCGGCGCGACCACGAGGCGCACCGAAGGACTCACCCTTTTGCCTTTGAGAATCGCAGCGGCGACGCGTAAGTCCTCGAGCCGGCCGTTCGTGCATGTCCCAATGAACGCCTCGTGGATCTCGACTCCCGAGAGGTCCTGGACTTCACACACGTTGTCCACTTTGTGCGGCCGGGCTACCTGCGGCGCAAGGCGGGAGACGTCGAATTCCCGCACGTCCGCGTAGCGGGCGTCTTCATCCGCGAAGACCGGGTGGAACTTCCTCTTCAAGCGCCCACGCACCCATGCGAGAACCTCGCCGCTGGGTGCTATGATCCCAGCCTTGGCGCCCATTTCCACCGCCATGTTGCACAGCGTGAACCTGGCATCCACCCCGAGGTCGTCCATGGCCTCTCCGCTGAACTCGCAGGACATGTACGTCGCGCCGGACGCTGTGATCTTGCCGGCGAGGTACAGCGCGAGGTCCTTGCTGTAAGTCCCCGGCGGAAGGTGGCCTTTGCAGACTATCTTCATGCTCTCTGGCACCTTGAGCCAGGTCTTACCGGTGATGAGGGCCGCCGCGAGGTCGGTGGACCCCACGCCCGTCGAGAACGCTCCGAGGCCACCGTAGGTGCAGGTATGAGAATCGGCTCCCACCACGAGGTCTCCCGGGGCAACGTGTCCGCGCTCCGGGACCAGCTGGTGACAGACGCCCTCGCCGACATCGTAGAGGATGGAGCCTTGCTCGGCGGCGAAATCCCTCATGAGTTTGTGGAGGTTTGCCGTGCCCTCGTTCGGGCTCGGAGCGCCGTGGTCTATCACCATGGCGACCTTCCCAGGGTCGAAGACCTTCTTCCCGCCCATCTCGCGAAAAGCCTTGATGGCAAGGGGCGAGGTGCCATCCTGCCCCATCACGAAATCCACATCGGCGAGGACGATATCCCCGGCACGAGCATCAACGCCTGAATGGCTTGAGAGGATCTTCTCTGCGATGGTCTTGCCCAAGCTTCTGCTGCCTCCCTGTGCGCTGACACGTTTGCCGCTGTCGCCGCGCTGTTGCAGCCGCGGCTACGCATCACAAGCCGACGCTATTTATGGGCTGACGATGTGCCCCTTTTCGCGTCTTCGTATATATATACAAGTTCCTTGTCGAACAGAGGTCGCTTGAGATTCACCGCCGTGGCGCGCACCGCGGGCAACATCGCGGCCGCCTCCTCATCCGTGAGGTTTATGCCGTATTCAAGGAACTTCGCCTTGAGCGCGTGCTTGCCTGAATGCTTGCCGATGATGATCTGTCTCTGGAGCCCCACTTCCTCCGGCGGGAAGACCTCATAAGTCCTGGGGTTCTTAAGGACTCCATCCGCATGGATCCCAGACTCATGCGCGAAGGTATTCGTGCCCACGATAGGCTTCCCAGGCGGGATCTCCCTCCCGGAGGCCCTCGCCACGTACTCGGAGATCTCTCTGAATCTCGTGGTCTTGACTCCGAGGTCTATGCCGTAGATGTGCTTGAGAGCCATCACGACCTCCTCGAGGGCTGCGTTCCCCGCGCGCTCGCCGAGGCCGTTGACGGTCACTCCAACGTACCTGGCGCCCGCCTGGACTCCCGCGAGGGTGTTGGCTGTGGCCATCCCGAAGTCGTTGTGAGTATGGGTCTCGATGTCCAGCCCGGTCTGCTCGTGGAGGGTCTTGATTCGCTCATACATGGTCAAAGGATCCAAGAGACCCACGGTGTCACAGTAACGGAGCCTGTTTGCGCCAGCTCCTTTCGCCGCCATGGCGAACTCGAGGAGGAAGTCGGGGTCGGCGCGGCTTGCGTCCTCGGCGTTGACGGATATGTACAGCCCGTACTGGGCCGCGTACACCGCCGCCTGGGTCATCGCATCGAGAACCTGCTGGCGTGTCATGCGAAGCTTGTGGAAGATGTGTATGTCAGACACGGAAATGGATATGGCTACGGCGTCTACCCCGCAGTCGATCGATGCCTCCAGGTCGGAGATGACAGCCCTGTTCCACGCCATGATGCTCGCGTTAAGCCCAGCGTGGGCGATCGCCTTTACGGCCTCCTTTTCGTCACCACCCATGGCAGGGATGCCGGCCTCGATCTGATCCACGCCGATCTCGTCCAGCATTCTCGCGATCCGCAGTTTCTCCGTTCGGGCGAACACGACGCCCGCCGTTTGCTCGCCATCACGCAACGTCGTGTCAACGATGAGGACCTTCTTGTCCTTTTCCCTCATTGCTTCGTCCCTCCTCCTTTTGTGCTAGAGACTGCATATATATGCATGCACCTTCGCGGCAGCGCAGCAGCTTTGCCTCGCGTCACTCAGCTATCGCCCGCGGCGCTCTTGATGTGCATGTATATGTTATTACACTACACTCTCCACCGACTTGCTGTCAAGAGCAAGTCTAGACTATCTCGGCTTGCGATATAGGCTGCCAGATATCTACCAGCCACCGACCGGACCGAGCTCCCCAACTGTGCTGTCAGAACCTACCACGGAATATTGTTTCAGCAAAGAGAGCCCTCGTGTAGACGCCGCCACCCATGCGGCGCTATAGGTGCGTACCGTCATTGTCTACACACGGCTCATTCTTGTCATCCTCAACCATTGCAGGCCTGTGCTCCAAGCCGAACACCGTCAACACGTCCGCCAATCAAGAGCCAAAGAACTAATTGCGCGACTTTTGCCCTGTAATCTGCTGCCAGTAGAAACTCCCAGTTAGCCCCAATTCCCTTATGCTAGCAGCCTATATCAAAAACCCAGCTAAGTGAGGGTACATTAGTCCTCGCCCCTCTTCCAGTAGTTGCCGGGTTGCCGGTGTTGCACTCGGGGACGGCGCCCCAAGCGGGACGCGCTTCGCCAAAATCCGGCCTGTCCGGCCAGTGGCCGGATTTTGACACCCCTCGTGCAATCACTGGCAACCTCTCCCAGAAGTCGGGAGCATTTTCGCACCCCCACCTAGACTATTGTGCCTTCTTGGGTAAGCTAGACCAGGCG
>JBLNCC010000087.1:0-9705 GCA_050260395.1 Betaproteobacteria bacterium
CACCCCGGGGAACCAGGAATTCGCCAGTACGGCAAGGGTTGTGGAGGTAAAACCGGTGGTGGACCGTCATGAGAGCGCAAGTGTCAACGTGAACGCGGCGGGCAGTGAGAGCGGCAGACAGTCTGGGACCGGCACCGGCAGGAAGCCGACCATCTGGGAGACGCTTACCAACGAGAAGAACTTCAAGTGGACCCTCGTGGTACCGCTCTTGGTCCTGCTCGTGATATTCGCGTTTTACCCGCTGTTCTACAGCATGTACTTCTCATTCCATGATTGGGGCATGCAGGGAAGCCCGGTGTTCTCAGGCCTGAAGAACTACCGCCAGCTCGTGAACGACAGCACGTTCTGGGCGGCGTTCGGGAGAACGATCGAGGTCCTCGTAATCTGCATCGTGGTGGAACTGCTGCTGGGTCTCGGGGTTGCCTTGCTCTGGAACCGGGAGTTCAGAGGCCAAAACATCGTGAGGGGCTTGGCGCTGCTCCCGCTGTTGGTTGCCCCTTTGACTCTCTCGCTGCTTTGGTATTTCCTGTTGGATTACAACTTCGGCGCGGTAAACCAGATACTCAGCGCCTTGGGTTTTGATAAAGTCTACTGGTGGGCACCGAACAAGGCGCTCTTCACGATCTGCTTCATTACGATCTGGCAGTGGTTTCCGTTCTCGGCGTTCGTGCTGCTGGCCGGATTGAAGAGTCTGCCGAAAGATGTCTTCGAAGCGGCGCGCGTCGACGGAGCTTCGAGCGCCTATACATTCCGCCGGCTCACCCTTCCGATGTTGTCCCCGTTGATCATGATCATCATTGTCCTACGGGCTATGTGGCTGATACGCCTCATGGACCCGCTCTTCGGGACCACGCGCGGCGCGGTTAACACCGAGCTTCTGGACTGGATCGTGTATCGTACCGGCTTCGTCATGTTCGATATAGGCTACGGCTCAGCGATGGCCGTGGTCTCATGGGCGGCGACGATGGTGCTCTGCTTGCTCATGTTCAGGCAGTTGATGAAGTCCATGGCGGCGGGCAGGTAATCGTGTGGGTCGGGACGGATGCGGCAATTCGAAATAAAGCGATAGTGCGGGGAAGGTCAGGTATGATTAAGAAGATAGGCTTCTGGCTCTTAACCACGATAACGCTGCTCTTCGTATTGTTCCCGTTGGCCTGGGTTTATCTGACCGCGTTCAAGTCGAACGCCGACATATTCGATCCCAGGCTCATCAGGTTCGTGGTGTTCAAACCCACGCTTGACAATTTCCGTAACCTGTTTTCGCAGTACCCCTTTTGGCACGACCTCTTGAACAGCCTGATCGTCAGCGTCGGGAGCACCATCATTACCATGCTGGTCGCCTTTCCGGCCGCGTACAGCTTCGCGCGCTGGAACACCGGCGGAGGCGATTTGCTGTTCCTCACCATCTCTACGCGCATGTTCCCTCCAGCAGTGGCGGCAATTCCCCACTTCATCGTGTTCAAGACGTTGGGTCTGCTCGACACTCACTGGGGGTTGATGTTGCTATACGTGTTCCTAAACGTGTCTTTCGCGACTTTCCTCCTGTACGGGTTCTTTGACCAGGTTCCGAAGGAACTGGAGCAGGCGGCGATGATCGACGGGTACAGCCGTACCGAGGTGTTCCGAAAGATCGTTTTCCCGCTCATTAAGCCCGGTTTAGCGGTGACGGCAGTATTCTGCCTGATATGGGCCTGGAACGAGTTCTTCTTCGCCTTTCTCTTCACCAGGAACGTGGCTAGGCCGGTGAACGTCTTGATCTCCTCGTTCTGGGGAGGGCTCCAAGTTCAATACGGCCTGATGGCCGCAGGGGCCGCCATCACAATCTTGCCTGCGCTCATCATAGTGGGCTTCATGCAGAGATACATCATCCGCGGTCTGACGTTCGGTGCCGTGAAAGGCTGAATGCGTTTGCGGGTGGAGACGCGCTTGCGGCTCGAGTTGCTGGCGCGCCCAACGGGCTGTAGCGTGAGGCCGTTGCGACAGGCGGTGTGTGAAATCAAGTTGCGCAGTGATGCTGCGACGAGGCCTGCATGGGCCGGAAAGTGAGCAGAGAACGAACATGATCGAGGTCAGGAATATGTTGCCACACATGAAGACGAGCGACCGCGTCACGTGGGCTGTGCTATGTTGGATCTTTTTCAACCTGCTGTGGCTGAAATTCGTCGAGAGCCACATACCGCAATGGGTTGGCGCGGCGATAGCGACTGCCCTCGCGGTGGCTTTCATTGTCTTCGGTCCAGGGCCGAGCGATGCGGGTGGGGATGAGGACGAAGAAGAATCGGCTCAAGAGGAGGAAAGGGAAGGAGAATAGCTGTGGCTGAGGTCAGATTGGATAACGTGACAAAGCTATACGGGCGGAAAAAGGCAGTAGACGGCGTCAGTTTCGTGTGCAAGGAAGGAGAATTCCTTTCGATACTCGGCCCGACTGGGGCGGGTAAGAGCACGATACTGAAGATGATCGCAGGAATCGAGAATGTCACGTCGGGGCAAATCCTCTTCAACGGCCGTGTCGTGAACGACCTTCCTCCGCAGGAACGGAACGTTTCGATGGCTTTCGAAACGTACAACCTTTACCCGCACATGAACGTATATGACAACATAGCGTTTCCCTTGCGAGCGCCGCGATGGGGTTTCAGGCTGAGCAGGGAAAAGGAGCGGGAGAAGGTCGAAGAGATAGCCAATTTCCTAGGCATCGGTGAGCTGCTGGATCGACTCCCTCAACAGCTCAGCGGTGGTCAGAAACAACGGGTGTCGTTGGCTCGTGCCTTGGTGAGAAAGCCCGAGGTGTTCTTGCTTGACGAGCCGATAGCTCACCTTGACGCCCGGCTCAAGTTCACCACCCAGACTCTCCTGAAGGAGTTCGCCAGCAATTACCACAGCACTATCCTTTATGTCACCCATGACTACCGCGAGGCACTTGCCCTGTCGGACCGCGTCATCGTGCTGAGGAGGGGCCGGATAGAACAGGAAGGGTCGCCCGAGGAAGTCTATTACTCACCGGCCTCGGACTTCGTGGGGAGGCTGGTCGGGGAGCCACCCATGAACATGATCGACGGCGAACTGGAAGAGGGCGTCGGGGGCCTTGTGTTCAAGGGCGGCGACTCCATAGTACTCCGCCTGAGCCGTGACCTCATCCGTCCGATGCAGCTTCCGCCGCCGGGGCAAGGGGTGAGAGAGCGCGCCCGCCTCGGTATCAGGTGCGAGTACGTGAAGGTGAGCCGCGACAGGCTTTCCGAGGACGCATTTCAGCTTCCCGTGTATGCAGTGGTTCGCGAGGCGGAGAGCGTCTTGTTCACCTTCCAGGTCCAGGAGGGCAGACTCCTCCACGCCCGGACTCGTGACAGCGCAGTCACCGGCTGCGAGGTCGGGGATAGATTGTGGGTGGAGTTCGACAGAGACAACATGTTCTTCTTCGCAATAACAACTGAGCGTGCTACACGCTTATAGGGGCGTCTCATTATGAGTAGAGTTGATATTGACCACGTCTGGAAAGTGTATCCTCGGGCGGATACGGCGGCCGTCAAGGATCTGACGTTCACCATCAACCACAAAGAGTTCCTCGTCATCCTCGGCCCGTCCGGCGGCGGCAAGAGCTCGACTTTGAGGATGCTGGCCGGCCTGGAGGACATCACGCGGGGAGAGATCCGCTTTGACGGCAAGGTCGTGAACAACCTGAGTCCCGCGGAGAGAAACGTTGCCTTGGCCTTTGAGTCCTATGCGCTGTACCAACGCCTGACGGTTTACGAGAACATTGCGTTCCCGCTGAGAGCGAAAGGAATGAAGCAGGCTGAGGTGCATCGAAAGGTGACCGAAATCGCCGAACGGTTCGCTCTCACCCCGGTGCTGAAGAAACATCCGTCGTCCCTTGCCGGTGGGCAGCAGCAGAGGGTGTCGTTGGCACGAGCTTTGGTTCGTCAACCCAACTTGACACTGCTGGACGAGCCCATCTCTCACATGGATCAGCGGGTGCGGGCGGAGATGAGGGCCCTGATAAGGCACATTCACGACACGATGGGGAACACGACCGTCTATGTGACTCACGATCAGGCGGAGGCCATAGCGCTTTGCGACCGGATCGCGATCATAAACGGCGGCATGTTACAGCAGATCGGGACGGTCGAAGAGATCTGGAATCAACCGGCGAACAAATTCGTGGCGTTTTTCGTGGGTGAGCCGGCCATGAACTTCGTGACTGGCGTGGTGCAGGACAGCAAGAGCATCTGCATCCCCGCCGACCAGGGCGCGAGGGTCTTCAGGATTGCGGGGGAGATAGGCGACGGGTACGTGGGGCGCGAGATCACCGTGGGAGTCCGCCCCCAGCAGATTGCGGTCAGCCACGAGGAGCAGGGCGAGAACACGATTCCCGCTAGGGTGCGGCTCATCGAGTTCCGCGGAGAGATCACCGTGCTTACGATGGACCTCTCAGACACCAAGAAAACAGAGGTCAAAGTCGTGGTCCCGGCGACGGAGCGGTACGCTCCCGGGGAAGTGCTGTGGCTCAACTGGTCACCGGAAATCATCCATCTCTTTGACGGAGAGGTTCCGGTGACGCAGCATCCGTCGGGCTGACGCCGGCCGGGATACCTGCGGTCGACACCCATGGATTTTACCTGGGCCATCCCAACCTCTCCTTCATTCCCCCTTTATCGCACTACGGGAGCTGGTTGGGATGGTCAACTTTTCGTCAGGTGCGTCTCCCGGGGTGGTCGACTATAATGTCGGTGTCCACATGATTCCTAGGGGTCATTCTTTGGCGCCGGGTCAGCCACGCGCGGATCAGGCTTGCGTCTGAACAGGATCACACGGCAGGAGAGGGTGGTTCAGGTGAACGATGGAACATGCGGCGCGCGCGTAACCTTGCGCCTCCTCATGGAGCGCGCGAGCTGCCGCAACTTCACTGCGGAGAAGATCCCGCCCGATGTCTTGCGAGAGGTGCTCGAGGCGGGCATCCAGGCACCCACCGGGGGCAACCTGCAACCGTACAGCATAATCAAGATAGAAGACCAGGCTACCAAGGAGAGGCTAGCCGAGCTGTGTGAGGACCAGCCCTTCATCGCTCGCGCGCCCGTGGACCTCCTCTTTTGCATCGACCTGCACCGGTTGGAGCGCTGGGCGGCTCTCGAGGCCGCGCCTTTCACCGCCAGAAAGAGCTTCCGGCATTTCTGGATCGCCTTCCAGGACACTGTAATGTGCGCGCAGAACGCGTGCACGGCGGCGGACGCGCTCGGCCTCGGATCGGTGTACGTGGGGAGCGTGCTGGAGTGCTTCCGAGAGCTGCGCGAGATGTTCAGCCTGCCTGACGGCGTGTTTCCCGTGGTGCTCCTCTGCTTGGGTTATCCCGCTAAGGAGCCGCGCCCCTCGCGGCGCCTCGGGGTCGAAGTGGTCGTTCACAATGAGGCCTATCGCGAGATAGACGACGCGAGGCTGGTGGAGGCGTTCCGTGAGAAGTATCCAACGCTCAAGGTGGTCCCCACTCCCGAACGACTTCGCGAGATCAGTGACGTTTGTCGCGCTGTGGCGGGGAAGACGTTGGCAGACGAGTGCCTCGCGCGAATCCAGGCTCAAGGGTTCATAAACGTGGCACAGAGGTATTTCGGCCTGCACTACCGCGCCGATCTCATGTCCCAGGGCAACCGCGAGTTTCTGCAAACCCTCCGCGACTTCGGCTTCGAGTGGGTGGACCCCGCCCCGGACGGCACGGTCTAGGTCGTCATGTTTTGCGAGCGAGTAGGCTCCTCGCAACGTAGGCAAAATCGACGAGGCCATTGAGAAGCTGCGGCCCTTACTCGAACGCGGCAACTTTTACCCGCCTGCGGTCTTAATGTTGGCTAACCTTCTGAGGAGGAAGGACCAGCTGGATGAGGCCGAGGGTCTTCTCCTTACTCTGAAGGACGTCGCGCCGAGCGACCCCGCTGTGCTTTTCAACCTTGCTGGGCTTTACATACAACGCGGTGACCCCAGGCACGCCAGGAAGTACGCCGACCAGATAGATCGCCGCCGCGCGACCGACGAGATCCGCGAAAAGCTCCCGCTCCTCGAGGACGAGATAGATCGCCTCGAGCTCTTGACGGTTAGGCCGAGCGAGGTCGTGGCGGCCGTTGCAGAGTCTTGGCGCGAAGAGCAGGAGGAAAAGCCCATCTCGCTAAACGCAAAACTATCCCAGGCCATGCGCACAGTGCCTGCGGGACGGGTCAACGCTGCTTGCGAAGCGCACGGAATCGATCCGACGTCTACTAGACACAGGAAAGAGCGGGCGGAAGCACTCGCGCGACGCCTCGTCGATCGGCCCCACATGGAGGAAACCGTGTCGAATCTGGAGGAAGACGAAAGGGCAGCCCTCCGCTTCATCCTCAATGGAGGAGGATGGGCAAAAGTCTCGGCTCTCACTCGGCGGTTCGGGTCCGTGGAGGGCGACGGGTTTTGGTGGGAAGAAACCCCGCCTAGGTCCACTCTCGGAAGGCTTCGACTCAAGGCCTTGCTATTTGTTGGGAGAGCTCTAATCGACGGGCGTCGTTACAAAGTCGCGGTGATTCCACTTGAGCTGCGCGAGGGCCTCGCGAAGCTTCTCGGGTCGCACTCTCCGGCGGCGTGCGGGGAGGAACCCAATGCTACCGTGGACCGAAGCGAATACGCGAGCGAAGGAGGTAAAGCCAAGGGAGGCCCAAGCCAGGACCCGGCTTCCGGGCATGGCCGGCGCGCCCGACGAGGAAGACGCTGATCGGCCTTGCCGCTGGCGAGCGATCGATAGTGAGCGGCGCCCCGCCAAGACACGAGCGGGACCAGCACGAGCGCGGTCAGAATGACTCGTGCTCCGTCCGCGCGATTATCTCGTCCTGCAGGGCGCGGGACAGGTCGCAGAAGTAGTCGCTGTACCCCGCCACGCGCACTATCAGGTCCCGGTGGCGCTCGGGACGCACCTGGGCGTCGCGCAGCGTCTCGGCGCGCACGACGTTGAACTGGACGTGGTGGCCTCCCAGCCGGAAATACGTCCGCACCAAGTGGGCAAGGTTATCGATGCCGTCCTCACCCTCGAGGAGCTTCGGGGTGAACTTCATGTTCAGGAGCGTCCCGCCTGTGAGCACGTGGTCCATCTTCGCCGCGGACTTTATCACCGCGGTCGGGCCCCGCCTATCAGCCCCCTGGACAGGGGATATGCCCTCGGACACCGGCTGCCACGCGCTCCGCCCGTCCGGAGTCGCGCCGGTGACGGAGCCGAAGTAGATGTGGCAGGTGGTGGGGAGCATGTTGATCCTGTAGCGCCCGCCCTTGGTGTTCGGCCGGCCGTCTACCTCCTCGAAGAACGCCAGGAAGACCCTCCGCATGAGCTCGTCGGCGTAATCGTCATCGTTCCCGTACTTAGGTGTCTCGTTCAGGAGCGTCATGCGGACGCCTTCGAAGCCCTCAAAGTTGCAGCGTAGGGCTTGAAGCAGCTCGCGCATGGCCATGCGGCTCTTGTCGAACACGTGATACTTGATGGCGGAAAGACTGTCGGTCACCGTGCCTATCCCCACGCCCTGGATGTATGTGGTGTTGTAACGCGCTCCGCCGTCGTTGTAGTCCTTTCCCCTGGCGACGCAGTCGTCTATGATAGTGGACAGGAACGGTGCGGGCATGCACTTGGCGTAGAGCCTCTCTATCACGTTGTTACCGCGGATCTTCACATCGACGAAGTAGTGAAGCTGTTCGCGGAAAGCGCACCAGACTTGGTCGAAGGACGTGAACTTGGACGCGTCTCCCGTGCGCGGCCCGAGCTGTTTCCCCGTGCGCGCGTCGAATCCGTCGAAGAGCGCGAGCTCCAGGATCTTGGGCAGGTTGAGGTAGCCGGTGAGAATGTAGCTTTCTTTCCCGAAAGCGCCCGTTTCCACGCACCCGCTCGTGCCTCCGCACCGCGCGTCCTCCACGGACTTGCCTTGTCGGAGCATCTCCTGGACGACCATGTCGGCGTTGAAGATGGACGGCTGGCCCCATCCCTTCCTGACTATCTTGAGCGCTCGCTTCAGGAACCTGTCGGGATTCTTCGCGCTTAGCTGTATGTTGGAGCTCGGCTGCAGCAGCCTCATCTCGTCGATGACGTCCAGTATGATGTACGTGAGCTCGTTGACAGCGTCCGAGCCGTCAGGCTTGAGACCTCCGTTGTTGATGTTCGCGAAGTCCGTGTACGTGCCGCTTTCCGCCGCCGTCACGCCGACCTTCGGAGGCGCAGGCTGGTTGTTGAACTTGACCCAGAAACACTGCAGCAGCTCGCGTGCCTGCTGCTCCGTGAGGGTCCCATCCTCGAGGCCCTTCTTGTAGAACGGGTAAAGGTGCTGGTCGAGCCGCCCAGGGTTGAAGGAATCCCACGTATTGAGCTCGGTGATGACCCCGACATGGACGAACCAGTACGTTTGCAGCGCCTCCCAGAAGTCGCGGGGAGGGTTCTCGGGGACCCACTCGCATATGCCCGCGATGCGCTCGAGCTCCGCCCGTCGCACGAGGTCTTGCTCTATGGAAGCGAGTTCGCGCGCGAGCGCGGCATGGCGCCTGGCGTAGAGGCATATGGCCTCGGCGGCGATGTCCATCGCCCGCAGCTCCTCGGCTTTCGATTGGGCCTCCGGGTCATTCAGCCAGTCCAGCGAGGCAAGGCTTTGCGCGATCTCTTGGCGTATCCTCTTGAATCCCTTCTTGTATATCTTGTCGTCCGCTACGGTATGACCGGGCGCGCGCTGCTCCATGAACTCAGTGAAAACGCCGGCCTCGTAGGCGGCCTTCCATTCCTCCGTCATCTCCGCGAAGATCAGGTCCCGCATGGACCTGCCTCTCCAGAAGGGGATGATCTTCTCCTCGTATACCCGCCTGGCTTCGGGAGACGACGTGAAACGTATCTTCTCGCGGGTGTGGAGCAGCTCGAGATCTTCGAGGGAGTGGCAGCACAGCTCGGGGTACGTGGGCGTGGCCTTGGGCGCGGGGCCCCTCTCTCCCACTATGAGCTCGCCCTCGTTGATGCGAACGGCCTTCCGTTCCATTAGGTAGCGGAACGCGAGCGCGCGCCGGATCGGCGCGGACTGGGTCCGGTCGTTCACATAGAACTCTGTCATGAGCTCTGCCCTCTCCGTCGAGATGTACGGGACGGCGTCGAGGCTCTGCTGTCGGAGCTTGCGCACTCGATCGTTCATGACGGTCATCCTCCTATCTTGACCTCAAACCCGAGTTTCTTGAAGAAACCGGCGATATCGTCGATGTGTCTGGTGTCCGGCTCGCCCAGCGTCTCGAGAGCGTACGTCCTGCCCAGACGCTCGTATTTGTCCGCCCCTATCTTGTGGTACGGGAGCAAGTCGAGGCGCTCGGGGCGCCTGCCCTCGAGCGATGAGACGAACTCCGCGAGATGGGCGAGGCTTTCTCCGTCGTCGTTCATGCCGGGGATCACAGGGACGCGCAGGATGACCCTGGCCCCCTTCGCGGCCAGGTGGCGCAGGTTGCCGAGGACATCGTCATTTGGGCAGCCTACGGTCCGCAGGTGGAGCGCGGGGTCGAGGGTCTTGACGTCGTACAGCCACACGTCGACCAGCGGGGCGAGCCTCTCCACGAGCTCGAGGCTGGCGATGCCGCTCGTGTCCACCGCCGTGTGAATGTCCACGGCCCGGCACGCCGCGAGCAGGTCTTCAAGGAACTCGGGCTGCGCGAGGGGCTCGCCGCCGCTGAAGGTCGCCCCTCCGCCCGACTCGTCGT
>JBLNCC010000088.1:0-12347 GCA_050260395.1 Betaproteobacteria bacterium
AGCTGCTCGCGGTCACGTCCACGAACGCCCTCGAGCTGGGCATCGACATCGGCACCCTCGACGCGGCCATTCTCACGGGCTATCCGGGCACAATCGCCAGCACCTGGCAGCAGGCCGGACGGGCGGGGCGGGGGCAAGAAGAAGCCCTCGTGGTGCTGATCGGCCAGTCCACCCCGATAGACCAGTATCTCATGAGCCATCCCGGGTACTTTTTCGGGCGGGCGACGGAGGGGGCGGCCATCGATCCTCACAACCCGTATATTCTCGCAAGGCACCTGCGCTGCGCCGCCTTCGAGCTGCCCCTGGGGGCGAAGGACATCGCACGGTTCGGCGAGTACATGCCCGCCATCCTTGAAATCCTTGAGGAGCATCGGGAAGTCGTGCGGCGCGGCAACAGGTGGTACTGGTCTCACCCGTCCTATCCGTCGGAGGCTGTCAAGCTGCGCACCGCGTCCGACAACACCTACACCATAGTGGATACGACGCAGGACCCGGCGGGGACGGCGGCCGGGGCAGGGCGCGACCGCCGGACGCCTTCCGCGAAAGACACGGCGGCGAACCGTGTAATCGGCACGATGGACGAGCTCTCCGCCTTCGAGCAAATCCACCCAGAGGCGATCTACCTGCACGACGGCGAGACGTATTTCGTATCAGAGCTCGACGTGGAGAAGAAGGTCGCCTTCGTGGAGAAGGCCGACGTCGACTACTTCACGCAGTCTATCTCTGAGTCAACGGTGAAGATCGAGAACGAGCAGGAAAGCAAGAAGTTTCACCGCGCGACGGCCGCGTTCGGCGACGTGACGGTGACTTCGCTCGTATACATGTTCAAGAAGATCAAGTTTCACGGCCGGGAGAGCATCGGTTTCGGGAAGGTGAGCCTTCCGCCTCAAGTCATGGGGACTGTCGCCTTCTGGCTCGTGCCGCCCGTCTCCACGCTCAATTTGGTGCGCAAGTGGGGCAGGGATCCGTCCGAGGGGCTCTACGGAATCGGCAACGTCATCACCGAAGCGGTGCCGCTCTATGCTATGTGCGATCCCAGGGACGTGGGTGCGGTCGTGGACTCCCTCAATACCGGCTCACCGACGCTGTTTGTATACGACCGCTATCCCGGTGGGGTGGGATTCGCCGAGCGTGCTTACAGGTCGCTCGAGGACGTGCTCAGGGCATGCCTGGAGATCGTGAAGGGGTGCAAGTGCGAGGACGGCTGCCCATCCTGCGTCGGGGCGCCGGTTCCACCCTTCGCACAGAACGACCCCGATCTGTCGCCGCGGGGCCGCGTCCCGGACAAGGAGGCTGCTCTCATCATCCTCCACGATTTGCTGGAGATGGAGCCGTACACGCCCAAGCCGGTTGAGAGGCCCACGCTCGGGGCGCCGCCGGGAGAAGGGGTGGGCTGGCGCGGGGCCTCCGGGCTTTTCATGGCGCCGGCAGAAGCGCCTGTGGCCGACGGGGATCGCGCCGACGAAACAGGCACCGGGGACGAAGGCCGGGGCTCAGGCCGAGGCCCAGGGCGATCCATACGTGGCCCATGGCAGCGCTCGCGCCCGTGGCAGCGTCCGGTCGCCGGGCCGGGCTGGTCAGGGGCCAGCGGTGACGCCGGTGAGTCGGATGCCGGTGGATCGGATGCCGGTGAGCCAATTCCCATTCCTGTGCGCCGCCTGCCCGCGAGCGTCGAGGCGCGGCTGCGGCGCGAGCTTGCCAACTTCGGCCGCATTGGCACGAACGGGAGCGGGCGCCACGGCAACGGGACCGGGAGGGGACCGAGGTGGTGAGCGCAGATGGCGGTGCTGCCGGACTTCTTGCACCGTTTCCGCTGTTTGTCGATGTCTTTCCGGAAAACAGTGGATCCCTTCTGGCCATACTGACCTGACTCGCTGGTATCTAGTACAGCACAGTACCCACCACGGCAGAGATCGCGAGGAGAAGAATCGGGTCGATCTTGGTGAACCTCAACGCAGCGAGGCAGCCAAGGCAAATGAGGGTAGTACCGATGTCAACGATGGCAGACTTGTAAACGGTCACGGCCGCCATGATGACCAAGGCCACGACTGCCGGTCTCACACCGGCGAAGAAAGCCTGCACTGCCCGAGCCTTCTCAAACCTCAGGAAGAGCCATGAAAGTGCCACGACGACGAGAAACGACGGAAGTATCACGCCGACTGTCGCTACGGCAGATCCAAGAGGGCCTGCTGTTGTGTAGCCGACGAATGTTGCTGAGTTTACCGCGATAGGCCCGGGGGTTGCTTCAGCGATTGCCATTACATCTACGAACTCCCCCATGGTCAGCCAATGGAATCTGGCGATGATCTCCTGCTCGATGAGGGGGACCATAGCGTAGCCGCCGCCAAAACTAAAGGCGCCTATTTTGAAGAACGTAGAGAAAAGCTGCCAGAGAATCACAGCGACGCGCCTCTTTCTCCACGGTCTTTGGGCTGCCGGTCTTTGGGCTGCTCAGCTGGTGGGCATCTTCTGACAAACGCGATCCCTACCAAGCCAGCGAGCAAAATGGCGAGCACGGGGTGCAGGTGCAGAAAGAGCATGGCACCGACTCCAAACACTATGATGATGAGCCCCAATGAGTCTCGCGCAGCCTTTTTGCCCAACGTCATCGCTGCTGATACGATCAAGGCAAGCACAGCCGGGCGCAGCCCGATGAACGCGGATCGTACCACGTGAAGGTGAGCTATACGCTGGAAAACACTTGCAACTACCAGGATGATTACGAACGAAGGGATAGCTGCTCCCACCCCTGCTGATAGTGCTCCGGGGAATCCCTGCAGACGATAGCCGGTAATGACGGCACTGTTGATGGCGATGGCACCCGGTGCGCTTTGGGCGATGGCGAGAGCATCCATGAACTCGTCATCAGTGAGCCAACCCGTCGATTCCACGATTTCGCGACGGATGAGGGGGATCATGGCAAACCCGCCACCAAAAGTGAAAGCCCCGATTTTAAGGAATATCTTGAATATCTGCACACACATGCCGGGGTCGAAGCGCTTCGGCAACTCGGCCGTGCGCTCGTCCGCCTTCGGACAATCCTCAGGGAGCGCTGTGCAGCTGCCGTTTTGTAGTGATGCGAACCGGCGCAACAAGCGCATGGCCTTTACCACCTTCTGCAACCACAAGTACTAGCAAGACCGCAGGCTAGCCTCTCATACGCTGCGCGGGACAGGACGCGGACCGGTGAGCCTGCGGTCTTCCCGACATCATGCCTTTTCACGCCTCGGAGTCATTGGGATCCTAGTCAGAAGACGCCCTTTGCGCGGCGCACAACCACCTCGGCGACTATGTTATTTGCATCGATGAGCGGGACCTTCAACGAGACGTCTTTCAGAATGACTGGGATTTCGGTACATCCCATGAGAATAGCCTGAGCGCCGGATCTCACAAGATGCTCTGCGACATTCGTCAGCCGTCTGCGGTCCTCGGCGATGTCGCCGCCGTACTTAAATGAGAATATGGACTCCATGACCCTTTCCTGGTCCTCAGGGCTAGGTTCGATTACCTCAATGCCGAACTTCGCGTATTCCTTGTGGTAGAGCTGTGTTTTGACCGTCCCCGTGGTCGCCAGGATGCCGACTTTGCTGATATCAGGCCATCGCTCACGAGTCGCCCTGGCGGTTTCCTCGATCATGTTCAGTACAGGAACCCTGACGGCTGCCTGCACATCGGCGTGGAAGTAATGAGCCGTGTTCGCCCCTATGATTATGATCTCTGCCCCCGCTCGCTCCAGGTTTCTCGCTGTTTCCTGCATGGCGGGAACCGGGCTTGGTCCCCCCTTAAGGATTGCGTCAAGGCGACTCGGCATTTTGGGATTGCAGTCTATGATTATCCTGAGATGATCCTCGTCCTTCTTGGCGTGGGTGGCCCTGACGATCTTGTCGAAAAGGTCGATTGTTGCTTCCGGCCCCATCCCACCGAGAATACCGACTACTTTTTCCCTCGATTCATCCATAATCTAGACCTCCCCAGATTTCCCACATTCCTAATTTACGCAGCTCCCCACCTACGTGGCCTGCGCAAAGCCGCTTTCCCACTCAGCCTTTTGCAGGCCGCGCCCTCGAGTCCGTCCGGTCCCAGACCGGTGACTCAGAACGCTTGAAGAGCTTCTCTATGGCCGATATCACGCCTGCCCCGACGAAGCTCCCGATGACGTTGACGGTGGTTATGCCCATATCCATTATCCGGAAGATCCCTGTAAGAAGCCCAACAACCTCAACAGGGAGGCCAAGGGCCGTCAGGAATGCCGTGGTCGCTACGAAAATCCCGCCCGGGATGCCGGGGCTGCCGAGGGTCATTGCGACGCCGAGAAATACGGCGGTCACCTGCTGAGATATGCTCATCTCTATGCCCATGATTTGGGTGACGAATATCGCTACCACGCCGAACCATAGCCCGTTGCCATCCATGTTCATGGTAGCTCCTACAGGGATCACGAAGTCCGTGATGCTCTTGGGGAAGCCGAAGTCTTCCTCAGCGGTCCGCATCGACACGGGGAGCGTTGCGGCGGTACTGCAGGTGCTCAGACTGGTCATCCACACGGGCATGGAACGCTTTATGAATTCCCAGGGCTTAATACGAACGACAAAGTAAACAAGAGGCAGATAACAGAGAAGGACATGCAGTGACAACCCGGCGTAAACTGTGCCGATGAACTTCGCCATGGGGCCGAAAATGCTCGCTCCGTACTTGCCTGCCGTGACTGCGATAAGAGCTCCGACCCCTATGGGCGAGAAGAGCATGACGATCTTCACTACGGTCAGCACAAGTCTCGAACCTAACTTGAATATGCCCGTCAATCGGTCGCGGTCGCCTGGATCAAGCATTAGGATGGCGACGCCGGAGAAAATCGCGAACACTATTACTTGGAGCATGTTTGCCTGAGCCATGGATTGGATCACATTGACAGGAAAGACCCCCATCAGCACGTCGAAGAAAGATGGCATCTGACCGAGCTGGGTTACCTGGGGGACATCAGAAAGCACCAGTCCAGCGCCGGGCCTTACCAGTCGCGCTACGACTACCCCGATAGCTGTGGAAATTGCTGTGGTGCCCAGGAAGAAGACTGCAAGCTTTGCCCCCACCCTTCCGAGTTTCCGGAGGTCGCCCATACTCGCGACCCCCGCTGCCACGTTGAAGTACAGCAGGGGCACGATGGCCATCCTGATCATGTTCAAGAAGATATCACCGATAGGCTGAATTACGGCGATCCTCGGGCCAATCAGGAGACCGGCCACTATGCCGATAAGCATGCCAAGGAAGATTTGGTTTGACAGCGACATACGCTTCATATGCCGTTTGCAACCCCTTTCCTTTATCAGTCCTGTCCCGCCTGTGTTCCTAGAAGGGCTATCGCTTCGATCTCTATGCGCATCTTTCCAACAAGGCCCGACACCTCCACGCAGGATCTGGCTGGGGGATTGACCGCAAAGAATTCGGCGTAAACTCGGTTCATTGCCTCGAAATCCGCGACGTCTCTCAAGAACACTGTGGTCTTGACAACCCGGTCGAGTGAGGATCCTGCACCTTCGAGGACGGCTTTCAGGTTTAGCAAGGTTGCTCTCGTTTGAGCGGCTATGTCCTGCGACTTGATGTCACCAGTTGCCGGATCCATAGCACCCTGTCCTGACACAAAGATGAATGGTCCCACTCGAACGCATGGGGAATATGGGCCTAGCGGTTTTGGAACTCCCTGAGGCGTTACCGGCTGCTTTTCGTACTGCAACATGCATTCCTCCTAGTGCGTCGGTTGGGGTCGAGCGGAGCCTGCGAGCCTCCCGACGTTTTCTCTTGATATGGACATTCGACGCCCGCAGCCAATTCCCTTCTAAGGCTACAAAATTTGTAGTAGTCCAAACATATGTTGAAGGCAGGAGATAGCGGCGCACGAGTCGAAACTCAAAGACAAACCACGAAAGAGCGATTTTCAGCGGCCGAAGCTGTGGCAGAACGGTGATCATCACCGAGACCGAACAACGGAACACCGGCTCCGGCTGAAATGGGAGGGGACAGGGCTATGACCCCTGAAGACATCGTAATCGACCAACTGAAGCATGTGCCCGAGGCACTGGCTTTGATGTTCGGAAGTCATTGCGAGGTGGTGCTGCACGATCTACGTGATCCGGAGCATTCGATCGTTGCTATCGCGAATGGCCACATCTCAGGGAGAAAGATTGGCGGGCCGATCATCGGTGGGCCGCTGCCTGACAAGGGGCTGGAGGTGCTCCAAGAGCCTGGAGACTTTGGCTACCTAGCAAACTATGAGACACAGACACCTACGGGGAAGAGGTTGAGGTCCACGACCATTCTGTTTAGAGGAAATGATGGCAGGCCTTTTGCCGCGCTTTGCATAAACTATGACCTAACGCCCTTCATGGCCATAAAGCAGGTCGTGGACGATTTTTGCTACATAAGTGGGCCGGGAATAGCGCAGTCTGAACGCGAGGATACCACCTCGCAGAATGACGTGGGAGAGATTATGTCCCAGATAATACGAGAATCCATCCGGCAACTGGGCAAGCCGGTGTCGATGATGGACAAGCAAGACAAGCTCGAAGCTGTTCGCGTGATGAAGTCCCGAGGGCTTTTCTTGGTGAGAGGGTCCGTGGAGCGGGCCGCGCGGGCGCTTCGGGTCTCACGGTTCACTATCTACAACTACCTGGACGAACTGAAATCCGTCGATGCTCAGCAGGACGCGTGCTTATGAAGTTGTGCCGATGTCGTTACCGGTTCGCCTCGGCCGCGGTTAAAAGTGTGGTGGTGAAGCGCACCTACACGGACTCACGTGCTACTGCCCATAGGAAAGTGGCGAAGCACTTCCGCAGGCGCCAGATGCCTTCCTCGATCTGGTCCACCCTCGGCTGGCTGAAGCAGAGACGGGCCTGGTTCGCGCCGGAGCGATCAGCGTAGAACGACGGGCCTGCAACGTAGGCGACGCTGTGTTCTTTGACGGCGCGTGGTAGAAGCTCCACAGTATCGATGGCTTCAGGGAACGTCACCCACGTGTAGAAGCCGCCTTCGGGAACGGTGTAGGTTATGGCGTCCCCGAAGTGCGCGCGCAGCGCCCTCAGGGTTTCGTCCTTTTTCTTTCGGAGGCTCGCGACTGTGACTTCTATCTGCCTCTCGATGAGGCCCCGCTTCCCATACTCGAGCGCCATCATCTGGCCTAGGGAATTGGAGCACTGGTCTGTGCCTTGCTTGAAGAGGATGGCCTTCTCCATGACCGGCCTCGGGCCGATCATCCAGCCCAGGCGAAGGCCGGGCGAGAAGATCTTGGAGAATGTCCCGAGGTGGACGACGATGTCGTCCTCGTCGAGAGCCTTCAGAGCGGGGATATCCGCTCCGTCGTAACGGAGTTCGGCGTAGGCGTGGTCTTCCACCACGGGGACGCCGAACCTGGACGCGACGCTGAGAAGGGCCCACCGCCTTTCGAGGCTCAGGGTGCACCCCGACGGGTTCTGGAACGAGGGAATCGTGTAGATGAACTTCGGTGTGCGGCCGCCTGCCCGCTTGCCGGCGCGCATGTCCGCGAGCAAGGACTCGAGCTCATCGATCCTCATGCCGTCGGCGTCTGTTGGGACGCTCGCGATGTCCGCTTCGTAGCTTGCGAACGTCTGGAGGGCCCCGATGTATGTGGGGGCCTCGGTGAGCACCACATCGCCGGGCTCGAGGAAGATCTTACACACGAGGTCTAAGCCTTGGAGCGATCCGCTGGTTATGAGGACGTCAGCCGCGCCGCACTTCATCCCCTGACGGGTGAGCCGCGCCGCCATGAACTCGCGGAGCGCCGTGAAGCCGGGCGTCGGGCCGTATTGGAGAGCAACCCCCCGGTTCGTGCGCATTATCTCCTCGCTTATCTCGATGATCTCCGGCAGGAACCACTCCGGGTCGGGAAAACCGCCCGCGAACGATATGACCCCCGGCTCCTCGGCCAGCGCGAAGAGGGCCGCGAGCTCGGAGCGCTGAGCCTTTTGCGCCCGCGCGGCGAACGTGCTCTCCATCATGAGAACCACCCCAATCAACGATGAGCCATTCTCTCTCTTTGCGCGCGACAACACCTAGACAGACCCAACAAGTTCGCGCCGCCTTTTCAGTGGGTGAGTTCTGTCAAAGGTTGCCGGTGTTGCTCTCCGCGGGCGGCGCGCCTGCGGCGCGCTTCGTCTGAATTCGGCGCGCCGGCACGCCGAATTCTCGACGCCCAGTTGTGCAATCACAGACCACCCTAACATCTTTGGCGGCCTCAAGAACGGTCGCGAAAACTCATGTCAACGCGCTTAGGACCCCAGGTGACACTTAATTTCGCGCCGCGTTTCCAGTTTCCTGCTTGCCTCTCTTAACGCCGTCGGGCGGGGCCCAGCGCTTGTACGAACACGAAAGGCGCGCCGAGGCTCGCCCACACGGCCATCGCCGCGTAGCGCACGAGAGCAAGCATCACCGGCTCCGGAGCGAAGAGCGCCTTGAGCCCGACGCGGAGCGCGAAGACTCCTCCGAGGCCGATGGCCACCTTTGCGACCTGGGTGGCGAAGGGCGCGCGCTCCTCTGAGCGTACGAACCTCTCCTCAAGGACGTAGCCCACGCCGACGCCCGCGAGGAACCCGACCATTTTGAACGCTTCGGGTGACCTGTAAACGAGGAGCAAAGCGAACGGGGCGGCCGCGACCACGAGGACGAGCAACCAGGTGGGTGCGGAACGGACCGCGCCGAGCTCCGGGCGGCCGGTGACCCAGATGTACGCCGCGAGGATGATCCCGCCAAACAAGAAGCCGCCGACCACGTCGCCAGGAAAGTGGACCCCCAGGTATATCCTGGAAAGGCCTATGAGGAAAACGAGCACGATCGCGGCGGTGGTAAACCAGCGTTTTCGGATGGTATAGGCGAGGTAGCCCCAAAACACCGTCGACGCTTGGGCGTGACCGCTCGGGAATCCGTATCCCCCCGCCGTCTCAGGCATTATGACGCGCACGTCTTCGGGAGACGGGCGGGGCATCCGGAAGAAGTCTTTGAGCCCGAAATTCACGAACGACGACAGGATGAGGAGCGCTCCCATCCTCGCCGCGAAGCGCTTTGACACCGTCCAAAAGAGCACCGCCACCATCGCCACGAAGAAACCCTCGGCGCCCAACATGGTGATGGCCCCGAAAACCACGTCGAGCACGGGGTTTGCCACGGATTGCACCGCCCGTATGATGTCTACCTGGCTCACGCCAGCCACCTCCATCCGCATCCGCCCACGACATTTTAACCAGCCGCGACTCCCACCGGCCGCGCCCACCTTTTGGCGTTCGAGCCCTCGCGGACCAAGGCGCCGGCGGCCGCTGATTCGATCGGGGATCGGGCCGGTCCCCATCGTAGGTTTCGGCGGGAATGGGGATCTTCCTGCGCGCACAGAACGATGTGCGTCACGCCCCTCATGCAATCAACGGCGCCCGGCGACCCTGCAACCGCTGGGAGGGGCGGGGGCTGACGCACCACCACCTAGGAGGGATTCGACGGGACGAAGCGAAACCACAAATGTACGAGGAAAGGTGGGAAGGTTATGTTGAGGAGGATTTCAATAACGGCTGGAGACGTTAAGGTGGTGGCGGTCCTTAACGAGACGCGCACCGCCGACGCTATCTGGAGCACGCTGCCAATCACTGGGCTTGCGAATAGATGGGGCGACGAGATCTACTTCGAGATTCCCGTGAGGCTTTCAGGTGAGAACGCGAAGGGCGTCGTAGAAGCCGGCGACCTTGGTTACTGGCCGCCCGGCCGGGCTTTCTGCATATTCTTCGGGCCGACGCCTGTGAGCCGAGGCAATGAGATCCGTCCCGCAAGCCCCGTGAACGTTTTCGGAAGGCTCGAAGGCGGGGCGGAGATTCCGAAGCTCCTAAGAGGCGTGAGGGACGGCGCCAAGGTCGTCATCACCGTGCTCGCCGCCGCCCGTAAAGATGAAGGGTGAAAGATGAGGGATCGCATTGCGCCCCGAGCCGGGCATCTTCGGACATTCGGATAATGGAGGCATATACCACGTGGGAAGAGGCATGGGAACAGACGATATTGTTAGGACCGCACCGGTAGACAGGGTCATACTCATCGTAATGGACAGCGTCGGCATGGGAGCACTGCCGGACGCCGCCGCGTACGGGGACAGCGGGAGCGACACGCTTCGTAACACCGCAAAGGCGGGGGGAGGGCTCGACACGCCTTTCCTGGGGCGTCTCGGCCTCGGCAATCTCGCAGAAGCCTTCGGCGAGCCGCTCGCGGGGGTGCCCGCCGTGCCGGCCCCGCTCGCCGCTTATGGGCGCATGGCTGAGGGGTCTGCGGGAAAGGACACCACCACCGGCCACTGGGAGATCGCCGGCATCGTGCTGGACCGGCCGTTTCCCGTGTATCCGCACGGTTTTCCGCGAGAGGTCATCGACGCCTTCGAAAAGGCCATCGGCACGAAGGTCCTCGGCAACAAGCCCGCTTCGGGCACGGAGATCATCAAGGAGCTCGGCGAGGAGCACATGAGGACGGGGTTCCCCATCGTGTATACGTCCGCCGACAGCGTGTTCCAGATCGCCGCGCACGAGGATGTGATCCCGGTTGAGCGGCTCTACGAGATGTGCAAGATCGCCAGGTCCATTCTCGTGGGAGAGCACGGCGTTGGACGGGTGATCGCGCGGCCTTTCGTGGGGACGCCGGGCAACTTTACGAGGACCGAGCGCCGCAAGGACTTTTCCATCGAGCCTCCGCGCCGCACCGTGTTAGATTGCGTGAAAGAGGCCGGGATGGATGTCATCGGGGTCGGCAAGATCGAGGACATCTTCGCCTTCCGGGGCCTCACGAGGTCGGACCACACCGGTAACAACGAGGACACCATGAAAGCGGTGATCCGCTTCGCCCGCGAGCGCGGCCGGGGGCTCATATTCGCGAACTGCATAGACTTCGACATGCTCTGGGGGCACCGAAACGATGCCCGGGGCTATGGACGGGCCCTCGCCGAGCTCGACCGCATGATGGAGGACCTCGCGGGCGTGCTCCATGAAAGCGACGTGCTCGCCATCACCGCCGACCACGGGTGTGACCCCACCACGCCGAGCACGGACCATTCGCGTGAGTACGTCCCGCTGCTCGTGTACGGGAGCGCGGTGCGGGCGGGCGCGTTCCTCGGCACGCGTCACACGTTCGCGGACCTCGGCCGGACGGTGGCGGACTGGCTGGGCGTGGCCGCCGGAGACCTCGCGGGGGATAGCTTCAAGGCGATCTGCACGAAGCAGGTTTCCTGAGCTCTAGGCCTGCATTCGAGATTGAGAACGACATTGAGCTGAGAGGACGGAGAGGGAAGGGGGAGGCGAGATGACAGGGACGACTGAGGACAGTGGGAAGCGTGAGCTGAAGCTGGAAGTATTGAACGTGGGCGGGCCGGAGTATACCCAACATCACATCAAGGCCCGAGACGAAGACATCGCGCGTTATTGCTTCATCCCGGGCGATCACATCCGCGGCCGGAAGATCGCCGAGCGCCTGGAGGACGTGAGGCAAGTGAGTGCCACGAGGGGCATGTTCGTTCACACCGGCTATTATCGTGGCGTGCGGATGACCGTGTGTTCGACGGGGATGGGCGGGCCCCAGGTGGCCATCGCCATGGAGGAGCTGGGCAGGATGGGGGCGGACACGTTCATCAGGGTCGGCTCGGCCGGCGGGCTTCAGGAAAACATCGGCGTGGGGGACATCGCGATCGCCACGGCAACCTACCGCGATGGCGGGACGTCGTACAAATTCCTTCCGGGGCCCTTCCCCGCTGTGGCCGACTTCTTCGTGACCCGGACGCTCTACGACGTCGCGCAGGAGGTTGGGGCGCGCACCCACATCGGCGTGGTCTGTGCCGGCGATGCTTTCTACGCCCCGCCCGACCCGGAGTTCAACAAGATGCTGATGGACGCAGGGGTGATCTGTGTCGAGATGGAAAGCGACACAGTGTTCATCCTCGGGCACTACCGGCGCTTTCGGTGCGGCGCGTTGTTCGTCATGGACGGCGGGCCGAAGACCAAAGTAGTCAAGTCCGCTGGCAAGGTGTCGATACCCATCGCCAACCACGCGACCGACGAGGATTTCTTGCGCGGCGAGGACATGATCATCTCCATCGCCCTCGAGGCGATGAAACGGATCGCCCTGGAAGACCAGGGCAAGAGCGACAAAGGCTGACCTTTGTCGCGTGGGCGTGTCCCGGCCAGGCTCACGGTATCCAGGACGCCCTACGGGAGCATATGATCGCAAGCAGGGAGTTCGAATGACGACGAAAGGAGCGCGGGCTCCCGATGCGGCATCTCGTGATGCCGAGATAGAGAACGGAAGGAGGGGGTCTGGGTGCTGCGGGT
>JBLNCC010000089.1:0-37752 GCA_050260395.1 Betaproteobacteria bacterium
AAATCGGGCGTGCCTTCCGCGGGAATGTAGTTGAAGATCTCCGGCTCGAAAACGTAGATCATGGTGTTGGCCAGGTTGCTCCTGGCCTCGCCAAGCCGCGGTTTCTCTTGGAATGCGAGCACCATCCCTTCGTCGTCTGTCACCACGACGCCGAACCGCGAAGGGTCGGCCACCGGCTTCAGCCCTATGGTCACGAGCGCGCCTTTCTTGCGGTGGAACTCGACGAGCCGCGAGAGGTCGGCGGACGTAAGAGCGTCGCCCGCAATGAGCAGAAAGGTGCCGCCGTCCTCGTCGCGGGCCGACGAGAGAAGGAGCTCCTTGGCGGCAAGCACGCCGCCCGCCGTGCCGCGAAGCTCTTCCTCGCGCGAGTAACGGAGCGTGACCCCGAACGCGGTCCCGTCACCAAAGTAGGACTCTATGGATTCCGGAAGATACCAAAGGTTCGCGACAACATCGGTCACGCCGTGCCGCTTCAAGAGGGCGAGGATGTGCTCCATGGCCGGCCGGGTCGCCACGGGCACCATGGGCTTCGGGACATTCACTGTCAGGGGCTCGAGGCGTGACCCCACCCCCGCGGCCATAACCATGGCTTTCATCGCCCTACGCCACCTCCGCCTCTTCGATGCCCTCGTCTGCGCACCGGAAGGAGAACCCACGTGATTCCCCTGTTGTGCCTAGATCACCTGGTCCTCGCCGAACCTCGCCGAGGCAAGCCGCGTGTAGACCCCGTTACGCGCCATGAGCTCGTCGTGGGTGCCCGACTCGACGATCCTCCCGCCGTCGAGCACGAGGATCCTGTCGGCCATACGGACCGTCGAAAGCCGGTGTGCTATTATGAAGGTCGTCCTGTTCCGGAGGAGCCGGGCGAGAGCCTCCTGCACCTGCACCTCCGACTCGGGATCCAGGGACGATGTGGCCTCGTCCAAAATGAGGATCCTCGGATCGCGCAGAATCGCCCTGGCAATGGCGATCCTCTGGCGCTCCCCGCCCGAGAGCGTCGCGCCCCTCTCCCCTATGAGGGTGTCGTACCCGTCGGGCAGGCGCATCACAAATTCATGCGCGTTGGCGAGCTTCGCGGCCTCCACGATCTCCTTCCTGGTCGCGCCCGGCTTCCCGTAAGCGATGTTCTCAGCCACGCTCACGCTGAACAAGACCGTTTCCTGCGGCACGAGGCCGATGGCACGCCGGAGCGACGACAGCTTCACCCGCCGCAGGTCATGGCCGTCGATGCGCACCGTCCCGCACGAGGGGTCGTAAAACCTCGGGATGAGGTTGATAAGCGTGGTCTTCCCTGCGCCGCTCGGCCCAACCAGGGCCACGACTTCGCCCGGCATGACTGTGAGGTTGATGCCATGCAAAACAGGCTCATCCGGCCGATAGGCGAAGTAGACGTCCTCGAAATCCACGCGGCCCGAAAGAGTGGGCGGCAGCCCGACCGCGCCCGGCACGTCCTCCAACTCAGGCTCCTCATCGAGCAAGCTGAAAATGCGGTCCGCGGCGCCAAGAGCTTGTTGGAAAGCGCCGTAGGCGGCAGACACGCGCCCTATGGGAGTCGGCGCCGTCCCGACCGCCCCGAGGAACGCCATGAATTCGCCCAGGGTGAGGCGGCCGGATATGACCTGCCGCCCGCCGTACCACAGGACCGCAGCCAACCCTATCACCGCAAGAAACTCCACCACGGGCCCGACCGCGGCGTTCACCCGCGCGCCCTTGAGCGAGGCCGCGAAATTGCCCTCGTTCTCGCGGCGGAACCGCTCCATCTCGTGGGCTTCCATGGTAAAGGCCTTGACTATCCTGATGCCCGCGAGCGTCTCCTGCAGCACAGAGGTGACGTCAGCGATGGTGCTCTGGATGAGCCCGGTTATCCGCCGGAGCCTCTTGCCAGCTTTCCCAACAACCGTGGCGACCAGCGGCATGATGGCGAGGGTCACGATGGAAAGCCTCCAATCCAGGTAGAACATGAAACCCACCGTTCCCGCCAGCACGACCACCTGCGACAGGAGCTCGGCCATGCCCGATGACACGCTCGCCTGCACGATGGCCACATCGTTCGTGACGCGCGATATCATCTCACCGCGGCGCCGGCTTTCGTGGAACCCTAACGACATACGCTGGAGGTGACCGTATATCCTCTCCCGGAGATCCGCGACGACCCTGTGCCCCACGAACGCCATGAGGTAAACCTGGCCGTACAGGACGATGCCCCTGACAAAGAACAGCACCAGGATGCCGAGGACTATGAGATTGAGCATGGAGGCGCGCGCGGCGACGTCGGGCCCTGAGAGGACCCTGTCTATCAGCTCCTTGACCACCCAGTATATTACAAGGTTAGAGAGGCCCGCGAGGACGGTACAGACAAGGCCGCCCGCAAAGATGTGGGCATAGGGCAACATCGCCCTGATGAGCCTTTTAAAGGGGCCTTTCCTGCCCTCCGTCAACGGCGCCTACCTCCAGTCGAAATCAACGTCTCAAGGATAGCCGCAGCGACCCGGTCCGACGCGCCGGGCTGGCCCATGGCCTGCCTCAATTCCAGAGCAATTCTACCGCGCGCCTTCGCGTCCTGCAATAGCTCCAAAACCTTGATGGCCACGTCCTGGGCGCCGATGATCCCCCGGACCTCGGGAGCGATCATTCGTCTCTGGCGCTTGTTGGGAATCGCAGTAAACTCGATACGCTCGAGGGCCCTCTGGACGGCGACGCGTTTCAGGTAGCGGCCTGCCCCCGGGATGCCCCCGAGAAGCCCCGCAAGCCCCGGGAGGGGCGCCTCTTCCGGCAGGTTCATCGGAACGGCCACCACGGTCGGCACTCCTAGAAACGCAAGTTCGGCCGTGACGGTGCCCGGCAACGTTACGGCCACGTCGGACGCGGCCATGGCGTCATAGCGTCCCCGTTCCACCAGCCTCACGGTTACCCCCTCGTCTGTCTGGACGACGTACGCGGGTTCCGCCTCGCCTTCAGGGTTCTGTGTCCATGCCCCCCCGACCCGGACCAGCCTCCCACCGGCGCCCTCAAGCTTCCCAAGCGCTCCGCCCCTCGGCTTCGCGTCGGCCACCGAACCGCTCGCGCCCACTTGACCCCGATCCGGGCTGACCCGTCCTTGCGCGGCGGCCGACAGCGCTGCTCCGACCATGCTGGGGCTCACGTAGGGCGACAGCACCGCGATGAACGCTGCATCGTCCTGGAACCTCTTCACGATCTCCGCGACCCTCAGGAAGAACGGCATGATGTGGGATATCTGCTGCCTGCGGCTGCCCGGCAGCAGGCACACGAGCGGGGCGTCCGCTTCCACCGCGAGGGCGGCCCTTGTCTCCTTCCTCCCGACGCCGGCCCTCACCCCGTCTATCATGAGGTTTCCCACGACCGCGATTCTCTCAGCGGGCACGCCCTTCTTCCGAAGCTTGCCTTCCACACGCGCGTCCTCTACCATGAAGCGGGCAAAGCTCCCGACAAACCCCGCCGTGCGGTCGGTATAAAGCACGGCAGGGTAGCCCAGTCTCCTCGCAAGGAGCGCGGAATGCATTGGGTCACCACCCAGGTGCACGACGATGCCGGGGTTGCCCAAAAACGGCCGCAGCCCTTTCGGGACCACGCCGAGAAGCGCGTACTTCACGTACTCGGACGGCCTCACCACGGCGTCCACTCCCGTCGTAGCGGCCGCGACCTCCGCCTCATGCCCGCTCGCGAAGGGACACGGGGGCAGCACCACAACGAGACCGAGCCCGTCGAAAGCCGGCGCAACCTCGCCTTCCAAGGCGCGCAAGCTCCTCACCACGGGCGTCGCCCAGCCCGATACCTCGCCCGGGCTGTTAGCCACGATAACCACCACCGCGCGCCGCCCGATCGCCAACCGGGGCGCGTCTGCGGGATTGCCGCCGCGCGCTATCATCCGCCGCTCACCTCCACCACCAGCCTCGCGGCGCGTTCCAACGCCCCCGGCGACCCCAGCGCCGCGCGGGCCGTCGCAAGCTCGCCGGCCATCGCGCCCGCGGACGACGGATCGTCGAGGAGCTTCAGGACCTCGCGGGCGATGGCCTCGCTGTTCGCCTCGTCCTGCAGCAGCTCCGGAACGACGCGCTTTCCCGCGAGGATGTTCGGCCACGAAATGTATGGCGTCCTCAAGAGAAGCTTCGCGAGAAGCGCGGTGGACCGCGATACTCGGTACACCACCACCATGGGCGTCCCCACTATGGTCGCCTCGAGCGTGGCCGTGCCCGACGCGACCACGATCGCGTCCGCGGCCGCCATACACCGGTGCGCCTGCCCCCGCACGACCCGGATAGGAAGACGCGACGCCTCCACAGCCTCGCGGACCGCGTGCTCAGGCACGGTCTCGGCCAACGGCAGGACAAAACTGACCGTGGGTTTAGCCGCGGCAATCTTCGCCGCGCCGTCGAGCATGGGCGGGAGAAGGAGCCTGATCTCCTGAGCGCGGCTTCCGGGGAGAAGGCCCACCACGGGCACGCAGGGCCCGGCCCCGGATTCCACTCCCAGCTCTGCCCTGGCAGCCACCCGGTCCGCGGCCGTAGCCGGGCTCACGAGGTCGAGCAGTGGATGGCCGACGAATTCCACGTCCGCCCCCGCCTCCCGGTATACCTGCGCCTCCAGCGGAAACACCGACGCCACCTTCGTCACGGTCCTCGCCACGCGGCCCGCGCGACCCCGCCGCCATGCCCACGCCGTCGGGGCAAAGAGGTACACCGACTTAATGCCCAGGCTCGCTGCGGTCCCGGCGAGCCTCATATTGAACTCGGGGAAGTCAATGAAAACGACGCACGACGGCCTCTCCACGCTGAGTGCGCGCCGTGCCTCGGCAAGCACTCCCCGCAACGCGACAGCGCTTCGCACCGCCTCCACAAGGCCCACAGCCGAAAGGCCCGTGGGGTTGAAAAGCAGGCGCACACCGGCAGCCTGCATCAACCTCCCGCCCAGACCGAACATATCGATGTCAGGGCGCAAAAGCTTCAACTTTGAGGCCAGGTGGCCTCCGTACAGGTCACCGGACGCCTCCCCGGCCACCATCATTACCTTCAAGCGGCTCCGCCTCTCGTCCTCATCCGCGACACCCCGACCACGGCGATCCCAGCCTCATCCGCCGAAGCGACGGCATCGCGTTTCCTCACCATTATGGTCCTGCCCGCCTCGCACGCGAGCACCTTTGCCCGCGCCTTCTTCATGACCTCGATTGTACCGGGCCCCACTACAGGGAGGTCGAACCTCTCGTCTTGGCTGGGCCAAGACATCTTCACCACGACGCATCCCGAAGCGAGCCTGCCCGCCCGCCGTATCATGGCGTCGGTGCCTTCGGCCGCCTCCACCGCCACCACCGCGCAGTCTCTCACCGCCACAGCCTGACCGATCCCAGCCTCGGTCACTGCCCTCGCCATGAGGACCCCAAACTCGACGTCCCCCCACTCCGCCGGGGACGGAACGCGGCACCCCACGACGCCTTCCTGCACGAGCGCGTCGTCCAAGTAACGCACCTGGCTCACAAGGGCGATCCCCGCTTGTTGCAGCTTCTCCGCGAAACCCGAAAGGATCTGGACGTCTGTGCGGCAACGCTGGCCCGCCGCGACCGTTTCGACCATTCGCGCCACCCGGCGCCGGCGGAACCCGTGCGCCCTCCAGACTTTGCCTATCATGACGGCCTCGGTCACGCCTTCCCGAACAAGGATGGGCACGATGGAAAGCGCGTCGCGGAGATCGACGCGGTAGATCCTGGAAGCGGCGGCTTCCACCGAGGGATCGAGCCTATCCGTAAGGGATACCACGATGACTTCCTTGCCGAGGGCTGAAGCTTTCTCCGCAACGGACGCGGTAAGCTCCCCCTCGCCTGCGATGAGCCCGAGCCTGGGCGGTCCCACGGCGGTCATCTGCCCTGCCACCCTTTCTTCCGATTCTGCGTTCAATTCGCGCGTTCAATCCGGCGTTGTTTGAGATTCCCGGGGGTGGCCCGCGATGACGCCCCGCGCGGAGGTCTTCAGGAATTGAACGAGATGGGCGATCTCCTCGCTCCCGCCGAGCTCCTGCTCGATCCTGCCGATCGCTTGCGAGAGGTTGAGTCCGGACTCGTAGAGGATCTTGTAGGCGCGTCTCACCGCGTCGCGCACCTCGGGCGGCGTGCCGTTCCTCCGCATGCCGACGATGTTCACGCCGATCACGCGGGCGGGGTTCCCGTCGACCAGCATGTACGGTGGCACGTCCTTCGTTACCTTCGCCATGCCGCCGATCATCGCCATCGTGCCGATCTTCACGAACTGGTGCACCCCGGCCATGCCGCCGATGATGGCATGATCCTCGAGCGTGCAGTGACCGGCGAGCGCGGCGCCGCCAGTGATGATCGTGTGGTTTCCCACGCGGCAGTCGTGGGCAATGTGGCCGTACGACATCACCATGTTGTTGTCGCCTATCCGCGTCTCCCCGTGGCCTGCGACGGTGCCGCGGCTCACGGTGACGAACTCCCGGAAGATGTTGTTGTCCCCAATGACAAGGGTCGTCCTCTCGCCGTTGTGTTTGAAGTCTTGCGGCTCCACGCCGATCCTTGCCCCTGAGGAGAACGTGCAGTTCCTGCCGATCGTGGTCGGCCCCTCTATGACCACGTGGCTGCCGAGTTTACACCCGTCGCCGATCGTCACGTCCTCCCCGATGATGCAGTACGGCCCTATGATCACGTCCTGGCCTATCTTCGCCGTTGGATGGATTATGGCTGTCTCGTGGATCTTCCTGACGCGAAAACCCGGTGTGCGGGCAGTTTTCATTAGGATGCCCCCTCTCACTCGCCTGTCTCCTCGCCTGTCTCGCCTATCACGCCCGTCTCCCTCGCCCTCGCCGCGGTACTCCCGCCGCCATCCGTTCCGCCCCCGGCAGGCGCATCCACCAGGGCGAAAGTCATCTCCGCATCCGCCACAAGCTTGCCGTCCACGAAAGCGGAGCAAGCGGCCCTGCCGGAATCGCGCCTCACCCTCACGAGCTCCGTTTCGAGTCGCAGCTGGTCCCCGGGCACCACCGGCCGGTGGAACCTGGCCTTGTCCACGGCCACTAGATAGGGTATCTTGCCCCGGGCCCCCTCAATGCCAAGCGCGGCGAACGCTACCACCTGCGCCATGGCCTCCAGGATGAGCACCCCCGGCATCACGGGATTTCCGGGGAAGTGACCTTGGAAGAACGGCTCGCCGATGGTTACGTTCTTGACGCCCACGGCGCGCTTGCCTTGTTCCAATTCGGTGATGCGGTCCACCAGCAAGAACGGGTACCTATGAGGCAGAACTGCCTGAATCCCAACTGAATCGATCATGATCCGATATGCGCCCTCCTGTCCCTTACATCGCGTACCTAGCCGTCCGGGCGACCGCCCTTGCGAGCTCGTGGTTGAGCGCGTGCCCCGAGCCGATCCCGATGAAATGCCCCGAGACCCTCCCGAGGAGCGCGATGTCCCCCAGAAGATCAAGGGCTTTGTGCCTGGCGGCCTCGTCCGCGAACCTCGCATGGCCCACGTACCCGTTCTCGCCGACTATGACCGCCTCGTCCCGACCGACGCCCAGCGCGATCCCCTTTTCCCGGAGGGTCGCGATCTCCCACTGGAACCCGACGGTGCGGGCGGGCGCGATGTCGCGCTTGAATACTTCGGGAGTCACCTCGTTGAAGTGGACGTGCTCCGACCGCATCCCCGGCCTTGCGGCGACGAATGTGAAGCTCACGCGAAGCCCGTTGTCGTCGGCCGGCAGGGCGACGGCGCACGCCTCATCCCGTGTGACCCACACGGGCGTCTCGACCCGCAGCACCCTCCGCTCACGCTCGAGTTCGACGACGCCCGCCTCCTCCACAAGGTCCACGAACGTGCGCGAGCTCCCATCCCCGAGCGGGATCTCCTCCCCTTCCACTTCTATAAGGGCGTTATCCACCCCCGCCCAGAGAACTCCGGCAAGGATGTGCTCCACCGTGAGCACGCCCACGCCGTCGCGCGCAAGCCCGGTGGCGCGGCGCGATGTCCCGACGAAATCTATGTGTGCGGGGATCGTGTGACGTTGCGGCAGGTCGCAGCGGACGAACACGATGCCGGTCCCGGCCGGCGCGGGACAGATGGTCACCTGGGACGGCTTGCCTGTGTGAAGACCTCGCCCGCGGTACGACACCGCCCTCGCCACCGTGGTCTCGCGCTCGAGCAGCCGCGCGGCCAAAGTGCGTCACCTCTCCTCGACAGTTAACACCATAGTTCTACATCGGCGCTGGATTCCCTCTTGACGTTCACAGCTGAAGGAGCCTGCGGTACCTCCTGCCGATCTCCGATCGCGGCTCAGCGAAGACCTCCTCGGGCCAGCCTTCCTCCGCGACCGCCCCGCGCTCGAGCAACACCAGCCGGTCCGCCGCGCGAAGCGCGAACCTCATCTCGTGAGTGACGATGACCATGGCGGTATCCCTAGCTTTGGCGAGGTCCTCCATGACATCCAGGACCTCTCCAACGAGAATCGGATCAAGCGAAGCGGTCGGCTCGTCCCAAAGCATGAGGACGGGCTCCGTCGCGAGGGCCCTTGCGATCCCGACGCGTTGGGCTTCGCCCCCTGACAGCTCCGCCGGCCTTCGCCGCGCGACGCCGCTGGAGAGCCCCACACGCTCGAGCGCCCGGCGGGCCCTCTCGCGAGCCTCGTCCACTGCCACGCCCGCCCCGACCAGCGGGAGCGCCACGTTGTCGAGGGCGGAGAGCCTGGCGATGAGGTTGAAGCGCTGGAACACAAAACCGATCTTCCTGCGGACTTTGAGAAGCTCGCGGTAAGGCAACGTGACGATGTCCTGCGACTCGAATGTGATGTGGCCCGCGTCGGGCTCGGTGAGCCTCACGATGCACCGAAGGAGGGTGGACTTACCGCAGCCGCTCGGGCCCGTGACCACCACCGTCTCACCGGGCGCGACGCGAAGATCGATCCCCGTGAGGGCGCGGGTTTTTCCGTACTGCTTGACGAGGCCTTCCACGGTCAGGATGGGCGCGCTCGCCGCTGCGGGGGCATTCATCCCTTCATCCCCTTCAACATGATCTTTCTGCGATTCAGGAGGGCCAGTATGCCCGGGCGTGAGGACGGCACCACTATCTCGCGCATAACCTGGGTATAGGTCAGGCCCATCGCGATGCCCGCAGTGATCTCGTCGCTGGGAGCGGGACTTATCTTCCCGCTCTCGAGGGATACGAGGTACCCCAACGCCGCTCCTATGAGCGCCACGTGCCACAGCCTCAAATAGGGCACCTGCGCGCCAGACGCCACAAACACCGGCATGAGGATGGCCGCGCCCATGGCCGTCGCGTAGGCCGCGCCCGCATCAAACAAGCGGGCCAAGGCTCGCCAGGCGCGGCCCGGCGTCCGGCCCCCCCGGCGGCTCCGGAGCTGCGCCCCCTCTCGCCGCAGCTCTCTGATGGCGCTCACGACGCTCGCGTGATCCAGGACGAGGACCAGAAGGACGAACACTATCGACACGAGGGCTGCCACCGTGGACCGCGCTTCTCGGAGAACCCTGTACACCTCGCTCCTCACCCCGGGCTCGATCACGCCGACGGGACTCACGTACACGCGGACGCCCGGCCCGAATCTCTTGACCGCCGCACTCCGGGCCGCCTCCAGGCTCACGCCGCGATCGACCAGAAGCTGGAGGCTGTCGCCAGGTATGACCTCGCCGCTGATGTACTGGTCGATCAGGCGAATGGACCGCCCAACCTCGTCATCCTTTAGATTTGGCAACGATTCCTTTATGTATTCCAGCTCCCGGATTATGGCATCAGTGTCGATGGACCGCACCGCTCCGAGGTCCTTTGAGACCTCGCGGATCTGCTCCTGCATTCCGGCTACATCCATGTCCTGGAGCTGCGCGAGGACGGTGTTCGTGGCATCGAGCATGTCGGACACGACTGTTCCGGCGCGGCCGGTCGCGAGAAGGGCCCGTATGCCCGACACTCGGCCGGCGATGCCTGACAGCGCGGTCTTCCACTTCGCAAGCTCCTGCGCGGCAGGATTCGCCCGGCGCACGAGATCATCGATGACCTTGGCTCTTTCGACGGCCTTCACGCCCGCGAGGTCGAGCGCTGCCCGAAGCGCGGCCACCCTGTCGCGGACGGCGGGCGGCAGGTCGCCGTTGCCCGTTCCCGCGTCCTCCGCGAGAAGCTCGCCTGTAGACGAAAGCACGGACAGCACCTCCTTCGCTCTTGACTCGAAAGAGCCTATCTTGCCCAGAGCTGACTCGAGGGAGTCCACGGCACCGATGGCGTCGCCGATAGCCTTCTCCACCGCGGCCGCCTCTTGCCACCCCAGCGTGCTGTCGCCGGGCGCGCCCAGGGCTTCTTGAGCTTTCTCGAGCGCTCTCTGCACGCCCACGAGCCGCCCGACGGTGTTGTCGTACATGCCCAGTATGTCAAGGGCGGAAAGCGAGGCCTGGTAAGCATCCTCGCGGAACGTCTCCAGCTCGCGGAGGAGCCGGACGCTCTCGTCGACCATGTATGCGAGCCTCTTGCTTTCGCTCGTCACGTAAGCGGTGCCGATACGCGCCCGAGGGCGTCCGGTTGAGTCTGCGACGTACGCGGCAAGAGCCGGCGTGCGGTAAGCGTCCGCTTCGTCGACTATGGTGGTAGGGCCCGGTGCGGAGCCGCGTGCCGGCGCCTGTTGGACCGGCTTGAAACCGAGGGCGTTCGTGTCGCCTTCAACCACGATCCCTGTCGCCGTGCCGCCTGAGATCTCCTTGACCTGAACGAGCACACCCACGCGCTTACCAGAGTCTTTGTCCGCGCCCGCGGCAGACGGAGACGCGGCGCGCTGCGCGGGTGCTTCGAGGAACACGAGATCCCCCGGGTGGAGGGGCGCCTTGGAAGTGGGAGTTATAGTGACCCTTGCCGCGTAATATTCGAGGAATCGCTTCATTTCGGTCAGGGTGGCCGTCAGGTCTTCGAGGTCGGATCCTCCGCCGCGGCGCGTGACGTCACGCGCGAGCGTCGCCCCCGCTCCGGCCGGCGACTTGAGGTCTTCGGCGAAGGCCTGGCCTGCGGCTACGGAGTCTTCAACCTCCTGGCCGATGGGGAACCTCACTTCTACGATTCGGTAGCGATCGAGGAGGCGCTGAATGGCATCGGAGGTCCGCCTGACGTCGGCGACAGAGTCGAGCACCACCGCTATGCTGCCTCCGTCCCGAAAGCAGAACCTCACGCCGGGCACCTTTTCCACCTGGCCAATGAGGAAGGAAAAAGCCCCTGGCTCTATGCCGGACACGCTGAGTCGCGGCTCGATGATGAAGGTCACGCCGCTCGCGCCCGGCACGTCGCCGAGCGCGCGGGCGAGCCCCTCGATCCCCGAGCGGGTGCGCAGCTTGCCTGGAAGGGAAATGAAGAAGTTGGCGCGACCGATCACCGTGGGACCTTCTTTGACACGGGCGCCCTTGTACGACGAAGACAGCACCTTGGATATCTCCGCGCTTGCAGCGTCGTGGGCGTCCTGTCGCACATGCAGGATGAGATCGTATTCGCCCAGGTCTCCCAAAACGCCGGTGACCTGTCTGCCAAGGTATGTATCGACCGCGCGGGCAACGCCACCAGATAAGGCGGCGCCGAGAAGCACCGTGACAACGAGGGCGACGAGGATGTCCCTCCCGAAGCCCTCCCTTACCATTGCAAGCATGGGCCCGCCTCCCACGTTCGCCTCCCACGTGACCGCCCGGCTCCCGGCTGCCGGACAAAGCCCGGGCGGCCTTACCCGATTATAACACAGTAGCTGGAAGGCGGACGGGCCGAAGTTCTGCCTGCTATGGGGGACGTTGCCAGACAGGGTGGAGTCGCCCACGGTGCGGCCCGCTAGGGACCCTGCTCCTCCTCAACCTCAAACTCCAAAGTAACCTTGTCAAGGGCCTCGATGTAATCCCGGTCGGTGCGGAAGAGCAGTCTGGCGCAGTTTACCGTTTCTCCATTCTTACCCTTTGCGAACACATTGCCCTCAAGTATCGCGACCTTGTCCCTCTCGGTGTAGGTCGCCCGCTCGCCACGGGCGAGAGTGTCGCCCCGTTTCATCTCCACGTTTCCAGAGGCCACAAACCCGCGCGTGTTCGTATCAAGCTCCATCCGCCCGCACGTGACCACGACCTCGCCGTTGCCGGCCGTGGCTTCTTTCTTGGTCAGAGTGACGCCGTCCTCGACGACCACCCGTTTCTCGCTGATATACGCGGTGAGCACTTTGCCCTCGAGAGTGATGTCCTGCTGCACGAGCCTGACGTTCCCGGTTATGGTAGCGGTCTTCCTGCCCTTGACCTCAGCCCGGTCGGCCGTGATCACCACATCGGAGTACGATATCTTGACGTTGCCCTCGAAGACCGTGACATTAGCGTCGAAATCGATGGTGACCCTCTTGTCCGCGGTCACCACCACCTTCTCCTTGGCGGCCCACACACCCTGTGTCGAAAGGGTCATCGCGGCGGCGCCGACGAGGACCGCCACGAAAACGAGCTTGGCCTTGTCACTTAGAGCTGTCACGCACCCACCCCCCTCCAAGCGGGCATCGAGCGCGTCCCCGCGCGCACGGTCGCGCCTCTTTCGTCTGGCCCCCTTTTTCCCACTCCAATTGCCTCTCAGTCCGTCTCTCCGTCAGAAAGCTCTATCTCCACCGTAGTCCTGCCGATCGCCTCCAGGACGTTGTCTCCGGGACGGTATTCCGCCTTCTCGCACAGCAATACGGAGCCCTCACCCCGTTGGACGCGGATGTTGCCTTCGATCATCACTTTCCGGTCTTTCTCAGACCACGTGAGTTTGCGGGCGGTGAGCACGTCACCTTCCTTCGACGAAAACCGGACACCCTCCAGCACCAGGCTATTCGTCGCGGTGTCCGCCTCACCGCGGGCCGCGGAAAACCGCAGCCACGGCTCACCGCCATCGTAGAGCACGCCGTCCCGGATGCCCTCCACCACTACGCGGGTCTCCCCTTCCCTCACCAGCACCTGGTCCGCGCTGAGCTCCCAACGCCGCTCGCCACCAGACCTCCCCACGAAGCGCCCCTGCTCCACGGTGATACCCGGGCCACCCAGGAGGCTTGCGCGATCCGAAGAGCCGGTCTCACCCGCGTTGCCCGCAGCGGGACCCGAGCCGGCGCCTTGATGAGGGCCGGTCGCGTCGGGCCCCTGCCCGCCGCCGGGAAGATCGGACGGGGCCGCACACGGCGGAGGAGAAGGCGGAGAGGCAGGCGCAGGTCTCAGCACCACGGCCACGAGGCTCGCCAGGCAAACCACGCCGAGGCCGATGACAGCCGCCCTAAGAGCCTTGGACATGTCGCCCACCTCCCCGCCAGCTCGAGGCATCGACCCGGGGTTTCAAAACAGCACGCCTTGGTCCCCGAGGCCGAACCGTATGCCTTCATACGGGAACGCCTTGATCCTGTACTCCAGCCACACCTGGTTGTCGGTGTAACTGTACGATATCTTGAGCTCCCGGCAATGCAAGTCGCGCGTCACGCCGACGTTGCCCTGGAGCACACCTTTCGATGGGCCGCCATATACCACGGTCCATTGCACTTTCCATGCATCCCCGATGTTCAGCTCGACGTCGCTCTCGATCCTGTCCAGGGCCTGCTTGGGAAAGCTGTACCTCCCGCCAAGCTTAAATGCGCCTCGTTCCGACGGCGAGATCTCGATCTTGCCTATGGCTTCCTTCATGGCTGCCTGGTCGGGATCGTAGGTAGCCTGCGCTTCGACAGCCCACGCGCCACGCGGCGATATGCGCAGCCGCCCCACGAAATCTTTATACTCCTGCGTGTAAAGGTCGTATCCCCCTTCAACGGAGAAGGTCAAAGGGCTGCGCGAGAAAGTGAGGCTGCCGCTGATGAGCCCCTCGCGGGTCTTTTCATCAAACGCGAAAGGCGTGTCGCCGAAGACCCCGCAGTATTCGTAGCCGCCCTTGAGGCGCAGGGCGTTCCCGAACACTCCCGTCTCCATCGTCAGGTTCGCGGAGGCCACGGCGCGCTCCTGCCCCGTGGTGTAGCTGTCGAATACGAGCCCGCCGGAGACCGTCGCCCGCGCGCCCGACCAGAGCGCGTAAGACTTCGGCGGCGCAACGAGCCCCAGCTCCGTTCTGGCTGCTTTTACCGTGCCCGGATAGGCCCATCCGGACGGCCTCTCCGAGTACCTACCATATGCCGCCGTCACCCGCAGATCCAGGGGAACGCTCCCAAGCCGGAACGGTTTGCTTTCAAACGTGACCTCGGGCGCGCGGCCTATGGCCTCGTACGGCAGCGGCTCCACCTCTCCCTCTTCTTCCTGCTCCTCACGTTCCCGGGGCTTCACGTATTGCTCCCAGACGGACCGCAGCGAGCCAACGGAAGTGTCCTTGGAGATGTCCACCTTGTAGTTGAGGAATCTCTCGGAGGAGTCCGCGTCGCCCCCGGGCACGCTGTAGTTGAGGTACGTGGCGTTCCCGGAAAGAGACAATCCCCCAGCCATCCGGCGGCTCACACTCGCCGACACCCGAGTCTCGTCGCTCGGCGCGCTGCCCCACTCCGCCGTCCTCTCCACGGTGACGCTCGCGGAGCCTTGCTCGTCGTTTTGGGAAAGCTGCACAACGCCCTTCAGTTCCTTGTTGGAAACAGCGCCCTCCGATGTCGCCGTGTCGCTGTACCGCAGGTCGAGATGGGCCCCCGTTCCACCGCCAAACTCAATGTCGTGGGAGATCTCGAACTTTGAATTAGCGAGCCCGGCAAGGGAGTTGGCAATACCGTACACGTACACGAACCCGCTGCCCAGGGTCCCGGCCTTGTAGATGTGCTTTACCCCCGCGCCCACGCCCAGCCTGCTGAGATAATCGAGGTACAGTGAGCCTCGGGAGGAAGGGCTGCGGTAGTAGTTGTACGTCGTTTTTACGAACCATCCCTCGGTCGGGCCGTAACCTATCTTCGGGAGCTCGAACGCGTTCTCCTCCCGGATGGGCAACACCAGGTACGGCCAGTAAAAGAGACGGAGCTTCCCCTCCCAGTAAGACACGTTCCTGAGGACGATCCTGTCGTCCACGTACACCTCTATCTCCCCCGCTTCCACGTGATAGTGAGGCTCCTCAAGGTCGCACGTGGTGAACGAGCCGCCAGTGACAGTGAGCTTGCCGGGTTCAGAGGCGAACGCTTGTCCGGACACGTATATCTTGCCTTCTATCCCCTCGCCGGTGACGCTCGCCTGTCCATGAGTGATGCTGCCGCGCCTTTCGTTGAGGTTGTAACGAAGCACGTCCCCGGTGACCACATCGTCGCCGTCGTGAAGCTCCACGTGTCCGGTGGCCACGAGCTCCCCCGATGAGGTGTTCACCTCCAGGACTTCACACGTGATCCGGAGATCCTTGTAGGTAAGCACCACATTGCCTTCGGCGCGGGCGAGCCTCGCCTCAAGGTCCACGGTTACCTTGTCACCCGAGAGGCGCGCGGGCTCTGACGAAGCCGCGGCCGACCCAGCGGCGAGCGCCGGAAGAGCGAGGATGAGAAGCATGGCCAAGGAGGCGAGCAAAGGAAGGGCGACCAAGGGAAGCGGCGCAACGCCCCTCCGGGCCCGGTGGTGAAACCCGCGGGGACGAAACGCCCACGACCCGCCGTGCGCTCCCGCATCCGGAACCACGACTCCGGGTCCGGTTGCGAGCGCCGGCCACGCCGCGGAAGTCGCCAGCCGTTTCAGACTCCTCACCACGGGTTTACCGCACCTTCTCGCTGCGTATCATGAGAAACACTCCTACCGCCGCGTACAGGATGTTGGGCGCCCACGCCGCCACAAGCGGCGGGAGAACTTCATTGCACCCGAGCGAGCGCAGGACTGATGACAGCACGTAGTACAAGAAAGCCAAGCAGCCGCTCACGGCGGCGCCGAAAAGCCTCCCTGATCTCGGGCCGGCGACGCCGAGAGGACCGCCCGTGAGGACGAACACGAGGGCGGCCAGGGGCAAGGCGAGCTTGAGGTCGTAATCCACCATGAGCGCGTTCACCTTGATCCCGCTCCGCCGGAAGAGGGTGATGTGCTCTCCGAGCTCCCTGCGGCTCATCTCAGCGGGGGTTTTCTGCTCGCCGAAGAACGCGTCGAAGTCCTCGTCCATCTCTATGGTCATCGACTTGAACTTCGCCTCGTAAGCAACGTACCCATCCGTGTCCAGGTCGTGGACCACGCCGTCCTCGAGAGTCCAGAGCATGCCCGTGGCGGTCCCCTGGCGCGCGGTGATGATCCTCGGGGGTTTATCGCGCCTTACCTCGTACACCATAACGTCGCGGAGAACGCGCGCGCTCGGGTCCACCTCTCGCACGTAGAAGAACCTATCCCCGGTTCCCCGAAAGAACACGTTCTCTTCCACTGATGGGAGGGACTCCTGAAGGACGAGCTTTCTCACCATGTTCTCGTATTCGTGGTTCGCCCAGGGGACGACGCGCTCGTTCAGCCAGAACGTCAGGACACTCACCAGGAAAGCCATGGTCAGAAGGGGAAGAATGAGCCTGGGAACCCGCGCGCCGCTCGCCCGCAGCGCCGAGAGCTCGCTGTCTTTGGAAAGGCGCGCTATGGCGAGGAGCGCTCCGAAGAGCGTGGCGACGGGAAGCGACTGCACCACCGCGTCGGGAAGCTTGTACAGGAGCATCCTCGCCACCGCCGAAGCGGCTATCTTCTTGACTATGATGAGCTCGGCGAGCCAAAAGAGCTGCCCTGCGAGCACAATGAGCACGAACCCGGCGACGCACCCGATGAATGGGCCGCAAAACTCTTTGGCCAAGTAGCGGTCTATGACCCTCAGAACTTGAGCGTCACCCCTATCTGGTGCGTCCCCCCAAGCCCCGGATGTCCCGGGACGGTCCCGGCGCCGAGGTAGACGTAGTCCACCTGCCACGCGTCACGCTGCCATCCCGCCCCCCAAGTGATGGCACCCGCCCAGGGGCTGATCCCGTAATAACCGAGCCTTGCCGTAAGCGTCTTGGTCACTCTGCGCTCCACGCCCGCGCGGACCGCGAAACCGCCGCCCTCTTCGCCCGCGCTTCCGGAGACAAGCGCGCCGAGGTCGTATAAGTCGACGGCGAGTATGGTGGCAGGGTCCGGCCGGAACGCAATACCCGGGCGGATATTCACCGGCACGGCGTCCTCCTGGCCGTCTCCCCACCTGATAGGCGAAAAGCCTGAATCCTGCAAGAGCAGACCCAAAGACAGCTCCGGACCCGGCCGGTAGAGGAGCGCGAGGTCCAAGCCCCAGCGAGACCCAGCGACGAGGTCTCGGCCCGGAAGGCGGCGGGCGTGGGCTTCGTACCGCAGGTTCGCCCCGAGCGCGAGGTCTCGCGACACCAAGCAGGCCGCCGAGCACACGAGCCATGTCGACCCGCGATACGCCTCGCTTTCCTCAAGCGAACCGACATGTTCCGAGACGAGGCCGAGCCCGACCCCGGATTCAGGAATCGGGCCGGGGCCCGCGTAAGCCAGGAACTCATCGTAGTTGAAGGTGTCCCTGTTGTTCAAGGTGACCGTGAGGCCCAACTCGCGCCGGCCAAACCCGGCCACGCCCGCGGGATTCCAATACACCGCGGACGCATCATCCGCGACAGCGATGAACGCCCCGCCCATGGCGAGAGGACGTGCACCGACGCAAGCGCTCGCACCGTCGCAGGCGAGAACGAAACCCGCCGCAGCGGCCACGAAAGTCATGATGACAACCAAACCACGCATTGGAACGACGCTGCGCGCGCGTGTGCCAGGTCCCGCCATGAGCCTCACCCCCCGTGCTATTTTCTCTTTGTTTTGCCGAATACCTCCTGCAGGGGAACTGGAACCTCACACCCTCGGTTACCAGACGTTGCACCCTTATGAAAGAGGCCGCAACCGCCACGCGATAGGGCGGTTGCGGCCGCGCGTGCGCCGGCACGGCGTCCTTCAGAACTTCAACTTGAACGACACGCCGGCCGAAAGCGCGTTCATGTCGAGAAGCCCGACGTCGAGCGCAAGGCCGTTAGCTACGTCGAACCTGGCGCCCACATTGAATTCGCCGCCGACATACTCGCCCATAAGGGTGGTCACGGGGAACCCCGACGAGCCCCCGCCCGAAATAGCCACTGGGTTCAGCACGAGGTCGACCCCGGCGAACAGCCCATCGAACCTTCCGGAGCCGAACCCCACGTGGACGCGGGCACCCCGTGAGGAAAGCCGCTTGCTCGCGGCCACATATAGCGCGTTGTCCTCAAGGCCCACCGCGACCGCGGGCATATCGCGCGACTCCCCCATCAGCCTGAGCTTTAGAAGGGGATATACGGAAGCCCCGTCGCTGAACCCCGTGGAGCCGATGCCTACCTCGAGGTTCGGCGTAAGCCCAACCCCGACAGACACGATGTTCACCAGCCTCAGGTGACCGTACCCGATGTTAATGGTGTTCGCACCGAGCGTGTCTGCGGAAGGCACCAGAAGCAGCCCGGTTTCTCCGGTGTACGTGGTCGATGCGTAGCTCCGAGGGCCTGCGGCGGCCACAGCAACGAGCAACAGCGCGACTGTGACGGCAATACCGGTCTTTCTCACGTTCGAATAACCCTCCTTTCTGCGTGGTCTGGAGGATTATTCTCCGCACGGGCCCGGGTTTCCTACTTTAGAAACACGACCTCTGAATGCCAAATTCGCCCAGTCATGCGCTTCGCCGAGTCGTACTCCGGCCGTCAACGGCCCCGCTTGATCTCGTCGATCTCCGCCTCCAGCGAACGCACGCGCTCGAGGAACTCAGGCAGCTTCCGCGCGGCCGCCTCAATGGCGAGTTGCTCGCGGTGCGGCCGGGCCGGGCTACCGGAGACGAAGGCTCCCGGTGGGAGATTGGCGCATACCAGAGTGTGCGCGGCGATGATGCTGCCCGGGCCGATTTTCACGTGATCCTTAATGCCGACCGCTCCTGCGAGGGTCGACGAGGCACCAATCTCGCTTGACCCGCCCACGCCGGTCAGCGCGACGATGACACAGTCCCTGCCCACTTTCACGTTGTGGCCGATCTGGACCAGGTTATCGACTTTTGTGCCCTTGCCGATAACCGTGGCGCCCATCGTGGCCCGGTCGACGCACGCATTGGCGCCGATCTCCACGTCATCCTCGATGATGACCGTGCCTATCTGAGGGATTTTGTGACGCACTCCGCCTGACTCCACATAACCGAAGCCGTCGGCGCCTATGACCGCACCTGGGTGGATGATCACGTTCCTTCCGATGATGACGCGCTCCCTCACCACCACGTTAGGGTAAATGATGGTGCCCGCGCCCACTTTCGCCTCGCGCCCGATGTATACACCCGGGTAGAGCACAACGCCTTCCTCAATGGTCGCCCCGGCTTCCACAGTCACGTTCGGCCCGACTCGCGCCCCGCGGAACACCGTAGCGGACGGATGGACCACGCTGCGCGGGTCGATGCCTTCAGCTGGAACCCCACGCTCCCGCTCAAACGCCGCGAGGATCCTCGCAAATGCGAGCCTCGGATCGTCCACGACGATCCGTGGCTTCCTTGCGGGGCGTGTCCCCCGGCGCACCACTACGGCCGCGGCCGCGCCCTCCGCGGCGGCGGAAGCCTTCTTCTCATCCTCGGCAAACGTCACGTCGCCGGGGCCGGCCTCGTCAATCGGCGCCACTCCGGTTATGCGAAGCAGGGGGTCGCCCTCAAGCTCCCCCCCGACCATCGCGGCCAACTCTCCGAGAGTCCATTCCTTGCGCGTCTCCATGGGCATCAACTCTCCCGCCGCAAGACATCGAACACGGCGCTCAACGGTTCCGAATTATCTGAAGCACCTTCTCGGTGACATCCACGGCTCCATCCGGACTCACACCGATGCCCCCACCGGCGCCCGCACCTGCATCCGTGCCGGAACCATCGGCCGAGGACGCTGGCGCCGCCCCCTCCAATACGCTCACTTTCATGCCGGTGTCGGCCTCGAGCTTGCGAGCGGCCGCGCGGATATCGTCGCAGATTCTCTTATACAACGCGTCGCGCCGTGCCTGAAGCTGCCGGTATTTCTCTGTGAACGCGGCTTCCTTCGCCGCAAACTCCCTGGCGAGCTCATCTCGCCTGGCCGTAACCTCGATCTTGGCGCGCCTGACAGCCTCCTCGCGCCATTGCTGCGTCTCCCGGTTCAGCGAGGGATCCGTCCCGTTCAGAAGGTCAGCGAGGCTCTCCTCAAGCTTTGCGCGCTCGCCGGCAAGCTTCTCCGACAAGCTCTGCTCTTCCGCCTTTTGGAACGCCGCGATCTCAGCGTCGGCCTCGGCACGTCTCTTCTCAGCGTAGGCCTGGAAAGCTGCGTCCTGCTCCGCGGCCTTGGCGTCGATCTTCATCTGCATTTCCACTGTGAGCTTCGCGAGCTTCTCCTGAAGGGCCTTGCGTTCATCATCGGGCAGGTTGAGGAGCTTCAACTTCAGCTCCGCATTGAGGAGCGACACGTAATACTCTTTCAGGGTTTTGTCCTTGAACTCGTCGAACTCCTGGTTGAGCCTGGCCCTCTCGGCGTAGAGGTCGTCCTCGAGCTTTGCCTTGACCTCGGCCGCGCGCGCCTCTATCCTCTGCGCCGTCTCGTCCCGAAGCCGCGCCTCGGTCTCCTCGAGCCTCTTCACGATCGTCCCCGCGTAATCCCCGCCGATACCGCCGGACTCCTCGTCATCCCCTCGGGACGTCGTCGCCGTGAGCAACCTCTCCGCGGCCGCGTAACACTCATCGATGTCGCTCTGCGTGAGGCCGGAGGCGTCCACCTCCCGCTGCCACTCCTCCTTGGAGGAATCCATCTCTTGCTCGACCGAGACAAGCTTCGCCCAGAGCGGGTGCCTCTTCACCGCCTCCTCGAGCACGACGAACCCCAAGGGCGCTTCGCCGCTGTCGCGCCCCCCGCCGCCGCTGGCGGCCGCCGCCGGAGCCGTCGCCGGTAGTTGCGGCGTTGGCGCCCGAACCGTTGCCGCCTCTGAGCGATCTCCAAGCGAGTCGCCCAGCGAAAGCGGAGAGGGCCCCGAATTCCCTTCCGTAGTGGCACGATCGGAGACCACAACCGGCACCGAGGCGAGCGGCGCCTGCGCAGCTGCGACAGCTGGGGCAGCTAGAACAGCCGCCGTCACCGCCGGCGCTTCGCCCTGAGTAGGCTCTTTCACGCGCACACCGCTCTCTGATTCTGAAACCTGCGACAAGGAACGGTCTTGGGATAGGCCGAGGCTCACGCCAGGCTCTCCCGCCGTCGTTCCGGGCTTTTGAGGCTCAGTCTCTTCGGTCGCGAGGATAGGGAGAGATAAGGTTCCAGGGGTGGGAAGAGAGGGAGCCCCCCTCTTTATCACGAGGGGCGAGAGAGCTTCGAGGCGTTGAAAGGAAACAAGCGGAGCCCCCTTGGCCGCCCCGCCGCCGCGGCCATCTGCACCCGCCACCGCTCCCGCCAGTCCAAGGATCACCGAGGGAAGCTTGACGGTCACCACGGCGAGCGCCCCGATCAGAGCAATTGTGCCAAGGGTCATCCGCTTCATGAAACCACCGTCGCCGGCGGCAGGCCGCCAGGTGCGGCCTGCCCACCGAACTCTACGTACAACGTCTTCGGTCGCCTCACCGTCTCGCTTTCCGCAGCTCCGCCTAACCCGCAGCGACTACTTGAGGCCAAGCTTCTTTATCACGAGATCTGTGAGGTCTTTGCCACCGGTCACGACGATCGGCAGGGACACAGGAGCAGGCTGAGAGCCCACTATCTTGTCATCCTTCCCGCGAACCGGCACGAAAGCCTCGAACTCCACCCGCTGGCTGAGGACGATCGACACGCCCTCGCTCTTGGCGACCTCTTCTATGGCTTTCTGTATCTTGTCCTGGAACGGCTTGTTGAGCTCCACCTGCTTCGCAGCGAGCTTCTTTTCGAGCTCCGCGAGTTTAGACTGCTTGGTCTGGTCGTCCATTTTCGCAGACTGGGCGTCATACTCCTTCTGCAGCTGCTGGGCGAAGTCCTCGTAAGTCTTCCTCGCCTTGTCATAATCGGCCGAGCCTTCCACGGCTGCGATTATCTTCGGGGAATATACGAAGCCGACGACGGACGATTCGCCCGCAGCACGTAACACCGAGGACCCGTTCAAGCTCACAATGACGGCGATTGCAGCCACCGCAATCACCAGTAGACCCAGTACCTTCGTTGAGCTCTTGAGCATCTGCATCCATCCTTTCAGAAGCCGTACCGCCCCGACGCGAAAGCCTTACCGGAGAAAGGCCTCCCGCTTGGGACATGCCCATTATAGCAATGCCGCCCTCTCACCCGCAAGGACCTCTTGGGGTGATCTTCTCGCCTGCCGCCGGCGAATGTGCGCCGCTTCGCCAACGGGCTGGCGTGGTCAAAAGAAATCTGGATTTGAGTGTGTTCCTAGAACATCTGCCCGAAGCTGAAATACACCTGGCCGCCTTTCTTGCCGACGCCGTAGTCTATCCGCAACATCCCGATAGGCGTGTCGATGCGCACGCCCGCACCGGCGCCAGTCGAAAGGTCGGCGAGGTCCATGGATTCACCCTTGAGCCACGTGCCGCCGGTGTCCACGAACACCACGCCTTGCAGGCCTTTGATGATCTGGAACCTGTACTCCGCGTTCGCGAGGACCATCTTGTCCCCGTAGAATTCGCCGTAATCGTACCCGCGAAGCGATTCCGCGCCGCCTATGCGGTACTGCTCTTGCGGGGGCAGCGTGCCTGTGGACAATCCGGTAGCGACGTGCAAGGCGAGCACTTGATTGCGGAACACTTCACGGTACACGCTGCCTGCGGCCTGATACTTGCCGAACGTATAGTCCCCGCCGAGGATTCCCCCGGCCATCTCCACGGATACCTGCTTGAGGCTGCCGCTCGTAGGATTCATGTAATAGTCGCGGGTGTCATTGACCAGCGAGAGGGTCAGGCTCCTTGTCTCGCCGCTTGGGTCCTTGCCCGGAGCCCATTCCCATACCGGTTGCGTCTCTCCCTCCGCCGGGAGCGGGACGAGCTTGGCCGCGTCTATCCTGAGCGACAGCGACGCCCGCGTATCGGCGTTCAGCGGCCGGCCCACCGACACGCTGCCGCCCTTGCGCTGTTCGCTGTACCTGATCTTGTCTGGAGTGTCCCCTGCCTCTATCAATTGATAGCTTTGGCTGTCCCAGTTCCTCTCCACCCTGGATGTCCGGCTGTAAAGGCTCAGGCCCAGCGACGTCCTCTGGTTGTCCAGCCACGGGTCGTAAAACCCGAGTTCATAAGAGTTTCGCCCGCCACCGAACTGCCAGTTTATGTTCACACGTTGCTGCCGCCCGAGGAAATTGTCCTCGGCAACCTCGATGTACCCGATGAACCCTTCGGCCGAGCTCCATCCCGCGCCGAACGCGGCACTGCCTGTCTTCGTCTCCTTTACGACATACGTGACTATGTAGCCGGTCTTGGCTTCGTCCAGGTCCAGCTTGATGTCGACGCTCTCGAAGATCCCGAGGTTCACGAGCCTCCGCTGGTCGTCCCGGAGTTTGTTCACGTTGAGGAGCTCGCCGGGTTTCACTGTGATCTGCCTTCTGATCACGTACTCTTTGGTCTTGGTGTTCCCTTCAACCCTGACATCGCTTACCCGCAGCTCCTCCAGGACTATCGTGACATCGCCTTGCTCCGAGACGTTCACGTCCTTGATCCTCGCGGAGTAACCCTCGTTGTAGTAATACTTGAGGATACGCTCAAGGTCGCCGTTGAGCTTCTTCACGTTCAGGATCTCCCCAGGCTTTATGCTCATGAGGAGATCGAGCTTGTCCGTGCTGACAGCCTCATTGCCTTGAAAGGCGATGCTCTTCACCTTGGGGTTCTCGACAACCTCGTATACAAGCCTTATCCCGCCAAGGTCGGGATGGAACCTCGCCGACACGTTGAAGAACAGTCCGAGATCGCTGATAGCCTGCATGTCGGCCCTGACCGCGTCCTCCGCCAGCGTGTCGCCCACCTTCACCTTCACGACTTCCATCACCGTCTCCTGCGGGACGGTCTTCAAACCATCGATCTCGACCGCGACGACTTTCTCCCCCGTCGGAACTTGCGCGAACGCGCAGGCGGACAGAAGGCTCAAGCCCATCGCGACCGCCAGCGCGGTGAGTGCTATGGAAACCATGGTACGTCTTTTGGCCTGGGGCCTGGAAAACCGGTTCACGTTTGTCCCTCCTCTTCGTTGCCGCACGCGAAAACGTTGTGTATTTCGACCCGCCCAACGTAAATCCTTCCCATTCAGCCATGCAATTATTGCCCGCGCGGACAGGGTATTCCAGAGATGCCGCGTTGCTTTAGAACCGCAGCCGGGCTTCGAGGCCGAAGGTGTAGATGCCGCGGTCGTCGAACTTCCCCGTGAGCACAATGCCGGGACCGTAAACGTAGTCGAACCTCAATACCCCCGAGGATTGGGGCCCGAAGCCTCTCTCGTAGCTCACGTAAAGGTCGTCAACCACGTACTTGCCGATCTTGAGCGTAAGCTCGTTGGACGTGCCCCGCTGGAGCCGGAACTCGTCCAACGAAAGCGCGTCCTCGAACGCCCTCTCTATGCCGCTCACCAGTTGCAGCCGCAACTCCTGATCGAATATGCGGGCGATCTCCTCTTTCATGGCGCCCTCCACATCGCCCTCAAGGATCCTGGCGAGAGCTCCAGGGTAGTTCAGGAGCGCAAGGATTTCGTCGCGGCTCTTCGGCGGGCTCGATGTGAAATCCAAAGTGAGACCGTCGGGCGGCGTCCCCCTCAACACGAGGGTTATGTCCGTAGATCCCGCGTACGTCTCGGCCTGGACGTCGAGGTACGGCATGATCCCGGCGTCTTCCCGGAACTCCGCCAGCGCCTCCTGGATCGTGAACTCGTTCCCGAAGTACGCGAACCACCCGCGGTGAGCCTCCACCCTGCCCGCCAGCGCCGGTTGCTTGAGGGTGCCGCCCACCTTGATGGTGCCGGACGCCGGAATGTCCATGGTCTTCGTGCGGATCCTGAGATCCCCCTCGGTAGCAACGGTGAGCGCCAAATCCGCGTCAAACGGCACGGACGCGCCCGCGAAGCCCGACGGGGCAACCTCTGCCTTGGCCAACTTGATGTCGCCGCTGATGAGCGGCCGTTTGACAGGACCATACACGGCAAGACTCGCGTCTACGAGAGCGCGGAGCAGCCCGGTGTTCACCTTCGCGCGCTTGCCGGCGATCCGCAAGTCGAGCTTCGGACCGCCGCCGGACTGGAACCCCACACTCCCGGACACGCTCACCGTGCCATCGCCAAGCCGACACGAGAACTCCTCGACGGACGCCTCGGTGCCGTTGAACGCGATCTTGGCCGCCACGTTCTTGAGCGCGTCTTCCAGAGGCGCCAGCTTCACCGTGCCGTCGCTCAACGTGACGTAGCCATGGAGTTGCGGGGCGCCAAAGCTGCCCGTCACGTGAAGATCCACGTTCGCGGTGCCCTCGGACCACTCAATCTGGTCCGAGACCATCGTGAGCAGCACAAGGCTGGTGCCCTTCATCGTGACAGCAAGATCCAAGCTTTTCTGGGTCTTCGGAGGAGTTATCCCCAAAGCGGCCAGCTCCCGGCCGGCAAGGGGCACCGTTCCCGTTACGCTCGCCTTGTGGCGGCCTTGAACGATCTCGGCCTGTTCGATCGTTACTACGCCGTCCTCGAAGAGCATTTTCGCCGTGGCCGAGTCGAACTTGACCTTCTCCACGGCGCCGCCGGCAAGCTGCATCGCGACGTTGGCTGACGGGTCCGACGAGGTTCCCTCGATTCTGGCCGCGAGATCCAGCGTGCCGCTCACCGCGTACTTAACGCCGAGGAGTATCGGAAGAACGCTCGCGTCGAAACCTTGCGCGGATGCCATGAATGAGATCGGACCTCCGCGCGTGCCCGTGCCGCTCGCCTCGAGGTAGCCGCCGCCCTTTTGGCGCAGCCGTAGGAGCCGGAGCTCGATTCCGCCCGCTTTCGCGAAAGCATCAAGCGCGCCGTCGGAGAACGCTATCCCGGCGATGTTGACGTCCGACGCTTCAAGCGCCATCTCCACAGCTGGGCTCGCAACGCTTCCACGCACGACGACCCGGCCGGTGACCTTCCCGTCAACCTCCGCACCGTAACCCGGCTGAACGAGGTCGAGAACCGTCCTTAGCCTGAGGCCGCTCGCCGCGATCTCGAGATCGAGACCCGCACGAGCCACATCCCCGGGCGCGCGCTCCGACGGCGTAACGCTCCCTGTCACTGTCGCGCATCCACTCGCGTCGCCCACGGTGAGCGGCGCAAACGCGACGCTTTCCCCGTCCCACTTCACAACGCCCGCGACGTCCGGGAACAGGACTCCCCTGAACACTACGTTGGTTGCGGACACCCTGCCCTCTACGCGCGGGCGCTTCGACTCGCCCGTAACCTTCCCCTGAAACGTAGCCACCCCGGCGCTCACAAGGTTGCCCGGGATGGCAAACGGCATCCTCGCAAGGTCCACATCGTCAACATTGACGGAGAGATCCACGGCGCCGTCCCTGCTCACCGTTCCGCTGGCGGCGACGCGTGCCGGCCCGACCTTGCCATCGAGCCTCTCGAAGCGAACCGCGCCCCCGGCAAAAGAGAAGTCCGCGGCGGCACTGTCCAACTTAACCCCCGAGAGCTCCACGCCGGACGACTCCACGGAGCCCCGGACGATCGGGTTCGCAGGCGTGCCCTTCACGGTAACCTCGCCTGAGAGCACGCCCTTGAGCGGGAAGCTGCCTGTGGCTCCGACAAGGGAGAGGACATCCTCGCACGGCACCCCAGCGAGCTCAAGCGCGAGATCGAGCGCGCTCCCGCCCGCGGAATCCAAGCCCACTTTCCCCGATATGAGGCATGACGCCTTTCCCTTTCGGACGCTCACAGCATTGAGGCTGACCTCGCCTCGCGAGAGCCTCACCCGCCCGGCGAGCGCATCGAACTTTATACCCGCGACGGAGCCGTTTCCCACATCGGCAAGCCCGTCAATTGTGACGTTCTCCCCACGACCCGAGATGATGCCAGCGAACCCAGCGGTGCCGCTCACGCCATCGTACCCCGCGAACCTCGCCAGCTTCGCCAGGCTGGCGCCTTTGACCGTCGCGGAGACGTTGACCTCCCCGGCCTGCGACACCGTTCCCCTAGCATCGATATCGCCGTCTGCGCCCCTTACCACAAGGTGGTCGAAGGCGATGTCCCCACCCGCCACCCGGAAGCTCGTCTCAAGGCTCGTAAAGCTGAACGTCGCGTCCTTCTGGGTCGTTACCGCAACGCGTCCGTCAGCCACGCGGCACGACCCCGCCACGCCGTATTCGGCTCCACCCGGCCCGCCCCCGGTGACCACGAGGTTGCCGTCGACCGTGCCTGAGAAGGCGACGGACGAAGGCAGGAGAAGGGACGCAAGGTTCGCGGCGGAGACCCCTTTGAGCTCCGCCGTAAACTGAACCGCCGGGAGGTTCCCAGCCCCGCTGCGCACGGAACCGGCAGGATTCGCAATGCTCGAGCCACCACTTGCGCCCGCCGCAGCGTGCCCCCCCGCCCGGCCCGGCTCGGTTAGCTGGCTTGGCCGGCGCGACTCGGACGGCGCGCCTCGCCCGTCGCTCCCCAGCATCACGGCGCCCTGGACCGCTATTCTTCCGCCTGCTACCTGGGCCGTCACGTCTCTCAACGCGAGCGCGCCTTCTCCGTACCGAAAGCGCCCTGTGACGTGCGGGACGGCAACGGCCTTCCCGTTGACCGGAACGGTTAGGGCCGCAAGGTCCATACTACCTTCCGCAAAGAGCTCCTGCGCGCTCCCGGTGAGCCTCGCGGTGATGGACCCCCTGCCCGCGACGCCCCGCGTCACGGCGCCCGGTGCAAGGAAAGCCGCCAGCTTCTGGATGTCAGCGTCAGCAAAGGACAGCGTGACGTCGAACCGGGGGTCAGGCAAGTTCGTGACGTCCCCGCGCGCGGTCACCGGGACGCCCGCGATGGTCATCTTGAGCGACTCGGTGCTCATTTTCCTGCCGGAGAAGGCTATGAGACCGGATATGCCCTCGAAGGGCCCGCCGAGCGCCGGGTGTTTCACGGTCACGCCTTTCAGCGCTATCTGCCCAGCCCATTGGATGTCGGGGTAATAGCCTTTTAGGGTCACATCAACCGCCGCGTTTCCCGCGAGAATGGCAAGTCCGCCCCCGGCCCCTCCAAACGCCACATTACCGAGGTCGGCAAGGACAAGGTCTTTGCTTTTGAGCGCGAGGTCGATCTCCACCCGTTTCCCCGGTCGGAGCCACCCCGAGGCCTCCACCCACGATGTGCCGAGACGTCCGGTCATGCCTTTGATCTCCACAAGGTCTTCTCTCGCGCTGATCTCGGCGGCGATATCCTCGACCCGCCCCCCGATGGCGTCGTGTGCCAGCACGCCGCCGGTGACTACTATGTCCGCGGTGCCCTTCACGCCCGAGCCGCCCTTGTTGGAAAACGTAAGATGCGCCTCGCCGTTCCCGCCAAGCTCTCTGATGCCCGGGTACACAGCCCCGGCGGCAAAAGACGCGTGTTTAAGGTCGGCGCTACCCTCATAAGAAGTGGTTCCGTCAGCCCCAACGGCAAACGAAACGCTACCGGATACCTTTCCCGCGACGCTCTTCATACCGGAGACCATCTCCCCCGCGCGGAAGGACGCGTCGCGCACGGAAACCGTGCCGGTGTAAACAGGCCTCGTCCCAATCCCGCCGGAGAAAGCCACAGCGAGGCTACTAGGCCCCTCTATCCGCTCGATTCCCTTCGCCACCTCGCCGGCCACGAGAGTCCCCCCGAAGATCTGCGCCTTCCCACTGTAAGTGGCGGTTTTGCCGCCCTCGCCGCGGAAGTCCACGGACGCAACGACGTTCCCATCCATGCGTTCAAGCCCCGGCACGGCACCGCCTCCCAGGACCGCCCGCCCCGTCGCGATGTTTGCGGAACCCTCGTATTTCACGCCGTGCGCCGTGCTCTCGAAATCGAACGAGCTATCGACCTTGCCTGCAAGGTCGGCAAGGCCTGGAAAGAGCCCCTTGGCGCGAAGATCACCGCCGGAGACAGTGGCCTTGCCCTTGTAGGAAAGGGCCTCCCCGCGCGCGCCCGAAAACTCCACGTCTAGTCTGACCGGACCCCTGGCAACCTCCACACCGGGGTACACCCCGTCCGATACAAACGTCGCGGGCCCCACCGCGGCCTTGCCCGAATACTCCTGTACGTCGCCGTCCTTCACGCGGAAAGCTATCTCCCCGGTCACCCGGCCCGAGACCGACTTCGCCACACCGGGGACCTCGCCCGCCACGAAATCAGCGTGGGTCACGGACACGCTGCCCTCAAGCTCCGGTGGCTCGGGGTACACACCCGTGAAACTGAGAGTTCCCTGGGCCGGCCCTTTCAGACTCCGGATTCCTCCGGGCACGTTCACCGCTAAGAGCTGGCCAGAGAGAAGCTTGGCGCTCCCCGAGTACCTGAGGTCGCCCGCGGATGACCCGGTGAACTCCGCCACAACATCCGATACGCCGGAGAGCGACTCCACCCCGCCCGGAGCATTTGCTAAGCGCACGGAAGCGCCTCTAAAAACGATATGCCCGCCGTAGTCCACGTTCCCCGGCAGGCTCCCGCTCACGCTAACATTCCCGATGGCTCGCCCGGACGCAGACTCGATACCCCCGGGGCCTTTAACGATCTCGGCTTCTCCCTCTGGAAACGAACACGAGGCCTGAAACCGCATCCCCCCAGGATACTCGCCTTCGAAATCAACGTGGGCTTGGGCCGCCACATCTAAACGGGCCAGCCCGCCCGGCCCCTCGCGCACCGCCACGCGGCCGCGCGAGGCGTCGAGAGTGCCCCGGTATTCGATCCGCCCAGGATACTCTCCTGAAAAGAGCACCGTGCCCCTGGTGCGCGCTTCGCCGGAAGCTGATTTCACGCCCGCGCCTGAGGTATCCGCCACAACGCTGCCATCCTCCAGGTCCACGCTGCCCTGAAACTTCGCCTTGCCCGGATACACGCCCCCAAACTCGATGGTGCCGCTGGCGCCTGTTTCGAACGACTTCAGGCCCGCTTGTGGACGAGCTAATGCGATGCTTGCCCCTGTGAACTTCAGCGTTCCGGAATACTCCGCGGACCCACTCCCCGCGCCGTTCAGGGTAACGCGGCCCGAAACCGCGCCTTTTGCCGACGTAAGGCCGAAGGACGGGTAGGCCGTTCTCGCGGTACCGGATATGATAGTTACCTCGGCGTTATACGCGGGAACCATTCCGAGCGCGACCCCGCCTTGTCTCCGCGAATCGTCGGCCACCGCAGCGGGCATCCCCGCCGGGGGCATCGCACCCGAGAACGTCAAGGCCGCGCTTATGTCGCCGGCGAAATCGCCCACCCCAGCAATGGGGCCAGTCTTCACCGAAGCTCTCGTTGACTGGACCCTCCCTGTGTACTGAAGCACGCCCTTTGCATCGCGGGTGAATTCAATCTCCCACCCGACATCCCCGGAAAGACCCTGAAGCTCGTGGACGACGTTGCGCGCGACCACGTGGCCGCCGCTCATCGCAACCTTGCCCCTAACCTCCACGCCGCTCGAGGCCTTGCCCGCGAACGCGAGCGACACCGCCAGCGGGCCTTCTACGTCTAGAACGGCGTCGTCGGCGGCAGCACCACCACCGCCATCCTGGGCATGACCATCAACGTGAGCGCCGGGGTCAAAGCTGCCGCGGCCTCCTGCGGCGTCACGAAGGATCTTTGCCAAAGCCGCCCGCACGGCGTCGCCCATCGAGACACGAGAGGCATCAAGGTCGGCGCTGCCCTCAAAACACAGCTCCTCACCGGCCTTCTGCCAGAAATCCACCCCGGCCCGCGCGCTCACGTCAAACCTGCCGAGACCGACCGTGGTTCCGTCGCACTCGGCGCGCTGGACGGATATTGAGCCCTTCCCCTGGCACGAGAACCCTTGGGAATCCGCCTGGAACTCCGAGGCGAGGTTAACGAGTCCTTCGGCGTTGGTCACCCCGGGAACCGGCTGCGTCGCCGTGACATGCGCTTCCGCGAGGGTCACCTCTCCGCGGATGAGTCGGCCGCCGCCTTCCTCGGGACGTATGTGCACGTCCACCTCTAGCTTTCCGCCGGCGATGTCCGCGTCCCCCGCGGCATCGAGATACGCCAGGATCTTCGGATCGACCCTCAAGCCCACCCGCGCCAGCATGTCCGGCTCACTGTCAAAAACGCGGCGCGCCGCGTCGAGAAGCCCGGGGGGCACCGCGCCGGACACCACGGCGTCGCATGCAAGCCCCCCCTGCGCGCCGTCAAGAGTGCCTGTGACACTGAGACGCAGCTCGCCCTTTGGACCGGCTTGCGCGCTCGCCCGCCAGGCGAGGCCGCTCGGAACGAACGAAAGCGTTCCCTCAACGCCGTCCAACACAACAGCCTCCGTCATCCCGGGGACCCCCGCAACCTCCAGCCGGCCTTGTCTGACAGACACCGAACCTGAGAATCCCTGCGCACCGCCGGCGGCTGGGGAAAGCCTAGACGGATCGAAGAGACCGGTCGGCCAGACGCGCCCGTCGGGCCCCAGCCCGGCCCTCAGCACGGGCTCCACAAGCGTTATCGACGTGACGGTGGCGACAAGGGGCTCGCGCCGGAAGACGAGGTCCAGGAGGGAGTAGTCCACGATGACCTGGCGCACCTCGAACACCGGCGCGCCGGTCCCTTCCCCAGGCTGTGCCGGCACCGCTACATCTCCGAGGACGACGGAGTCCAGGCCAGCACTGGTGATGGTGCCTACGGTCACTCTGCGTCCGAGGGCCTCCTGCAGCGCGGACTCGATCAGGCCATGCGCCTTCGTGAGCATCCCGACCTGGATCGCGTGAAGGTGACCATAAACGAAGAAGAATGCCGCGGCAACGAGCGCGAGCGCGCTCGCGGCGATCAACATCCTAGGATTTCGCGGGGATAGATGCATGGCTTGCCCTCCCAGCCAAGAGATAGTTCGACATAAAGCCAGCTATTCCTTTATAACGTAAGTCCCCGCGCAACGCGCGGGGACCGACAAATCATGGTTCGTTTGGGATTTCCCGGGCCCGCCAAGACCGCTGGAACGGCCTGATGCGTCACCCTTCGGGAGGACTCCCCTCGCCGTCAGGTGCTTCCGAGTCTCCGAGAGGCGCCGCCGAACCCTCGCCCCCGGCTCCCGTGTCTTCCACTTCCACCTCAACCGTGGTCTCGCCCTCGATCACGTACCCGGTAGTAAGCGTCGCCTTGACGAGGCCCGGTCCCTTCTCGCCGACCGCTCCGGTCAGCGTCCTCTGGGTCTTCTCCTCCGCTCGCGGCGGGTCCTCGCCGACCTCCCGGCTGGACCCACTGTATCCGACGGGCTTTCCAGCGGGAGCCTGGCCGTCCACCGGAACGGCGTCCTCACCGAAGGACGCCTCGCCTGGATAGAACTCGACCACTATGTCGCAGTTCCTCTCACGTGACATGAACTCCTGGACGAGGTTCTCAAGGCTCTCGGCGAGGGTTGGCTGGGATGGCTTGGGCGTCGATCCTGTGTTGTTCTCCTCGTCCGCCGGCGGGACGCCTCCGCCGCGTACCGTCAGGTACAGGGTCCCAGGAGGCGTGTCCTCGGGTATTCCGATCTTGACCACCTTGGTTTCGGCGATCCCCCTGAAGGGCACGAGCCGCACCTTCACCTCGAGCGTGTCGCCAGGCTTTACAACCTTCGTTGTGGCCTCGGCGCTATGGATCCTTGCGGTGCGCCTCGCCTCCTCCACGTCGAACTCCGCCTTTACGCCGGTGACCTCAACGTCTGCGAACTCGTTCCCGATGACCGTAGCGACCGCGTCGCAGAGCTCCCCGATGGACTCTGCGGAGACATCCGACGCGCTGTAGAACATGTTATCCCTGACTATTGGCTTGGGAAGGCCTTTGCCGTCCACCTGGAAGCTCACCCGGCTCGTGCCCGGCCCTATCCTGTCCACTGTGGCATCGAGGCAGGAGAGGGTAAATACCCCTACGAGGTCTGTGGAAAGCACATCGTCGCGCACGATGTCCGCCCGAAGCATTCGCGTGACCCCGGTATCACGATCCCGCACGCTGACCGCCACTGGAATGCTCGGCGGCTTCCTGCCGACGTCCACGAGGATTCCGTGGGTCCTGTCCTGAACGATCGTGCCGGCAAGGCCGAGCGGGCTCGCGACTTTGAAAGGCATGACATCCCCCATTACCACCAGGTGGACCTCAGCCCCGGTCGCGAAATAGCTCGCGTTCCCCCTGCCGAGGAGCGGATGGCCAAGAGCGAGCACCTCGTTGCCCTGCCTGTAAGTGACAGTGCCTATAGCGGTCACCGACACGTCGCCCCTCACGAGCTGGGCGCCGATGCAGCTGCCCGGCTGGAGATCCGCTGCTGCTTGGGCGTCTTGCGCCGCCCCCGTGGCCGCCGTGGCCGCCTCGCCTGCGCCTCCAGCGCCTCCACCCGAGCCCCCAGCGGCTCCCGCGCCTCCCCAGCCTCCCCCGCCCGACCTGATGGGCATGAGGCCAAACGTCTTCAGTGTCCGCGCCAGCTCGTCAAACGCGCGCATGCTCGCGCCGCTAACCATCACGGGCGTTGCGGCCGGGACCATCACGAGCGTGCCGTCGGACGTCTCTTGCCTGAGGCGCGCCGCATCGTCCCCAGAACTCGCGAACACAACCTTCTTCGCGAGGCGGTCGCCGATCTGCACAGGTGTGGAAAGGTAGGCCACCTTCGGAACGGGCCTCTTCGCCGAGGCGAACACTTTGAGCATTTCCTCGATTGGAGTCACGAGCCCAATGAAATGGTCGGCGCTCTCATAGCCGAAGGCGATGGCCCCCACGAGGCGGCCGTTCACATACACTGGGCTCCCGCTCATGCCCGCGGCTATGCCGCCCGCCGCCTCGACGGGCTTGCCGCTCACGCGGACCAGCACGAGGTCGCCGGTGGCGCTCTCGCCCTTGAGGATGCCGAGGATCTCCACGTCAAACGTGTCTATCCTCGTGCCCTCGAGCACCGTCTTTCCAATGCCCTTCATGCCCGGCTGGAGCTCGGAGAGGGGCATGAACTCCTGATTCTGAGACGCGCCGACCGGGACGTGATGAACCACGCCCGCAAACACCATGACAAAACACAGAACAACCGTGATCGTGAGCGCCTTCGCCGCCCGGCGCACGCCCAGGTGGGTTCCGCTTTGGACCATCAAAACGCTCTCCCTTCGCGGTCCGGCATTGCGCGCCGGCACCGCCCGTATCTACGACCTCCCGCTCACCACCCTGCCCGGACCCCAGGCGGTCGCCCTCCGCCCTCCCGAGCGGTCATGACCCGTCATCGTCCTTTCGACGGGTTCATGTCCGGCGGCATGGGCCCCACCGGTTCGATCTGCTGAAGGCTGGAGAAGACTAGGATGGCGTCGGCGACCCTTCGCTCCTGGCCGTCCGAGGGTGTATTCATGACGTAATCGCGGACCACCATGGTGGACGACCCGCCGCCGTCGAGGTTCATCGCGTCCCGCGCCCCGAGCTCGACCATTAAGTTGGCGAGCTCTTCCAACGTGACCCCGATGCTGTGGTAGGCCTGCCGCCCAGTTACCGCCACGAGCAGGAGCTTCCCGTCAGTGGTGATGCCCGCGGCGGTTCGCGGCGCGCGCCCGACCGCAACGTCGGGCTTGAACCTCTCCTCGCCAGACGTAATGTGCACCTTGCCGTCCTTCACCAGCCTCGGGCCTCCCCCGATGGCGTGGACGACCCCGAGCGTTCTCCAGTCCGGGATGAGGTTGCCATTCTCGTCCATGGACACGTTGTCCATGAGGAGCGCGCCATCAGAAGCGATCCCAAGGGCCGTGCGATTCATGAGCGGCGGCGCCTTGAGCTGGCCATCGATCACCACGAGCCCGAGAGGTGTGCCGTCAGCCGCGTGGAATACCCCGTTTACCCCCGCGATGGCTCCCTCCCTCGCCGCGATCTCGCTGACCCTCGCGAGGCCGGGAGCTCCGCTTTTCCCGGCGAGCACCGGTCGCACCGAGATCGCTGGGTCCTTTGAGTCGATCTCGAGGACGTCCACGGTGAGCGGCCCCGCCGGAGTCCCCTTGTTGACCACTATATAGCGCACGCCGCGCGTGACGGTGAGCGCCGCCCTGGTATCGTACAGCTTGGGCACGTCCACCACGAACCTCGCGGGATCCTCGAGCCAGAAAGCGTTCACATCGGGCAGCGCGTAATTGAAGTCCAGGACTACTTTGGCCCTACCCTGCTCGGAGGGCGCCAATCTTACCTGGTTCACGGCGACATCCCCGATGACGCGGTCTATCGCGCCCCACACGGATGTGCTCTCGAAGCTCACGACGACCCTTGCCGGGTTCTTCATCTGTGTCACCTGGAATTCCGTCTTGCCCGTAAAGTCGAACACCACACGGACCTTATCCGGGTAGCTGCTGAACCTGACGCCCGTCATGACCACCTTTGGGTCGTCGGGACCGCGTAGGTACACGAGCTTCGATTGGGGATCCCAGCTTACCTTGTACTCGCCGGTTATCTCAAGAAGGTCCGCGGGCACGAACGGCACGCCGGCCGCCACGGTCGGCGCCTCCGCAAACTCCCGCACCTCGCCGGTCGACAACCGCCATGTCCGCTGATGCATGATGATCTCAACGGCCCCCGCGGGCTTGCCAGAGGGTATGCTGAAAGTCAGGCGCTGCGAGGCGGGATCGTACCTCATAGGCATCCTGAGCGTCTCGGACACGAACGTAGCGGGCAGCAACACGCATCGTCCCTTGAACACCGCTGGGATCGGAAGCGGCGAGCTCACGCCGCCCACGAGGAGTCCCGCCTGGCCTGGGACGTCTTCGCCCGACACGGGCCCCTGGCCCGGTGCCCCTGCACCGCCCCCAGCAGGCAGCACCTGCGAGAGCGCGGCACCGGGCAGAAGAGCCACCACCGCCAGGATCCACGCAACCACGACCACGCCGTGTGCGACACGCCAGACCAAATTCCGTAGGGCGCCGCCGCGCCCCAGGTCCCTTCCGCCGGTCCGCGCCAGACGGAAACGCGTCATAGTCAATTCGCCTCCTCCCCACCTGTGGGTTTCAGCTCTTGGGGTCAAGCTTTCCATTAGTGTTCGATACAGGATGGCTCTATCCTCTCCTGCCACCGACAAACGTGCGTGCCAAATTGTGGTCGCGATCCCGCTGGGCACGTGAAGCGGCGGGCGAGCGGTGTCGAGGGTTCCCGGCGATGAAGAGGTGGAGGGAGCACGGGAGCTGGTGGCCAGCTGTCGCTGAAGCTGCCGAAGACGCGTGCGCCCTGTCCAAGGTCGCGAGCGTTGCCTGCCTGGGGACGCGGCGGCGCGGCGGGACGCCGCGAACCGGAGCTGGGAAGCCGATTCCTTGTACCGGCCTTGTCATACCGGTGTTGTCGCGGCTCACACCGATCTCGTCGCCACGACCACGCTTTCCCGGAACCGGTCAAGGGCATCAAGGATCTTGCCCGTACCCAGAACCACGCAGCTCATGGGGTCTTCCGCGGTCTGCACAGGGATACCCGTCTCGTCGGCGAGAAGGTTCGTGAGGCCGGATAGGAGCGAGCCACCGCCCGTACACACGATGCCCTTGTCGACTATATCAGCGGCGAGCTCCGGTGGTGTGCGTTCGAGCACTCCTTTGACGCCCTCGATTATCTCGGCGATCGGCTCTGCGAGCGCTTGGAAGGTCTCAGCGGATGTGAACTTGATCGTCCTCGGAAGGCCGGTGACGAGGTCACGCCCGCGAATCTCGGAAGAGAGGCCGTCCCCCTGTGGATACGCCGACCCGATTTGGATCTTGATGTCCTCGGCCGTCCGCTCCCCGATCATCAGGTTGTACACCTTCTTGATGTACCTGATGATCGCCTCGTCGAGTTTGTCCCCGCCCACGCGGCGGGACTCGGTCACGACTATGCCGGACAGAGAGATGACCGCTATGTCGGTCGTGCCGCCGCCGATGTCCACGACCATGTTTCCGGAGGGCTCGGAGATGTCGATGCCTGCGCCGAGGGCCGCGGCCATCGGCTCCTCAATGAGGTACGTCTGACGGGCTCCGGCCTGGGTGGCGGCCTCCAACACGGCGCGGCGCTCGACCCCGGTCACGCCCGAGGGCACGCATATGACCACGCGCGGGCGAATGAAAGTGCGCCTTCCGCAAGCTTTCGCGAGGAAATGCCGGAGCATCGTCTCGGTGATGTCGTAATCGGCGATCACCCCGTCCTTCAGAGGGCGCACGGCTGTGATGTTCCCGGGCGTCCTACCGATCATGCGCCGGGCATCCTCGCCGACTGCAAGGACTTTGCGAGTCTCGGTGTCCAGCGCGACAACGGAGGGCTCGCGGATGACCACGCCCTTACCTTTGACGTAAACCTTCGTGTTGGCAGTGCCAAGATCTATACCGACGTCAACCGAAAGCCCGAACATGGCTCAACTCCTCCCGAGCCCGCGCCGTGCAGGACGAACTCGACCCCGGCGGCGCCACGGGGCTTATCCACCGGTTTCACACGAAAAAACCCCTGAAGAGAAATTCTACGGACCGAAAGGATCTCCTCCCCAGGGTTGGAAACTACGCTTTCTTTTCACGATACTTCTTCCGCGTGGCCTCGCCGCCCCGGATGTGGCGCTCGGCCTTGTTTTGCTCGAGAATGCGCTTGACCTTCCGAGAGAGCTGTTTGCTGATGAGTGGCAACCTCTCCGTGACGTCTTTGTGGACCGTGCTCTTGCTCACGTTGTATAGCTTGGCTGCCTGTCTGACCGTGGACTTGGTCTCGATGATGTGGCCAGCCACGTCCAGCACCCGACGCCGGATGTACT
>JBLNCC010000090.1:0-13955 GCA_050260395.1 Betaproteobacteria bacterium
CCGGTGTTGCACTCGGGGAAGGCCCCCCAAGGGGGGCGCGCTTAGCCAAAATCCGGCCCGTCTGGCCAGTGGCCGGTTTTTGGGACCCCTCGTGCAATCACCGGCAACCCAAGACCTCAGAAGACGAGAGAAAACTAATGACCTCATACTTAGGTGGCCCGTCTGAGCCTGTGCTCCAGCGCCCGCCGGAAATTGCGGCTGTTGTTCCATGGTGTTATACTGGAAACAGCGGGACAGTGTGGCAGATCTGGATTCGTCCCACGGTGGAGGCGGGGGCGGCATGGTCCTGTTGGACGAGTTCCTCGCATACCTAGGGGTTGAACGGGGGCTTGCGCAGAACAGTCTGGAATCGTACGCCAGGGACCTGAACCAATTCACTAGTTTCGTGGAGGAGTCCCAGGGCAGAACCGTGGATGAGGTCACGCAGGACACCATCATGGCGTACCTCGAGCATCTCAGGCGACAGGGAAAGGCCGCGTCCAGCGTGTGTAGGCAGCTCGCGGCGATCAGAGGGTTTTATAAGTTCCTCGACCGCGAGGGCAAGATCCAGCGGGATCCCACGGTGAACCTGGGTTCTCCCAAGCAGGAACGGCGTCTTCCCGGCGTCCTCAGCCTCGAGGAGGTCGGCCGGCTTCTCGAAATGCCCGACACGCAGACCCCGGCAGGGGTGAGGGACAAGGCGATGCTGGAGGTGCTTTATGCCACGGGTATGCGCGTGTCGGAGCTCGTGTCCCTTGACATCGGTGACCTGAACGTGGAGATGGGCTACGTGAGGTGCCTGGGGAAGGGAGCCAAGGAAAGGATCGTTCCTGTTGGCCGCGTGGCGTCGGTATGCGTGCGCGCTTATCTCCGTTCCGCGAGGCCGCTCTTGGTGGGAAACCGCGCCGAGAACGCGCTCTTTCTGAACGCCCGCGGCAGGAGAATGACCAGGCAGGGTTTCTGGAAGATAATCAAGGCGTACGCGGCGAAAGCGGGCATCCAGAAGCGGGTGACGCCCCACACGTTGCGTCACTGTTTCGCGACGCACCTCCTCGAGAACGGCGCAGACTTGCGCTCCGTCCAGGAGATGCTGGGACACGCTGACATCGCGACGACGCAGGTCTATACGCACCTTGCCAGGGGCAAGCTTAAGGAGATATATGACTCTGCGCATCCGAGAGCAAGGGGAGGCAGTGCGCCTGGAGCACCGGCGGATCGTCCGGCGGACGTGACGGGAGACGGGTCCGCGGCCGCGGAGGCGCGTCTGTATGAGTCAACGAGCGTGAACGCGGCTGCCGGCGCGCCAGAGAAGGCTGCCGGCTCTCGCGTTCGTGCGATCACGAGGAGGGAAAACACGCGATGAGGCCGTACGACATCATCCTCAGGAAGAGGCGGGGCGAAGAACTCTCCCGTGAGGAGATAACGTTTCTCGTGCAGGGATTCACGCGGGGCGATATCCCGGATTACCAGATGGCGGCGTGGTGTATGGCCGTGTTCTTCCAGGGAATGAACGCGCGTGAGACACGCGACCTCACCATGGCCATGACGAGGTCGGGAGAGACCGTGGACCTGTCGGCGATCCGCGGCATCAAGGTGGACAAACACAGCACGGGCGGGGTCGGCGACAAGACCACGCTCGTGCTGGCGCCTCTCGTGGCTGCGGCGGGGGTGCCGGTGGCGAAGATGTCGGGCCGCGGGCTCGGGCATACCGGCGGCACCCTCGACAAGCTCGAGTCGATCCCCGGGTTCCGCGTGGACCTTTCTAGAGACGCGTTCGTCCGCAATGTGAACACCATCGGCGTCGCCGTGGTCGGGCAGACCGCGGCGGTGGCGCCGGCCGACAAGAAACTGTATGCGCTGCGCGATGTCACGGCCACAGTAGACAGCATGCCGCTCATAGCGAGCAGCGTGTGCAGCAAGAAGCTTGCATGTGGCTCGGACGCCATCGTGTTCGACGTAAAGGCCGGCAGTGGGGCGTTCATGAAGTCGGACGAGGACGCGGTGGCTCTGGCGCGTTTGATGGTGGAAATCGTGGAGGGGGCGGGGCGGAAGGCGGCGGCTGTGGTGAGCGACATGAGCCAGCCTCTCGGGCTTGCCGTGGGGAACGCGCTGGAGGTCAGGGAGGCCATCGACACGCTCCGGGGGTCCGGCCCGCCCGATCTCGTGGAGCTTTGCCTGACCCTTGGATCGCTCATGCTTGTGCTCGGCGGGGCGGCTCCTGATATCGACCGAGCCCGGGAGGTCCTGAGCAGGCTCCTTGAGAACGGGTCAGCTCTCGCCAAGTTCACCGAGTTCGTGGCGGCGCAAGGCGGAGACGCGACTGTCGCCGAGCGTCCTGAGATCCTTCCGCGCGCCGCCCACACCGCGCCTGTGCCGAGCCATGCCGCAGGCTACGTCGCCGCCATCGACGCAGAGCGGGTCGGCGTCGCGGCAATGATACTCGGTGCGGGGCGGCGAGTCAAGGACGAGCCAATCGACCCCGCGGCCGGGCTTGTCGTGGGGAGGAAGATCGGCCAGAAGGTGGCCGCAGGAGAGCCGCTGGCCGTTCTGCACACGAACGACCCTGCGAGCATTGAGGAAGCGTCGCGCCTGGTGTCATCGGCGTACACGATCTCCGAGTCGCCTCCATCGCCGCCGCTCTTGATCAAGCGGGTTATCGGCGCTCAAGGCTGACGCAGCCTGCCGTGACCGGTCTTCCGGACCATCAGGCAAGTTGCGGGATTCTGACACCCCTCGTGCAATCACCGGCAACGCGTCCCAGGAGTCGAGAGCGTTTCCGCTTGTAGCGTGACCCCCTTTGCCGTGCATGGGCCAACTTTGAGCTTGGTTATGTGCAGCGTCACGCGTGGCAGGAGACGCGTAACCTGTGCCGTTCAGGGTCATCGTATCCCACAAAGCGGCGACTGGCTGTCCCCTCTGGGCGGATTCGGGTATATGCCTGCATCCGCCCGAATATGTACCTGATCGAGAGCTTTCGATGGTCCTCGAGGGTGCGGGAGGGGATGGAAGATGCGTGCGCGGAGAGTGCCGGCGGGCGTCGCTTTCGCGATGCTCGTGGTTGCTGTGGCCTGTGTGTGGAGCGCCGCGCCACCGGTTCTAGTGGCCGCCCAGGAGAAACAGCAGGGCCCGGCCCCGAGCGTGCCGATCACTGCCGGCTCGGCGGTGCTCATGGACGCTGTTTCAGGGAGGGTTCTGTTTGAGAAAGAGCCCGACAAGAGGATGGCGCCCGCGAGCATTACGAAGATCATGACCATGCTCCTCGCGATGGAGGCGATAGAGCAGGGAAAAGTCAGCCTGGATGACATCGTGGTCACGAGCGAGCACGCCATGGAGATGGGAGGATCCCAGATCTGGCTCGAGGTCGGGGAGGAGATGAGTCTCGCCGATCTCATGAAAGCCATCGCCATCGTGTCCGCGAATGACGCCAGCGTGGCCGTGGCGGAGCATATCGCCGGGAGCGAAGAGGCCTTCGTGGACATGATGAACCAGCGCGCCCGGGAACTAGGGATGACGGGCACCCATTTTGCCAATTGCCACGGACTTCCCCACCAGGACCATTACACGACGGCGCGCGACATCGCCGTCATGTCCCGCGCCTTGCTCCGATATCCGAAGGTGCACGAGTGGTTTACCACTTGGATCGATTACGTGCGGGGCGGCAAGAACATCCTCGTGAACACGAACAGGCTTATCAAGTCCTACGAGGGGGCTGATGGCCTCAAGACCGGCTTTACGGAAGAAGCGGGGTACTGCCTGTCAGCCACGGCGAAGAGAGGAGGTCTAAGGCTCATAGCGGTTGTATTGAACGTGGCTGACTCCCAGCTCCGGTTCAAGGAGGCCTCGACCCTCCTGGATTTCGGGTTCAGGCATTACGCCGGCGTGGAGATCGCGTCGCAGGGCCAGGTGATGGCGCAACTCGATGTGGCGCGCGGCGTGGTCGAGAAAGTGGACGTCGTTGCCAAGGAGCCTCTTGTTGCCGTGGTGCGTCGTGGCGAGGAGGCCAAGGTGAGGAGCGAGATGGTCCTTCCGGAGAGGGTCAACGCTCCGGTGCAGAAAGGGCAGAAGATCGGGGATCTCATTGCGCGGTTGGAGGACGGGACCGAGATCGCGCGGGTGGACCTTGTGGCTGCGGAGGAGGTGAAGCGAGGCAACGTGTTCAGGGTGTTGTTCCGTGCCACCCGCAACATGCTGAGAGCGCTCTTCCGGGTGGGAAAGGACTGAGGCTGGACTCATCTCGCCTGCCGACGATCCAGCCCTGGGTCAGGCTCGAGTCTCAAAAGATACGCGCGGCGCGCGCCGGCTCACGCCGCGCGTTTTTGCTCGCTCGGGGAGGACTCACGGTAGGGCCGTAGAATAGAATCGGTCGGGAACGTCCAAATGGCAGGATATAGCAGGAGGGCTACGCATGAGGACCGAGACCAGGGCCATCGGAAACGTTCTTGTGGTTCGCCTCTCGGGAGAGCTCGATCTTGGCACCGCCCCCGACTTCCGCGCAAGGGTTGAGGAGGAGCTCGACGCAAGGCCCGACATCACCAGCATGTTCCTGGTGCTGCGCGACGTGACGTTCATCGATAGCTCAGGCTTGGGCGTCATGCTCGGCAGGTACAAGAGGCTTCGTGCGCGCGGCGGTAGCCTTGTCGTGGTGTCGCCGTCTCCGCAGGTCCGCAAGGTCTTCGAGCTCTCGGGCCTGGCGAGCATCATCCCCGTGTGCGAGACCGAGGACGAGGCATGGGCGCGGGCATCGGGGGTGTAACGGGATGGGCGCGACGAACCATGTGACGTTCGAGTTTCCCGCCATCGCGCAGAACGTGGAGTTTGCCAGGGTGGCGGTGGCATGCTTTGCATCGCAGATCGACTCGTTTACAGTGGAAGAGATAGACGACATCAAGCTGATAGTCTCCGAAGCCGTCTCCAACGTCGTGCTCCATGGGTATGACAGCCCGGGCGGCCTGGTGCGCGTCCGCGCGGCCATCGACGGCAACGTGCTTACCATCACGGTTGAGGATACCGGCCGTGGCATCGCCGACGTCGAGCAGGCCCGCCGGCCTGCGTTCACGACGTCTCCCGAGCGGATGGGCATGGGGTTCACCATCATGGAGGCCCTGTCCGACACCCTCGATGTGTCGTCCAGGCCAGGGGCCGGAGTTCGGGTCACCATGACCAAGGCTCCGCGCACGGCAGGGAGCGAGGAGCATGGACCGCGGTCTTGAGGGCGTGCGGTTCCCCGATACGCCTCTTCTATCTGACGAGGAGGTCCGCGAGCTCGCCGCGCGCATCCGCTGTGGAGACGCGGAAGCCCGCGAGGAGCTTGTCTCGAGGAACCTGCGGCTTGTGATGAGCATAGTCAGCCGGTTCTTGCAGAGGTCGAGCGATCCCGAGGACCTGTTCCAGGTGGGCTGCGTGGGGCTGTTGCATGCCGCGGACAGGTTCGACCCATCTCTCGGCGTCCGCTTCTCTACGTACGCGGTTCCGGGCATAATGGGGGAAATAAGGCGTCACCTGCGCGACACCGGGGCCGTGAAGGTCGGGAGGACCCTCCGGGAGCGAGCTGTACGGGTCGAGGCAGCCAGGGAAAGGCTCCGGGCATCTCTCGGCCGCGAGCCCACAGTGGAGGAAGTCGCCACCGAAACCGGCCTATCCCGTGAAGAGGTTGCGGAGACCCGCGAGGCGTTTCAACCCGTTCTGTCCCTTTCAGAGGCTGTATCCGAGGAAAGCCCCGGTCCGCTCGAGGAGCAGCTCGCGGCGGATGAATCCTTCGCCGACGAGAAGGTTGAATCCATCGCTTTAGGGCAGGCCATGACGAGGCTGAACCCGTCGGAACGCGCTGTGCTCAAGCTGAGGTTCTTTGACGAGATGACACAGGTGGAGGTCGCCCGGGCCTTGGGCATATCGCAGCCCCAGGTCTCGAAGATCGAGCAGAGGGCGCTTCGCCGCTTGAGACAGGAGCTGACCTAAACCTAAATAAGAGGACAGCGGCTGAGGCCTGCGGCGCCACAGCCGGGCGCGGAAGCGACTGTAGAGCGCAAAAGCGAAGACGCGAAGGGACACGGACGACGGAACGCCCTGCACTGGTCCTCCTTACACGGTGCGGGGCTTCGCGCTTCTCTGCGGTCTTCGCCGCAGCGGGCACCGTGGCGGGGCGCCCGGGGAATTAAAGCCTGACGCTGTGAGCATAATTACTTGGGAGAAAGGGGGTCGCTTGAAAGTGCCAGTGGTCAAGATAGTTGAGCTCATGGGCGAGTCCTCAACGAGCTGGGAGGACGCGGTGAATCAGGCTGTCCGGGCCGCATCGCAGACCATCAGGAACATCACCGGGGTCGAGGTGACGAACATGACCGCGTCCGTGGACGACGGCAAGGTCACGAAGTACAAAGCCGACGTTCACATCGCGTTTGCGGTGGACGGGACGTAACGCCAAGCCCGGTGGGGAGAGATTTGCGGTGGCATCGCAGAAAGCGAAGAGGCAGGTGTCGAACCTGCCGCATATGACCCAAGCCTCACAAGAAGAGAAGAGGCGGCAGCTTGCGTACAAGGAGCTTGTCCAGAAAAGGAAGCCGAGGCCGCGCTACCTGCGCAACGTGCTCGTGGCCTTCGTGGTCGGCGGCGCCATAGCTGTCCTCGGACAGGTCGTGCTTGAGTTCTTCAAATCCCGTGGCCTCGGTCTCGACGCCGCGTCTGCCCCAACCCTTGCTGTCATGATCTTCGTGGGCGTGGTAGCGACGGGCCTTGGGATCTACGATGAGCTCGGCGAATTCGCGGGCGCGGGGGCGGCTGTGCCCATAACCGGGTTCGCCAACACCATAGTCGCCGCTGCCATGGATTTCAAACGCGAGGGATGGGTTCTCGGCATGGGTGCGAAGATGTTCATCATCGCCGGCCCCGTCATCGTTTACGCGACTCTTGCAGGGATCGTCGTTGCGTTCATCAAGTTCATAACCTCTCCGTAATGAAGGAGGCCAGAGGACCGTGCCCGCCAAGAAGCTCGGCAGAAGCACTGTCAAATTCGCTAACCCGCCGATCATCGTGGGGACAGGGACGGTCGTGGGGCCGGTAGAGGGCAAGGGGCCGCTGGCTTCCGACTTCGACGTCGTCCTGCCGGACCACGCGTACGGCGAGAGAACGCCTGAGAAAAGCGAGACGAAGATCCTGGAGCAAGCCGCGAAGATCGCGATCGAGCGCGCGAAGATCGAGAAGAACATGGTAGACTACTATATGGCGGGCGACCTTCTCAACCAGATAATCTCGGCTGGCTATTCGGCGAGGCAGCTTTCCATCCCGTACTTCGGCCTTTACGGCGCCTGCTCCACGTGCGCGATGAGCCTCGCTCTCGCGGGGATGGTGATCGACGGCGGATTCGCCGACTACGTCCTGGTCGCCTGCTCGAGCCATTATCAGACCGCCGAGCGGCAGTACCGGTACCCGATAGAGTTGAACATTCAGCGCAAGACCACGTCGCAGTACACGGTCACCGGTGCGGGAGCGGCGGTGCTCGCTTCGTCGGGAACGGGCCCGAAGGTGACGTGGGCCACCATCGGAAAGGTGGTGGACCTCGGCCTGAAAGACGTGCACGATATGGGCGGCGCGATGGCGCCCGCCGCCGCCGACACGCTCCTCACCCACTTTGCCGATACCGGCTGGGGCCCCAAGGATTACGATCTCATACTCACCGGCGATCTCGCGTCCTTCGGCAGTGAAATGCTGAAGGAGCTGGTGAAGGACAACGGAGTTGAGCTGGGCGGCAATTACAGGGACTGCGGCCTGATGCTGTTCGACACCAAATCCCAGCATGTGGGGGCCGGGGGCAGCGGGTGCGCGTGCTCTGCAGTGGTGACGTTTGGGCACGTTCTGAAGGAGATGGAGAAGGGTACGTACAAGAACGTGCTCCTCGTCGCTACGGGGGCGCTCATGAGCCCTCTCAGCTGCCAACAGGGCGAGTCCATACCTTGCGTCGCGCATGCCGTGGTGATCGAGGCGTGAACGGGCGTGAAGCGGACGGGCGGGGCGGCGTGCGAGGGCGGGATCTCTGTATCAGGCGTGAGACGTGAGACGTGAGACGTGCGAATGGAGGCGAATCTGTGACTTACCTGTACGCGTTTCTCGTGGGCGGCGCCATATGCGCCATAGGCCAGCTCATCCTGGACTTTACGAACCTCACTCCCGGTCACATGCTGGTCATACTCACGGTGGCAGGAGCGATCGCGGGTGGGCTCGACCTGTACCAGCCGCTACTCAAGTTCGCCGGGGCCGGCGCCCTGACTCCCGTCTCGGGTTTCGGGGCGTCAATTGCCCGGGGCGCGCTGGCAGAGGCGAAGCGCATGGGGATCCTTGGGCTTTTCACCGGCGTGTTCGAGTACACGGGGATGGGCATAGCTGTCGCCGTATTCTTCGGGACGTTGGTCGCGCTCATCGCCAATCCGAAGTCGTGAGGATGTGAGGGTGATTTGGCGAAAAAGAGGGTCATTGTGGTGACGGACGGCGACGGGAGGGCGAAGGTCGCTGTGAGACAGGCGGCCCAGAACCTCGGTCTGCACTATATCGAGAGGTCCGCAGGGACTCCGACCCTCACAAGCGGAGCCGAGCTCGCCGCCATGGCGAAACAGGCTCCTGTGGAGCCCGTGATAGTCATGTTTGATGACCACGGAAAGAAGGGGAAAGGCCTTGGCGAACGCGCGCTCGAGGACTTTGCGGCCGATCCGGACATTGAGATCGTCGGCGCGGTCGCGGTCGCATCGAACACCAAGAGCGATCGCCCCGTGACGGTGGACGAGTCCGTCACGAAGGAAGGCGAGGTGACGGGCGGGCCCGTCGGGAAGTCGGGAGCTCCTGAGCCACCCGGCCACAAGCGGCTGGAAGGCGACACGGTCGGGATCCTCTCTCGCCTCGAGATCCCGAAGATCGTCGGGGTGGGGGATCTCGGCAAGATGGACAGCCAGGATGCCGTCGAGAAGGGCGCGCTCATCACGACGAGGGCGATCCGTGAGATTCTCGATCAACAGCAGGTGTAACGACGCCCAGCCAGGCGCCGTGGGCCGGGGAGGAGAACTCGGGAACCTATCGACGAAGCGTTCCAAGCAAAGGAGGTGGCATATCGCCGTGGGAGAGGTCGTGGGGATTCCTCGTGCCCTTCTTTATTACCACTACTACCCCATGTGGAAGGCGTTCTTCGAGTCCCTGGGCGGGACCGTCGTGACCTCCGGTGAGACGACAAGGGCGGTTCTGGACGCCGGCATAAAGGTCACGGTGGACGAGGCGTGCCTTCCCATCAAGGTCTTCCACGGACACGTGATCGCCCTCACCGGGAAGTGCGACTACGTGTTCGTGCCGAGGCTTGTGTCCGTTGAGAGACGGGCTTTCATCTGTCCGAAGTTCATGGGCCTGCCTGACATGATCCGGTGCAACTGCCGTGACGTACCGAGGATCGTCGACTCATGCATCAACCTGAGCAGAACCACGAGAGAGTATGTCCGCGCCGTTCTTGCCACGGGAAGGATGTTCACGCGCAGCGCGCTCAGGATCCTCGCCGCGCACAACACAGCTCGGGCTGCCCTCACACGGTACGCACGGTGCTTGGAAAACGGGATGACTCCTGACGAAGCCATGGCTTTCATGGGCATTGCGCCTCCTTGTGATGAGCTCGCCCAAAAAGCCGTGGCTGCGGCGTCGTCGCCGTCCGGCGTCGCACGCGGGGGTCGCGGGACCACGAGCGTCGTCATCGGGCTCGTTGGACATCCATACATCATCTATGATTCGTTCGTGAGCATGAACGTCATACGGAGGCTGCGGGAGATGGGAGCGACGGTCGTAACGGCGGACATGCTCCCTCCGGCCGTGACCGAGCGCGAAGCCGCGCGGTTCCCGAAGAGGGTCTTTTGGACCATCGGGAGGAGGCTCCTCGGTGCGGGGTTCCACTTCCTGAGGTCGGGCACGGTCCATGGTTGCCTGCACATGAGGGCATTCGCCTGCGGGCCGGAGTCGCTCATCGGCGACATCCTGGAGCGCGAAGCCGCGCGTCACAGAGATGTGCCCTTCGCGACCATAACCGTGGACGAGCATACGGGCGAGGCGGGCGTCCTCACGAGGCTCGAGGCGTTCGTAGATGTCGTGATGCGCAGGAGAAAGCAGTGATATCATGAAAATCACCTTTGCTCACATGGGCAACCTCTACATAACCGTTAAGGCGCTTCTCGAGGACCTTGGGGCTGAGGTGGTCGTGCCCCCCATGCCGAGCAAGCGCACGCTCTCCATCGGCTCGCGCTACTCGCCTGAATTCGCGTGCCTGCCTCTCAAGGTAAACATCGGCAATTACGTGGAGGCTCTAGAGCTCGGGGCTGACACGATCGCCATGGCCGGAGGCGTGGGACCGTGCCGGTTCGGCCTATACGGCGAGGTGCAGCGGGAGATCCTGAAAGCCCTAGGGTATGAGTTCGACATGGTCATCATCGAACCCCCTCAGGGAAGGCTCCGGCACGTGTTGGAGCAGGTGGGGCGACTTGTGGGGCGGAACCCCATGCGGAGGTACGTTGGCGCGGTGAGGCTCGCCTGGGCCAAGATGATGGCCGTGGACGAGCTGGAGAAGGTGGCACAGCGAGTGCGGCCGTTCGAGAGCCGGCGCGGCGCGGCGACCTCCGCGCTCGGGTCTGCCCTGAAGCTGGTTGATGAAGCTTCCAGCATCTCGCAGGTGAGACGGGCGCTCGAGGACGGCCGGGAGATGCTTCTCAGCGTGCGGGATCCAGCGGCGGGCGGCTCGAGGCGCGACCTGGAGAGCCCCCCGAGGATAGGCATCGTCGGAGAGGTATACGTGGTCCTCGAGCCGTTTGTCAATTTCGAGATCGAGCGCCGTCTCGGAGAGATGGGGGTGCTCGTGGAGAGATCCATATACATAGGCGACTGGGTCAAGGAACACCTTTTCAAGGACCTTGTCCATTTGCGCAGGAGCAGGAGACCATACGACCTCGCAAAGCCGTACCTGTGTCATTTTGTCGGGGGACACGGCGTCGAGACGGTGGGCCACACAGTGGAGTACGCGAGGAGAGCGTTCGATGGGGTAATCCAGCTTGCCCCGTTCACGTGCATGCCGGAGATCGTGGCGCAAGACGTGCTTCCAGCGGTCTCGCGGGACCTGGGCATCCCTGTGATGACTCTCGTGTTCGACGAACACTCCTCGGATACCGGGGTGCTCACACGGCTCGAGGCGTTCGTGGACCTCGTGGAACGCTCTCGGCGCCGGCGGCGGGCGAGGGACGGAACGATGGGGTGAGGGCATGTATGGCTCGTAGAGCGTATCTCGGTGTGGATGTCGGATCAGTCAGCACGAACCTTGTGCTAATGGACGAACAGGGGGAGGTCCTGGAGAAAGTGTATCTCCGGACCAAGGGTGAGCCCATCGCCGCCATTCAGGAGGGCATGAGAATGCTTGCTCCCACCGCCTCTGAAACGGAGGTCGCGGGGGTGGGCACCACCGGCAGTGGAAGGAGGCTTGCCGGTGTGATCGTCGGTGCCGACTGCGTGAAAAACGAGATCACGGCTCACGCGGTCGCCTCCGCGCACGTGGTTCCCGAGGTGCGGACGGTCATCGAGATCGGCGGGCAAGACTCCAAGATAATCATCCTCAGGGAGGGCGCGGTCATCGACTTCGCCATGAACACGGTGTGTGCTGCGGGAACGGGTTCCTTCCTTGACCAGCAAGCTGCGAGGCTTGGAGTGCCCATCGAGAGGTTCGGCGAGCTCGCGCTCATGTCCAAGACGCCTGTGAGGATCGCGGGAAGGTGTGCCGTGTTCGCAGAGTCGGACATGATTCACAAGCAACAGATGGGCCACCGCATCGAAGACATCGTTGCGGGCCTGTGCGAGGCGCTCGTCAGGAACTACCTCAACAATGTGGGCAAGGGCAAGGACATCCAGCCGCCGATCGTCTTCCAGGGCGGGGTCGCGGCAAATGTGGGGATGAAGGCGGCTTTCGAAAAGGCCCTCGGGACCCCAGTGACCGTCCCTGAGCATTACAACGTCATGGGCGCCATCGGCGCGGCCCTTCTGGCTGCCGAGGAGGTGGAACGCCGTGGCGGCCCTTCAAACTTCCGCGGGTTCCACGCGCTCGATATGGACTACGCCGCATCTACTTTTGAGTGCAAGGGTTGCCCGAACCTGTGCGAGGTGGTGAACATAAAGATGGGGCACGAGGTCATCGCGAGATGGGGTTCCCGGTGCGGTCGTTGGGACTCTTTCTGACCGCGGCCCGCCCGGGCGGGCACGCGGCCGCGAGCACCTCAGACTCCCGCGCGGAATAAACTTGCATCATGGCAGGAGCTTCCGAGGCATAGGGCGCGCCCGCGCCGCGGCGTCACCGGGTTTCCTTGACCCGTCCCAGCCTGCGTGCTATTATGGAGGAAACTGTGGCATGCCGGGCCGGCTTGGGCTAGGATTGGAGCGAAGAACGAGTGGACCTTCGTGGAACGATGAGGATAACCGACGACGGAAGGCTTGAGATCGGCGGCTTGACCTGCGACCGCTTGGCGCGGGAGTTCGGCACACCGATATACGTCATGGACGAGGACGACATCCGCGCGAAGTGCCGCGAGATCGCGGGAACGCTCTCCCGCGCGTATCCCGATGTGTTTGTCGCCTACGCGAGCAAGGCCTTTTCAACGCTTGCCATGTGCAGGCTCGTCCACCAGGAGGGCTTGGGCTTGGACGTGGCATCCGGCGGAGAGTTATACACCGCGCTCCAGGCGGGGTTCCCTCCGGAACGTATCCTGTTTCACGGGAACAACAAGTCCCTTGACGAGGTCGAGATGGGCGTTCGCGCCGGAGTGTCGAGGTCTGTTGTGGACAACATGCATGAGCTGGACCTTCTCGAAGGAGTGGCCCGCAGGTTCCGCAAGAGGGTCCATGTGCAGCTCCGCCTGACTCCCGGCGTAGACGCGCACACTCACGGGTATATCCGCACAGGTCAGCTTGATTCCAAATTCGGGCTCGCGATCGTAAACGGCGAGGCTATGGCCGCGGCAAGAAGGGTGATCGCCAGCGAGCTCCTCGTGCTCGAGGGCCTGCACTGCCACATTGGCTCTCAGATACTTGCTGTGGAGCCTTTCGGAATGGCGGCCGCGGCGGTTATGGACTTCGCGTCGGAGCTCAGGAAAGACACGGGGCACATGGTGCGTGAAGTAAATCTCGGGGGCGGGCTCGGGGTGAGATACAGGTCAGGGGAGGAGAGGGCTCCCCTCGGGAAGTACGCCTCTGTGATCTCCAAGGTAATCCGGGAGAAATGTCTCGCGTACGGCATCGAGATGCCGCGGCTCATGGTGGAGCCGGGACGTTACATCGTGGGGGAGGCCGGCACGACGCTGTACACAGTGGGCGCCATCAAGCAGGTCCCCGGGGGGCGGAAGTACGTAGCCGTGGACGGCGGCCTCGCCGATAACCCCAGGGTGGCGCTTTATCAGGCGTCGTACGAGGCGGTTGTGGCGACGCGGGTGCTCGCGCCTCCCGAGGAAAAGGTATCGATTGCCGGCCGGCACTGCGAGTCCGGAGACATGCTTATATGGGATATCTCTCTTCCTCGTCTCCAGCCGGGCGACATCCTGGCCGTGCTGACCACCGGTGCGTACAATTACTCGATGTCGAGCAATTACAATAGGTACCCCAGGCCTGCGGTGGTTTTCGTGAAAGGCGGGATGGCGGACCTGGTGGTCGTGAGGGAGACCTATCAAGACGTGGCGGCTCGTGACCGCATCCCGGCAAGGCTCGAGCTTCCCTACGAGGCTCCATCGTCGTGCGCGAGGGCCGCGGATAGTGCGTGAGCAACCAGTATGGTGCGCGGCGTGCGGCAAGGGTAGCGGGCTTAAGTATGAGGTCATCAGCTTTCTCTCGTTTTCCGAGGTCTTGGGTCGCCGGTGATTGCACGAGGGGTGGGAAAAAACGGCCACTTGTAAGGCGCGCCGGCTTTTTTCGATGCACGCCCCGGTTGGGGGGGCGTCCCC
>JBLNCC010000091.1:0-10077 GCA_050260395.1 Betaproteobacteria bacterium
AGCGCGCCCCGCTTGGGGCGCCGTCCCCGACGCGACATCAGCAACCCGGCAACTAGATGTGCGGCCTCCGCCCGCGTGCCCTCGCGGCGACGCACAGTGCCCGCCCTCTAGAATCAACGCCGGCTCGCGGCAGCCTAGCAGCGTCCCCCGCCCTCCGCGAAGAAGCGCTCGAGCCTCCGGAGCCCCTCTTCAATGTTCTCTAGGGAGTTCGCGTAAGAGAAGCGCAGGTAGCCCTCGGCGTTCGGTCCGAAGTCTATGCCGGGCGCCGTGGCCACGCCGCATTCCTCAAGGATCCTGAACGCCAGGTTGTAGGAGTCGCTGGAGTATTTCCTGGCGTCCGCGAGCACGTAGAAGGCGCCCGTCGGCTCCCCCGCCACCGGGAGGCCGATCTCTCTGAGCCTCGGGACGATATACCGCCGGCGCTCGTCGTATGTGCGAACCATCTCGTCCACGTAAGGCTTGCACTCGTCCGAAAACGCCGCCACCGCGGCGCGCTGCGTGAAGGACCCGGCGCAGATCAACAGGTTCTGCTGAAGCTTCTGAACGGGTCGCACAAACTCCTCGGGAAGGATGGCGTAACCCAGCCGCCACCCCGTCATAGCCCAAGTCTTCGAAAAGCCGTTTATTACGAAGGCGTTGTCGGTGAACTCGAGGATCGAGTGGGCGCGCCCCTCGTACACCAGACCGTGATATATTTCGTCGGACACGATGGGAACGCCGATGTCGGCGAGGGCCCGAAGGTCCTCCGCGCTCAGGAGATTGCCCGTGGGGTTCGCCGGCGAGTTGATCAGGATGGCTTTCGTTCTCGGAGTGATGCGAGACCGCACCTCATCCGGGACGAACCGGAACCCGTTCTCCGCCGGCACCTTCACACGCACGGGGACCCCTTCGGCCGCCCGGATGTAGTTCGGGTAACAAGAATAGCAGGGATCGGAGATGATGACCTCGTCCCCAGGGTTCAGGAGAGCCTCGAAAACCAGGAGAAGTGCGGGAGAGCTTCCGGGCGTCACGATCACCCGCCGGGCGGGCACGTCGATGCCGTACCTCTCGGAGTAGTACCCGGCTATCGCCTCGCGTAGCTCGGGAATGCCGAGACTCGGCGTATACCCCGTCTCGCCCGCGGCAAGCGCCCTGCGGCACGCCTCCCGTATGGGCTCGGGCGTCCGGAAGTCCGGCTCGCCTACCTCGAGATGGACGATGCTCCTCCCTGACCGCTCGAGCTCCTTTGCCCTCTCGAGCACGTCCATGACTATGAAGGGCGGGATCTCACACGCCCTGCGTGATTGGGGAATGCCTGCTCTTGTGACTTCAACCCTTCTCGCCATCGCCTCGTGGCTGCACCCCTTTCACATAAGTGAATAGGCTAAGAGCGTCGGAACAACGGTACGCCTCGCGGGCGACCGCTGAGCTTTCCTTCGCTGCGCCCGGCACGTCCCGCCCCGGCCGGCCGAGCACCCGGAAGTCACTCGCTGGTCAGTCGCCCGGGTCGCTTGAACCGGGGGTTGGAGGGAAGCTCAGCCGCCTTGTTGTTCGCCTCGACTTAATTCAACAAGCAATCCGGTAGTCCTGCCTTGCGGGATGCGGCAAGGCGGAACGCGGCGGATAGGCAGGGAGACAGCGAGGCAGGGAAGGAGCGATTCATGGCCTCAAGGCCGTCGGGCACGCGCCCGTCTGCCTTACCCTTGCCTGCGCCCAGCCTCTCAGCCACACCTTCAGCAGGAAAAGCGCTTATTGCCCCCGGCCCAGGCCGGGCTCTCTCGTGCCCCGTCAACCGTGAGCGAGGCCGCGGTAAAGCTTTTATTGCGCCTGTAGGCGCGGGATGGTATAATACGAGACGACAGCACGCTTTCAGGTGCAGGATGCCCGTGAAAGGGCAACCGTGACAACGCTAAAACCACGACAACGCCAAGGCGAATAACATGAAAGGCGATGAACGGGAGCAGTAGGCTCGCGGAGCGTTCGAAGAGAGCCGCCGGACGGTGCGAGGCGCCAACCTCGGCGCAGCCGAACTCACCCGGGAGTCTCACGCTGAACAGCCTGCTAGACTCGCGGCATCTCACGTCCGCGCCGCGTCAACGCAGGGACTAGTAAGCGAAGACGGATCCTGCCGTTATCGGGGAGGCACACGCTGTCCATTTGCGTGCGCCCAGTTGAGGGGGCCTGAGCCGCTACACAAGACGCCGCTTCGGGCGAAGCCGTTCGAGTTCGACGCGTCCTGTTCCGGAGGGCGGGCGGCATCCGGCCAAGTAGAGTGGTACCGCGAGGGTGATGAGCTGATTACCCCCGTCTCTTCATGGAGACGGGGTGTTTTTTTGGATGGGTTCCTTGGATCCTACAGAGGGACTGCTGCCGGGGCTTGCACCCGTGCCCGTGCTCGTGCCCGTGTCCGCGCCGAAGCGTGCGTTTTCGCCCGCACCGGCGGCTGCTTCCGCACCTGCACCCGTGGCCGTGTTCGTAGCCGTGCCCGCCGCGCGGCTCGCGCCCCGCACACCGCACGAGGAGGTTTGAGTGTTTAAGATGGCTACTGAGCGAGCACCTGAGCGCCTCGAACGATACGACCATCAGGCTGTAGAGAAGAAATGGCGCGACATGTGGGAAAAGACTGGCGCCCACCGCACCGACGAAAGCCCAGACAAGCCCAAATATTACTGCCTGGACATGTTCCCATACCCGTCAGGCTCGGGCCTTCATGTCGGCCATTGGCGCGGCTACGTCCTGAGCGACGCGTGGAGCCGCTACAAGAAGATGCAGGGTTACGCGGTGCTCCATCCGATGGGCTGGGACGCGTTCGGGCTTCCCGCGGAGAACGACGCGATCAAGAAAGGGATCCACCCCGAGGTGTCCACGGCGCGCAACATCGCCACCTTCAAGCGCCAGCTCCACGACATCGGCGCCATGTACGACTGGGGCCGCGAGATCAACACGAGTTCGCCCGAGTACTACAAGTGGACGCAGTGGATCTTCCTGAAGATGTTCGAGAAGGGCCTCGCCTACCGCAAGGAGATGCCCATCAACTGGTGTCCGAGCTGCAAGACGGGCATAGCCAACGAGGAGGTCGTGGCTGGCGAGTGCGAGCGCTGCGGCACCAAGGTCACAAAGAAGAACCTGGTCCAGTGGATGCTGAGGATCACGGCGTACGCCGACCGGCTCCTCGAGGACCTCGACAAGCTCGACTGGCCTGAAAAGGTCAAGAAGATGCAGGCCGACTGGATCGGCCGCAGCTACGGCTCGGAGATCACTTTCGACGTCGAGGGAACGGACGACACCATCACGGTTTTCACGACCAGGGCCGATACGCTTTTCGGCGCGACGTATATGGTCCTCGCGCCGGAGCATCCCCTCGTCGCCAAAGTCACCACGCCCAAGATGCGCCCGGCGGTCGACGACTACATCGAGCGCACCCTCGCTAAGTCGTCAGTGGACCGGATGACCGCGACGAAAGAGAAGACCGGCGTGTTCACGGGCGGGTACGCCATCAACCCCATCAACGGGCGGCGAATCCCCATCTGGATCGCCGACTACGTGCTCATGGACTACGGCACCGGCGCGGTCATGGGCGTGCCCGGCCACGACGAGCGCGACTTCGACTTCGCCACTGCTTTCGGCCTCCCCATCATAAGGGTGATCGCCCCGGCGGAGGCCGCGCGGCGGGACATGGCGGGGGCGGCAGCGATGCCCCTCGATCATGCCGAGACGGAATACGGCGTGATGGTCAACTCGGGCGAGTTCGACGGAATGACGTCCGAGGAGGGCAAGAAGGCCGTCACGGAAAAGCTGGCGAAGGCCGGCAAGGCGCGTTTCACCGTCAACTACAAGATGCGCGACTGGGTCTTCTCGCGCCAGCGTTACTGGGGCGAGCCCATTCCCATCATGCACTGCGAGAAGTGCGGCGAGGTCGGCGTGCCCGAGGACCAGCTTCCCGTGCTGCTGCCGCGCGTCGAGCGCTACGAGCCAACGGGGACCGGCGAGTCGCCCCTTGCGGCGATATCCGAATGGGTGAACACCACCTGTCCGAAGTGCGGCGGGCCCGCGAAGCGGGAGACCAACACCATGCCGCAGTGGGCGGGGTCATGTTGGTACTTCCTCCGCTACGTGGACCCGAAGAACGACAAGCAACTGTGCGATCCCGCGAAAGCCGACGCCTGGCTTCCGGTTGACCTGTACGTGGGCGGCATAGAGCACGCCGTGCTGCACCTGCTCTACTCCAGGTTCTACGTCAAGTTCCTGTACGACATCGGGGCCATTGGGTTCGATGAGCCTTTCGCGAGGCTCTTCAACCAAGGCATGATCTACAAGGACGGGGCCAAGATGAGCAAGTCCAAGGGGAACGTCGTGAGCCCCGATGAGATGGTTGAGCGTTACGGTGCGGACTCGCTCAGGCTCTATGAGCTTTTCATCGGCCCGCCCGAGCTGGACTCGGAATGGAACGATAGCGGCATAGAGGGAATGTACCGCTTCCTCAACAGGGTGTGGCACCTCGTGAACTCCCACGGCTGCCAGAGCATGGGGGCGGCGACGCGGACCGGGGCACCGGCCGTGCCCGTGACGGGAGCTGCCCCGAGAGCGACAGGTGCTGTGGGAGCAAGGGCTGCCGACCAAACGCCCGCGGCTCTCGAACGCGAGCGACACCGCGCTGCCATGGAAGTCACCCAGCGCCTCGAGGCCTTCAAGCTCAACACGGCGGTCAGCGCGTTGATGTCTTATGTGAACTTCCTGAACGACTGGGCGGACGAGAACGGCGCGGTCGATAAGGACAGCCTTGAGACGCTCGTGAGGCTCCTTGCCCCGTTCGCGCCGCACATCGCGGAGGAGCTGTGGCAGCGCCTCGGCCACAACGAGAGCGTGTTCACGGCGAACTGGCCCGAGTACGACCCTGCGAAGGTCGAAGAGGACTTGGTGACCTTGCCGGTGCAGGTCAACGGCAAGCTGCGCGGCACCATCCAGGTGCGCAGGGACGCGCCGGAGGAGGAGGTCCTCGCGGCCGCCCGGGAGGCCGGCACCGTGGCGCGCCACATCACCGGGAAGCAGATCCTAAAAGAGATCTACGCCCCCGGGAAGATCGTCAACATCGTGGTCAAGTAGGAGCACACCCCCGAAAGGGTTCGGTCCGCGGAGGCCTGGCATTGCCAGGCCTCCGCTTCTTTGCATGGACATGGATGGAACCTGGGGTCCCTTCAGGTTTACTTGCTACCTTCCCCCGAGCACGAACGCGACCTTGCCCGTGGCCAGGTTCGGCTTCGTGAGGATCTCCGCATGCACCTCGTACTCGCCGGGCGGGACGGGGTTGCCGCTCGAGTCGGTGCCGTCCCAGACAACGGAGTGCACGGCAAGCTCACCCGGAGCGATCTCGCGTTCGGTCAGCATCATGATGGCCGCCTTGCCCGCGGACCAGCGCCACACCTCGGTGCCGTCCTTCGCCGTCACCACGAAGTCGAACTGCATGCCGCTGGAGAAGCTGAGCTTTATCGGGTCCCCGCCCGTATTGAGGGCCGCAAGGGTGAAAACCTTGAAGGTGCGGCCGTCCACCCGGACATCGCTCACTCCCACTTGGGTCTTGAGGTTCTCGAATGCCCTTGCGGAGCAACCGGAAAAGAGCGCCGACATGAGCACGACCATCACCACGCCCGTGATTGACTGAATGCCTCGCGATCTCAGCGTTCGCGACACGGGAATCACCTTCCCTTTCCCTGGGTAGAGCTTGTCCCAGCAGAGCCTCTCAATGTGAGGCGCACGGGACGCGCGCCGCCGTCCGCCCCGGCGGCCGACCCTGCAGGCCGCCCTCCTCGCGAGTCTGGTGAGCTTGCTCCTGCTAGCTTTGCTGATGGCACTGAGTCGGCGTTGATCCGCACGCTCAGGTCCACCCCGGTGACCGTGTCCCCGTTCGATGTGATCCTTCCCGGGGTGCGCCCGTAGTAGTCACCATCGTCGATCATGCCGTTGCGGTTGACGTCGATCCAACCGTAAATGTACCAGGAGCCGGCCTCAACGTCTCGCACCTCATATAGCCCGCCAGGGGCGGGGCTTGCCATGGCGCTGTGGTATGTGAGCGTGGTCCCATCGTCCTCGCCCGCGAAGACTTTCATCGCTGTTATGAAAGAGCCGGTCACAGCGGCGTGGGCATTTACCATGCCCCAGCCGTACTCGCTGTCCTGCCCGGGAGACCCGAGGTCCATGGCCGTCTCGTGAAGCGCATCGGCCACCGCGGCCGGTCCCCTGACTCCCGAGGCGATCATGAGGGCAGCGAGGCCCGCGACATGTGGCGTGGCCATCGAGGTCCCCGAGGCGTTGGCGAAAGAGTTGGTGGGCCAAGTGCTCAGAATGTCGACGCCCGGGGCGACCACGTCCACCTCGCTGCCGTAGTTGCTCCACATGGCGCGGACGAGGTCCGGGCCCACTGCCCCCACGGCGATGACCCTCGGGTCGCGCGCGGGGTAAGCAACCCACGGCTCGCCATCGTTGCCTGCGGCCGCGACCATGGTCGCACCCTTATTGTAGGCGTATTCGATGGCCTGGTCCATGAAGGGATCCTCGCCCGTCGTGGCGTCGCCTATCTGGAAGCTCATGTTCACAACGTCGGCGCCGTGATCGGCCGCATAACGCAGCGCCTCGATGATCATCGAGAGGTCGAGGTAGCCGGAACCGGAGTCGTCCGTGACCTTAAGGGGCATGATCCGAACGTTCCAGTTGATGCCCGCCATGCCGACGGCGTTGTTTGTCACGGCCCCTATGATCCCGGCGACGTGCGTTCCGTGGCCGTTCATGTCCCGCACATAGGTGGTGCGGTTGTAGAAATCGTAGCCCGTGGCGATATGGCCGGCGAGATCGGGGTGGTCGGTCTGGACACCCGTATCTATCACCGCCACCGTCACGGACGAGCTACCGGTGGTAAACTCCCACGCGTAGGGAAGGCTCATCGCCTCCGGTCCCCACTGCCGTGGGTAGTACGGGTCGTTCGGGACAAGACGCGCGGTCGTGACGGTGGTGGGCGTGGCCGTGCCGCGCGTGGTCGCGACCACAAGACTCCCCGATGTCGACGAAGCCCTGGCCATCTCGGCCCTCGGCGAGGCCTGAGTCGCGGGAGTCGCCGCGGTCTCGCCCACGCGGGCCGTGTAGTTGGGCTGCGCGTGCTCGACGATGGGGTCCTCCCTGAACCTCTCAGCCGCCTGAGCGGGATCAGTGCCGTGCGGTACGGCGATGACGTATATGCCTGCGCCCTCGATGACACGCTTTACGGTGTAGCCGTGCCGCTCGGCGGCGGCGCGGATCTGGTCGGACGTGGTGCCGGGACGGAAACTAGCCAGGAAATCCGAAGACGAGTAGGCCGGGCCACCCGGAGTGGCGAGGGGCTGAGTCCGGACCGCTCCCTGCACCACCACGCCTGGCGCGGCGGCCGTTGACGCCGTGGGGCTCGTCGCGTACGCGTTTTCCATGACCACATGCCCGAGCACCCGCCCGTACACCCGCGGCGGCTCCTCGGAAGGCGGTTGGGTGCCTCCACCTCCCCCAGGGTCGGAAGGCGATGAAGGCGGCAGGGGAGATGTTCCGAAGCTGCCGGGCGAACACCCCGCAAGAGCGATGACCAACAGAGCGATGAGTGCGGCCACGCGCGCGAATCTGAGCGCTGCCGCAAACAGGCACACGGACGCGCGGGCGCCTGCGGATGTGCGGCGCTTCATACCCGCGGGTACGCCGGTACGGGTGCGCCCACTGATGCGTTCGTTGGTGCGTGCGTTGGTGTAATTGCTCGTGGCACATACGAGCGAGAAGCGTGTTCCTTCGTTCATGGTCTTCCTCCTTCTGGTCCCCCAACCCACCGCCGTGGCGCCGGTCCTCGGTTGGCTGTTGACGGGTGCGCGCCCGCCCCCCCGCCGCCCCGGTATCGGACGGCGGAAGCGGTCGCCCGGAGACTCGGAGACGCGTGTGGCTAGCGCGGGCTCCCGGACCTCGCAGGCACCCAGACCGCAAGCGTCCAGAGCTGGAAAGTGGCAGTGACATTTCAATTAGCCGAGAGAGCCTCCAGATCCTGCAAGCACCGGTCGTAGCTCGGCAGGGAATTACTGGCACGTATGGATCTCGTCGTGCTGTGCTGGGATGTCATGGGTCCGCGCTTAGTACACAAGAAGAAGGCCAAAGTACCTCGTCGCAGAACTCCTGGATGTTGCGACCTCGATGGCGAAGCCTGCATTTCGGGCGGTGGTATACACATCTATGCCGCACGCTTCCATGGACGGCCGGGCGTCCTCAGGGTGCACACACGGGTAGCGCTGGGGACATGGGTCACACAGGTGGCATGGCCCCGATCCCATAGCGAAAGCCTTGTGGAACCCCATAAGGAACGCCTCGCGTTCCAGTGAAGCCATGATCTCCCGCAGTCGCCTCCAGTCCCCAGGCAGGTGTACGAGGATCATCGTATCGTATTCGTCCAGCATCTTTCGCGTGGCCGAAGCCATCGGCGAATAGGGCGGGCACGTGAGGCACTGGTTGTACCCGTCGCATCCGTACTGGCACTTCAGCCGCACCCACTCGCCCGTAGCAACCAGTGAAGGGCTTATGGGGCGCGCGGCCTTCGCGCCCCGCTCCAGAGCAAGCCGGCACAGCGTCTGAACCTTCGCGCTCTGTTCCTCTGCGATCATGATCAGCAGCCTCCTTTAGGCCTCCTTAAAAGAGGAAAATTCGATACGGACAACGCGATTCCTGTGCAGAGCTCCTGGCGGGCGTCTTACCAGGAAGTCCTCTGATGTAAGGAGGAAACTACGCAAGAATGACAAATAGGCCAATCAGCGTGCGAAGGGAGGCGGTGTCATGGAGCATCACGACGGACCTGCCCTCGAAGTCGATCAACTCAAGAAGGTGTTCCGCGACCGGGGCGCGCGCGACGTCCGGGCGGTGGATGGCATCAGCTTCCGGGTGGCGCCCGGAGAAGTGGTCGGCCTCCTCGGACCGAACGGCGCCGGCAAGACCACTACCATCAAATGCATCCTGGGCCTCGTCCGCCCTACGTCGGGTCGTGTCACCATCTTCGGCCGCTACGTCGCCTCGCACTACCCCGGCATCCTTAGCCAGGTGAGCGCGGTCCTTGAGGGAAGCCGCAACCTCTACTGGAGGATGACCGTATGGGAGAACATCGAGTTTTTCACCGGCATCCATGGGCTGCCACGACGGCAGCACCGCCGTTACTTCGAGCGTCTCGTCGAGCGGTTCGGCCTCGCCGACAAGCGCCACGTAGAGGTCCGCAAGCTGTCGCAGGGGATGAAGCAGAAGGCCGCGGTGGTCTGCGCGCTGGCAAAGCGCACGCCCCTCGTGTTTCTCGACGAGCCCACGCTCGGGCTGGATGTCGAGACCTCATACGAGCTCCGCGAGACCCTGAAAGACCTTGCCAGGGAGGAAAACCGCACAGTCGTGCTGAGCAGCCACAACATGGACGTGGTCCAGGATGTGTGTCAGCGCGTCATCATAATGGCTGCGGGGCGCGTAGTCGCGGACGACTCAATCGAACACCTGATGGGTCTCTTCAGGACGAGGGCATACCGCCTCGTCCTGCGCGGCCCGGCGCCCGAAGGGCTCGAGGCTGGCCTTGCGCCGCATTTCCCAGGGCTCGAGGTACAAAGCACGCTCCACATGACCCAGGTGCGGCTGCGCCTGCCGGAACCGAACGACATTTACATGCTAATGGATCTCTTGCGCGACGCGGGCGCGACGATTGAAGGGATCTCGCAGGAGGAGCCAGACCTCGAGAAGGTGTTCCTTGAGATCGTGCGAAGGGAGAAGGTGAACCGGTGCAACTCGTAAGCGCCCTGATGGCGATCACCCGCCGCACTTTTATCATGATGGGACGATACGTGTTCAACACGGTGTCCGCGCTCATATCCATCTACATGGTTTTCTGCCTTGCGTTCTTTGGCATGAAGGCGTTCGCTGCCGCGTCGGCGTCGCGCTCCCTCGACGGAACGTTCGAGGGAACGATCGTGGGCTTTTTCGTGTGGACCCTCGCGATCTTCGGTTACTCGAGTCTTTCGTGGGACCTTATCAACGAAGCGCAGACGGGCACGCTCGAGCAGCTCTATCTTTGCCCCGCCG
>JBLNCC010000092.1:0-32799 GCA_050260395.1 Betaproteobacteria bacterium
ATCCACCTGAGCTGGCTTGACCCGTGTAAAACTAGCCAGACGACGATAATCGGCGAGAAAAAGATGATAGTGTTCGACGATGCGGAAACGCTGGAAAAGGTCAAGGTCTACAACAAGGGTGTGAACCGCCGGCGCGACTTCATGAAAAGGGTCGAGAACGGCACGCACCCGAACGGGGTGGCTGAAGGCACCGATAACACCGGCGATACCTCCAATGGTGTGGACGCACTGAACGGTTTCTCTGGTTTTCAGTACACATTCACTTATGGCGACGTGTACATCCCGAAACTGAAGATGAGCGAGCCCCTTCGGAACGAGTGCCTTCACTTCCTGGAGTGCATCAGAGAGGGCAGGCGCCCGCTTACAGATGGCGTGAACGGGGCGAAAGTAGTCAAGGTGCTTGAAAAGGCCGAGGAGTCGCTTCGGCGCGGCGGAGAGTATGTCCCGGTGGAGTCCGGCGTGGCTGCGGCCGCCACGAGGGAGGGGTTCATGGCTCGAGCACGCTCTTTCTGGAAGGGCCTGGGGTTTTGAACGGCGTGAGATAACCGGGCTGACACATAGTTATTTCTCGCATCTTGGGAGGTGACACGCTCGTGTATTCGTCTGGCAGCAAGGGGGAGGATACGGTCGAGCGGGTCATAAGGGCCCAGGAGGAGGAGCGGCGGCGTGTCGCAAGAGACATCCACGACGGTCCTGCTCAGATGATGGCCAATGCCATCCTGCAGCTGGAGATAGTCGAAAGGCTCATCTCCGAGGATCCTCCCCGCGCTCTCGAGGAGATCCGCGACCTCAGAAAAGCCATCACTGAATGCCTTCGCGAGATCAGACGCATCATTTTTGACCTGCGGCCCATGATGCTGGATGACCTGGGGCTGGCACCTGCGTTGCGGCGGTACGTGAGCGACTTCACTCAACGCCACGGCTTGCCTGTGGAAATGAACGTGCTCGGCAAAGAAACGAGGATCGACCCCGTGGTCGAGCTCGTTCTGTTTCGCATTGTGCAGGAGGCGCTTCACAACGCGCGCAAGCACGCATTGGCTTCCAAAGTCGTGGTCACCCTTGGGTATGGCGTAAGTGCGGTAGGGGCGAGCATCGAGGACAATGGCAAAGGGTTCGATCTTGCCGCGGTTTCGCGGGGCATCGGGAGGTCGGAGAAACTGGGGATTGCCGGGATGAAAGAGCGGGCGAAGCTCCTCGGCGGGTCCCTCGACATAGACACGGCTCCGGGCAGAGGCACCAGGGTGACTGTGAGGATCCCCATCGCGGACCCGGACCAGCGCGGGTCCGCGGGAAGGTGAGGGACGGGACGTGGCTGTGCCGGCCGGCACCGCTCGAGGGGCGCGAGTCATCAGGGTGCTGATCGCGGACCAAAGCTCTCTTTTCCGGGCGGGCATGCGCCGTGCCATAGAGGCCGAGCCTGATCTCAAGGTGGTCGGTGAGGCGGCCGATCTGGAGCAGGCGGCCGAGGTGGTTTCGGCCTGCCGCCCAGACGTGATTGTGGCGGGCAGTGTGGCGTCATCGGGTCTTGGAACGTGGCGGGCCGCGCTTGCTGCCTGGGCTACAGGTCTCGACGCAGGCCTTTCCGCATACGCGGCCGCGGGAGGACGACGTGCCGGACAAGGCGCGCACGCTGGGGTGCGGCAGGGGTACGCGACGGTAGCTGTACTAGACGCTGGTGACGCGGGGCGCGAGGTCCTTGACGCTGTCATGGACGCTTTCAGGGCGGGGGTGCTCGCATGCCTAGATCGCTCGGCGTCTCCAGAAGACCTCGTGTACGCGATCCGGGCGGCGGCTCGCGGACGCCAGTACGCGTCGCCGCGCCTGGTGAGGGTTTTGGTAGAGGGTGTTGCGAGATTGCGAGATGTGGCTTCCGGCTTCGAAGAGGCGGTTGTACATGCGATGGCCGCGCCACCGGCCGCGGCCGCCTCGGCCTACCCGGGGGCGGAGAGTCCGAGGCACCGGCTGACCGCGAGGGAGCGGGAAGTGCTTTCCCTGGTTGCTCGGGGCAAGAGCAATCGCGAGATCGCGAGGATGCTTTCGATAAGCGAGAAGACGGTGAAGAACCACGTCAGCAACCTTCTCCACAAGCTCGGAGCGGACCGGCGTACCCAGGCCGCCATATGGGCGATCAGCCAGGGGCTTTCGGGATCTGGGGGGTCCCAGGACGAAGGGCCCATGACTAAAGTCCCGTCCGAAAATGAGCCATCGGGCTGATAGGCAAGCCTTGCCATCGTGTGATAGTTTTCTAAATGGGAACTGAGGATCCCCTGGAATCGAAAAACCTAAAATGTTCTCCCGACAAAGGCAAACCCGTCGAAAGGCGGGGACGCAAAGCCACGGGTCTAAAGCCAGGAGGGGTTCTGGCCATGATAGCCGGGTTGCCGAAGAGAAGGGACCTTTAGAGCCTGCTCGTTTGGCAACGCCGACGGGCAGGCTTCGTCTTTCTGAAGAGTCTCTTCGGCAGGCCGCGAAAGGGGCCTGCGGGTCAGCTAGGTTGCACAAGCCCAGCGGTTTTGCCCTGACCTGATCTGACCCAGTTTCCGAGCGCGGTTGACCTCAAAGACCTCTTCACGCGGTCGTCGGGCACACTTGCACGAAAGGAGGTGTGAGTCATGACGGCGCTGCTGAAGAGGCTCTTCTATGAGGAAGACGGACAAGGCATGGTCGAGTACGGGCTTATCATCGCTCTCGTCGCGGTGGTCTTGATCGGCGCGCTGGTCGCCCTGAGGGGCGGTCTCTCCAACATATTCCAGAAGGCAACCGATACTCTCAATAACCCACCCACCACGGTCCCGTAAGTCCGACTACGGTTTTCTAGTAGTCCCTGCCGACCCCTCCGGCAGGGCTCCATCCCCACGGGTCCCGGAGGCTGCCATGGTTCGGGCACGCGACTGCCCCCCTGGTTGATTCCGGAAAGGTGCTGAGAAGGAGGCGTCGCCGGTGGCGGAAAGACTGGCCGGGTTGATGAGGGACGAAAGCGGCCAGGGTGTAGCGGAGTACGCCCTAATAATCACTCTGGTGGCTGTCGTTCTGGCTGGAGTTGTCGCATTGGTCGGTGCGAGATCGGCAGACCTGTTCAGACGGGTGATCGACGCTGTCGAGTAGGCGGATCCCCCGATTACCGTGTGGGTGGTAGATATGGCACAAATCTTTGCAGCGCTGCTGATTGCTGCGGCGGGAACATGGTGGGACTGTAGGGAGAGGCGGGTGCCGAACCGGGTCGTAGTAGCGGGTATTGGTGGCGGCCTCGCGCTCGGCCTCGTCACAGGGGGGCTTCGCGGGCTCGGCCACTCCGTGCTGGGTTTGCTCGCCGGCGGAGCCATCCTCTTCGTGCCGTTCGCTCTCGGTTGGGTTGGCGCGGGCGACGTGAAGCTCCTTGCTGCCATCGGGGCCATCATGGGACCTAAAGGCGCGGCGTGCTCGATCCTCTACGGTGCTATCGCCGGTGGCATCATATCCGGTGCAGCGCTCGCCAGGCGGCGCCGGCTGGGGGTGACCCTTACGGCTATCCTTGTGGGCTTCTTAGGCTTTCTTTCATATATCATCCCGGGCCTTGTCGGCCGCACCGTGAGGGTTGTGCGTCCTCTTGAGGAGGCTGTGCCCGTGCCCCACTCGGGCGTGGCGATCCCGTATTCGGCCGCCATTGGAATCGGTCTTGTGATAGCCATTGCTACGCGTTTTTCCTTGGCATTCATGTAGAAGAGGAGGTCCCGGGCGCGTCTCGGGTTTCCTTCGCTGCCGCTGGGTATGCCGCCATACCCCGTGTCGGGATTGTCATTCGAGGGGTCGAGAGATGCCACAGTTGAGCGTGCGCCGGGCCGCATGCAGCGTGCAGATGGAAGAGCGCAACGCGCGCCCTGCAGGACGGGCGGGCAAGGAGGAGGGAGGCGGAGCATGTCCCGCAACGAAAGCTTTTCTCTTCCGAGAAGCAGCCGCGGCCAGGCCCTGGTGGAGATGGCCATCGTTCTCACCGTTCTCCTCCTCCTGCTCACCGGCATCATCGAGTTTGGGAGGGTTCTCAGCGCACAGCTCATCGTGTCCCACGCGTCGCGCGAAGGGGCGAGGATCGGAGTCCTCGGCAAGACAGATGCGGAGATAACGCAGCGCGTCCTGGATGCGGCGAGCGCTCTAGACGCGAGCAGGATCACGGTGGACATCACGCCTCCCCAGTCCGGGCGGGTGCGTGGTGTGGAGTTGCGGGTCGAGGTCAAATACCTCGTTGACATCGTGGTGCCGCTCCTGAGCGACATACTCACAAATCCTTACCCTGTGCGGGGCGTTACGGTGATGCGTGTAGAATAACCCCCGCCTTGAGTGGGCCGAAAGAGGAGGTGGCAAAGGCCGGTGAATGGGGTGGCGCCTGTGAGCAGGGTCCTGTCGAGTGAGAACGGGAGCGTCATAGTGTTCGTTGCGCTCGCGATGATGGTATTGCTCGGCTTCGCTGCCATTGTGGTGGACGTGGGTGTTCTCTATTTCAACAGAGTCGCGCTGTCCAACGCTGCTGACGCGGCCGCGCTCGCGGGTGCGCAAGAGCTCCCGGACAATCCGGGCCAGGCGGAAGCCGAAGCCGTGAGCTATGCCGTGAAGAATGGGGCTGAAGAAACCCGTGTCGTCACCACCTTCCCGGACAGCCACAGCATAAAGGTGACGGTGTCCCGCACCGTTCCGCTGGGGTTCGCAAAGGTTTTCGGCATCGCCAGCAGCGACGTCAGCGCAAGCGCCACGGCCACGGTCGGGTCGTTGAGCGCGGTGTGGGGAGCGGCGCCGTTCGTTGTCCCGGACCAGGAGTTCGTGTACGGCCAGCCGTACACCCTTAAATACGGAGGTGGCGCGGGCGATCACGGAAACTTCGGCGGTCTCGCCCTCGGAGGGAGGGGCGCGAGCAACTACGAGCATAACATCAAGTACGGTTACCAGGGCTGGCTGCGCATGGATGAATGCCGAGAGGTTTGGCTCGAGACCGAGCCTGGCAACATGTCCGGCCCAACGGTGAGGGGGGTCACGTACAGGATATCCCAGTGCCACCACTCGCCGCCGTGTACGTTCGATCACTGTGCGAAGGACTGCCCGAGGGTCGTCGTGGTGCCGGTGGCCGACTTCAACCCGGAGGAGCTTCACGGGCGCAGCCAGGTTCGCCTTGTGGGGTTCGCCGCGTTCTTTCTTGAAGGCGTAAGCGGACCAGGCAACAAGTGCGAGGTTACCGGCAGGTTCATAAGATGGGTGGCTGATGGCGAACCTGGGGGCGCCGGGAATTATGGCGTGGTCGCCGCCAGGCTGGAGGAGTAGCGACAGAGAGATACGGTAGTATGATGGTCAACCTCGCCTGCGAGGCGTGCTCGCGCGGGCGGGGAGGAGGGGGTGGCTAAATGAAGGGCGGTAAGTTCACGATCGCGCTCGCCCTGATTCCCGGGCTCTTAGCTGCCGTCATGACCTACGTATACGTTAACAACGCGGCAAAGCCCAAACCTGTCGAGGTCAAGAACGTGCCGGTGGTGGCCGCCAAAGCGACCATACCGCCGCGCACCAAGATTACCCCGGACATGATTTACATGAGGGAGATGCCGGAGAGCGCCATCCACGCGAGGACGGCGCGCGCGGCGGAGCAAGTGGTGGGCCTCTTCACGAAGTACGAGATACTCGAAGGCGAGCCCATCATCATGGACAGGCTGTTCGGCGAGAATGAGCCGGTGGGCCTCGCGTCTTCGGTCCCCAGGGATAAGCGCGCCGTGACCATACCGGTGAACGAGGTGGTGGGCGTGGCGGGGTTCGTGAAGCCCGGGGACCGCGTGGATGTCGTCGCCACGGTTGACGGAACCGACGAGACCGGCGACATCGCTTTCACAGTGCTCCAAGACGTGGAGGTTCTCGCCGTGGCGCAGGACACCGAGGATACGAGCCAAGGCAAGGCGAAGGTGTCGACCAGCGTCACCCTGGCGGTGACCCCCTCTGAGGCAGAGAAGCTCGCCCTCGCCGAGGACATGGGGAAGCTGCGGCTCGCGCTGCGTCCCCTGGTCGCTTCACTGGCGAAGAGTTCCGGCATAGTTGCCCGCGATCTTTTGAAAGAGGTTAAAGGTTGGTCGCCTCCCCAATCGGCAAGCGAGAGCACCCCGCGGTCCGGTGCACCTGTGGTCTCCCCTGGGGACACATCCCAGGGACCCGCCGTGACCATAACGCGCCAGGCTCCCCCAACCCCTGTGGCGCACGGGCCGTCATCGCTTCCTTCTCAGCTTGCCGAGAAACCGATTTCCGAGCCCGAGGTGGTAGAGGTAATCAAAGGAACGCAGAGAACCTTCGTCACCTTGAGTGACGGCGGGGAGGCGACCAAACAATGATTAGAGGCCATCTCTCTATTAGAACAAAGCAGAATGGACTTCTTGCCCTGGCGCTCATCGTCCTGGCCTCTGCCACACTCGCCGTCGCAGAGTTCGCTGCGGCGGCGGGCGCGGCCGCGGCACCAGCAGCGTCGGGCGGGCTTGGGGCCCAGCTGGCACAGGAGCCAGGGCAAGCGCAACAAGCTGCGCAAGTGCAGCAGCCGGTTGCGGTCACTGCCAACCCAACATTCGCCGTGGTTGTGGGGGAATCACGCATCCTCCAGGTCAACGGGCTGGTGAGGGTGGCGGTCGCCGACCCCAACATCGCCGACGTGGTGGTGGTGTCGAAGACCGAGGTCATCGTAAACGGCAAGGCTGAAGGACGAACGACCCTTCACGTTTGGGACGCGCAGGGTCGCTCCAGTTACGACGTACGGGTATGCGTCGACAACGCGGACCTCGTGCGTGAAATCGAGGAGACCATCGGGATAAGCGGCGTCAAGGCGAGATTCGCCAGGTCGACGCTCCTCCTCGACGGGGTGGTCGAGACGGACGCCGATTCAGAGAGGGCGGAGCGCATCGCAAAGGCGTACACGGACAAAGTCCTTAACCTCCTGACGGTCAGGCGGCCCACCCTTCCTCCACAGCCCCCGGTTATCGCGGCCTCGGAAGTCCAGGACGCCATCGGCGTGCCAGGCGTTTCAGTGCGCGTTCTGAAGGACGCCGTGATCCTGGAAGGGCAAGTAGAGAACCCCCTCGACTCGGACCGCGCAGAGAAGATAGCGAGGATCTTCTCGAATCAGGTTCTGAACTTCATTGTAGTGACCCCGCCCTCTCCTAGCGACGAGGCGGTCGCAGAAGGCAAGCCGGCGCCCGCGTCGCCACCGAGCGCGCAGGGCGCTGGCGCGCCCCTCCCCTCGCAACCTGGTGCTCAGGCGGAGGCGGGCGCGGGCGGCGGCGGAGCTACCGGCGAGGCCGTGGCGGCCGCGGAGGCCGAAAAGGCGCAAGCACCCCTGGAGGCGGAGTCTAGCGCCGCTGAAAAGGTGGATCCCGACACAGCGTTGCGGGACGCCATAGTCGCAGCGGTGCGAGACCCTGCCGTGGAGGTCACGGTGGTCAAGGGTAAGGTGCTTCTCGAAGGGCTGGTGTCGAGCGACTACGCGAAGCTCCGGGCGGAGACGGTCGCAAGGCTCTACGCGTCCGACGTCGTCAGCATCATCCGCGTGGAGGAGCCTGAGCCAGCGCCGGCGGCGTCGCTGCCGCCGCCAGCATCCGCGTCCACGCCTGCGGTACGCGAGGCTGTGCCCGCACCTGCGCCCGAACCCGCCGCGGCGCCGGCGACTCCCGCGACACCACCTGAACCGTCGCTCGAGGATAGGGTGGGCGCGTTCATCAACGTGCCCACAGTGTCGGTGCGGTCGGTAGACGGTAAACTCCTTCTTGAAGGCACCGTGCCTTCGCAAAGTGAGCTCGAGAGGGTCGGCAAGATAGCCGCCATGTTCAGCAAGGACGTGGTGAACCTGGTGGAGATGACCGACCCTTTGCAGGTGCTTCTGCAGGTGAACGTGGTCGAGGTTAACAAGGACGCCCTCAAGAACCTCGGTGTAACGTGGGGCGGAGTGAACGGCGAACGAATCGAGCCCGGGTCGTTCCTGTTCGGGGAGGTGAGCTTTCCACCTCTCCCGCCCCTGCCCACGGATGTGACCACCTGGGAGGCATGGCGGCAACTCATTCCGCACGGCAGTCCCATCGAGGAGATCTGGAGACTCAGCCCGATTCGGGCCGTGCTTGACCTCCTCGTGAACGACAACGCCGCCAAGGTGCTCGCGGCCCCGTCGCTCCTCACCTTGAGCGGGGAACAAGCTGATTTTCTGGTGGGTGGCGAGATCCCGGTATACGCCGGGCAAAGCGACGGCAAGATCGCGTTCGAGTGGCGGCCGTACGGCATCAAGCTGACCATGCTCCCGGTGGTGGACTCGCGCGGCCGCGTCGCCATAGACGTCCAGCCGGAAGTCTCGTCTCTCGACTGGAACAACGCCCTTGACGTCGGGGACGCGGTCATCCCCGCGCTCAAGGTGAGGCGTGCCTCGACTCACCTTATAGTGGATGACGGGGCCACCATCGCCATCGGCGGGCTCCTGCAGAACAATGACGCAAAGATCGTGAACAAGATCCCCATTCTTGGGGACATCCCCATCATCGGCTCGCTCTTTAGGAGCGAGAAGTTTGAGAGGGGGGAGTCGGAGCTTGTGATCTTGATTACAACCAAAGTGGTGAAGACAGGAGAGCCCGTTACCCGCGACATGATGCTACAACCCACGCCACCGGCGTCTGCGGAGGAATCGTCGCCGCCCGCGTCTGCGGCCAGGGGATCCGGGAAGTGACGGCCATGCCAGGAGAGAGAATCAAGATCCTCATAGTGGACGATGTGGCCGAAACCCGTGAGAACCTCCGGAAGCTGCTGTCGTTCGGGCAGGGGTTCATCGTGGCCGGAGAGGCCGAGAACGGCAAGGAGGCGATCGCTCTGGCGAAGAGGCTCCGGCCGGATGTGATCCTCATGGACATCAACATGCCGGTGATGGGCGGCATAGAGGCGACCGAGGCGATCTCTGTGGAGGTCCCGACCACCACGGTCATCATCATATCGGTGCAGGGTGACTCGGAGTATCTTCGGGAGGCCATGGCGGCCGGTGCGCGTGACTACCTCATAAAGCCGTTCTCCAGCGACGACCTCATCAACACGATTCGTCGGGCGTACGAGATGGACGCCAAGCGGCGGGCAAGGTTCGCGCCCGTGCCGATAGCCCAGCGTAAAGCCGGGAAGATCGTCGCAGTGTTCAGCACGAAGGGCGGCGTGGGGAAGACCACCATCGCCACCAACCTCGCGGTTGAGCTTGCGAGCCATTCCCACAAGAACGTGGTGCTGATGGACCTGGACCTTCAGTTCGGCGATGTGGCCATCATGCTCGATACGGTTCCCATCCGGACCATTGCCGATATCGCGAAGGAAGACGAGATCGATTCAGAGCTCGTGGAGGCGTGTCTCGTCACTCACAAATCGGGCGTGAGGGTGCTCGCGTCGCCACTGCGTCCGGAGCAGGCGGAGATAATCAACTCCAAGCACGTCGAGGCCGTCCTAACCCTCCTCGCCGAGGCCTACGATTTCATAGTCGTGGACATGCCGCAAGGGCTCAACGACATCACCCTTGCGGCGCTCGACGCAGCCGACAAGATCTTGCTTGTCACGACGCTCGAGCTTCCGGCCATCAAGAACGCCAGGCTGTGCCTGGAGATCATGGATGCCTTGGGATATGACGAAGACAAGGTCAAGCTCGTCGTGAATCGGTCTTCACGGGACATCGGCCTCAGCATAGACGAGACAGAGAAGACCCTTCGCAGGCCGGTGGACGTTCACATCCCAAGCGACGGCAGGGTTGTGGTGCCGTCTGTGAACAAAGGCGTTCCGTTTGTGACCAGCGCGCCGTCGGCGAGGATATCGCAGACCATACGCGACCTTGCGCACGCGATCGGTGCGGGTGACGTCGATGAGACGGTTCCGGACGCGCTGGCGGGTCGCAAGGTCGCGGCGGCGGGCGGTCGCCAGGCGGACGTAGTCGCGATAGGTGCTACGGAGGGCGGCCACGGCCCAGGTGCGAGACGGCGTCTCGGCATATCAGGGCGGATCTTCAGCATTTTCACGGGCGGGTGAGCGTGACCCATGTCTCTTCAGGCACGTTTGGAGAAAGCGCGTCAAGTGCAAAGCGTGCAACAGGCGAAACAGGGGCAGGCAAAGCCGGTCCAGGCGGGTTTGGCGCCCGTGCGCGGCGGGCAAGGGCCACTACACGCGGCGACTCAGGCGGAGGACAGGGTGCTCCGCGTGCTGGACGCGGCGCGGTTGGACGGCGGGTCCGCCGCCGCACAGCTCGAATCCGGGCCCGTCGTGCCGCGCGAGGATCCGTACGCCGCTCTCAAGGAGAAAATCCATGAGAGGCTCGTAAAGGAGATAGACAAGGAGCTGCTCCGGAAGGCCGACTCCCCGGCGGACCGACAGAAGCTGGCCAGCGAAGTGGAGGCGGTGGCGTCCAAGGTCCTCGACGAGGAACCCCTGCCTCTCATTCGCTCCGAGCGAGCACAGGTGATCTCCGAGGTCATCGACGATGTGCTCGGTCTCGGGCCCATAACCCCGCTCCTCGAAGATGACTCGGTGTCAGAGATAATGGTCAACGGCCCGAACAACGTGTACGTGGAGCGCGGCGGCAGGATAGAGCGGGCGAGAGTGTGCTTCCGGAGCGCGGACCATGTGATGCACATAATAGAAAGGATCGTGTCACCTCTTGGTCGTCGGATTGACGAGGCCAGCCCGATGGTGGACGCAAGGCTCCCAGACGGGTCCCGGGTAAACGCGATCATCCCCCCGCTGTCGCTGGTCGGTCCTTGCATCACCATCCGGAAGTTCTCGCGGGAGCCATTCACCATAGATGACTTGGTCAGGTTCGGCACCCTGACGCGAGAAATGGCTCAATTCCTCGAGGGGTGCGTGAAGGCCAGGCTCAATATCGTGGTTTCGGGCGGGACCGGCAGCGGCAAGACGACGACCTTGAACGTGCTCTCGTCGTTCATCCCGCCAGACGAGCGGATAGTCACCATTGAGGACGCTGCGGAACTGCAGCTTCGTCAGGAGCACGTGGTGACGCTGGAGGCGCGCCCCCCGAACCTGGAAGGCAAGGGCGCCATCACCATCAGGGATCTCGTGAGGAACGCCCTGCGCATGAGGCCGGACAGGATAGTCGTAGGGGAGGTGCGATCCGGGGAGGCGTTGGATATGCTCCAGGCCATGAACACCGGCCACGACGGATCGCTCACCACGGGCCATGCGAACTCTCCCCGCGACATGCTCGCGAGGTTGGAAACCATGGTGCTCATGGCGGGAATGGACCTGCCACTGCGGGCCATCCGGGAGCAGATCGCGTCGGCCGTCGACCTCATAGTGCATCAGGCGAGGCTGCGAGACGGCAGCCGCAAGATCACGCACCTCACCGAGGTTCAGGGCATGGAAGGCGACATCATCACGATGCAGGACATCTACGTGTTCGAGCAGACGGGCGTGGACGAGCAGGGTAGGGTGGTCGGGCGGTTCAAGGCCACCGGCATCCGGCCGAAGTTCCTGGAGCGGTTCGAGTCTATGGGGATCCCGCTTCCGTCCGGGATGTTCGTGGACTTCCTGTAAGCGGGACGAGGCTTCGACTTCACTCAAACGACGGTCAAAGGGGAGCGGGTTATGCCTGGCCAGGTATTTGCAGTCGCGGTATCGACGCTCGTGTTTATTTCTGTAGGCCTGGTAGCGCATGCCGTCCTGCGCGCGGTCGGCGAGCGACGGTCTGGAACGTGGCGGCTCGCGCGCCTGTCTGGGGTGTCGGCCAACGCACCTGGCAGCCAGCAGCAGGTGGCGGCTGCGGCGACCAAGAGCACTCTGCTCGGCTCGCTGCGTCCGACCCTCGCGTTCGTGGGCAAGGCCTTCGAAAAAGGGACGTACGCGGCGAAAATCGAGAGAGAGCTCGCGCGCGCGGATATCCCCCTTCGTGGTTCGGAGTTCGTGGCTCTCAACCTCATGGTGATGCTGGCCGGGCTCGTCTTCGGCGTCATCCTTACGAGAAACGCGGCTGTCGCCCTGGCGCTAGGGATGGCGGGGGGCTTCTTGCCCAACATGTACGTCAAGTGGAAGCAGGGGCAACGGTTGGGGAAGCTCAACACGCAGATAGCCGACGCGCTTGCCATAATGGCGAACTCATTGCGGGCGGGCTACAGCTTCCTGCAGGCCATGGATATGGTGTCCAGGGAGATGTCGCCTCCCATATCCGACGAGTTCTCCGCGGCCATGAAGGAGATGAGCCTCGGCGCGCCCACAGAGGGAGCGCTCACCTCGCTCGCCGACCGGGTCGGCAGCGAGGACCTCGAGCTCGTTGTCACGGCCGTTCTCATCCAGCGGCAGGTCGGCGGCAATCTTGCGGAAGTCCTCGACAACATCGCTCACACGATCAGGGAGCGAGTGAGGATACGGGGCGAGATCAGGACCCTCACGGCGCAAGGAAGGCTGTCTGGGATCATCATCGGCGTCCTCCCGGTGGGGCTGGGGTTCCTGCTGTACGCCATCAATCCCGGCTATATCACGCTGCTGTTCACCAATCCGATCGGGAGGATCATGATCGTCATGGCGGTGATTGGCGAAATCATCGGGGCCTTGGTGATCCGGAGGATAGTCACGATCGAGGTGTGATCCAAAAGGCTTGGTCCAGGAGGAGGAGCTGAGGGGTGGCCCTTCTGGTGTCGGCGCTGGTGTTTGTGAGTGTGACATCGGTCACCATGTGGTCCATGGGCCTGACGCGGCGTGAGCCCACCGCGGACGAGCGGCTCAAACGGCTCGCTGTCCTCACGCGCGTGCCCAGCGAACGCGAGAAGAAGCTCGCGCGGCCGCTCGGGGAGCGGCTTTTCGGCCCGGTTCTGCAGTCCATCAACAATCTCGTGATGTCGGTCACCCCCAAGCACATAGTGGACGCGGTCAAGAACAAGCTCGACGTCACCGGGAACCCGTGGAACATGACGCCGGGTGACTACATTCTGATGCGTGTTGTGACGCTCGCGATCATCCCGCTCGCGGTGTTCGGGCTGACGCTTGGCCTCGGCCCGAGCACCGCCCTGCTTCTGGCCTTCGTGGTCGCGGCCGTGGGGTGGCTTGTACCGGAGATGATGATGCAATCCAAGAAGAAGGAGCGCGAGAAGCAGATCCGCAAGTCCCTTCCGGACGTGCTCGACCTCCTCACTGTGAGCGTGGAAGCGGGGCTCGGGTTCGACGCGGCCCTGGCAAAGGTCGTGGAGAGGAAGAAGGGCCCCCTCGCTGACGAGTTCGCCCTGCTTCTGCAGGAGATCCGCATGGGCAAGCCGAGGAGGGACGCCTTACGTGAGGTCTCGGAGCGTGTGAAGATCGACGATATCACGTCGTTCATCGCCTCCGTGATACAGGCGGACCAACTCGGCGTGAGCATCGCCAACATCCTTCGCATTCAGTCGGCGCAAGTGCGCGCGAAGCGACGCCAGCAAGCGGAGGAGGCGGGCATGAAAGCGCCCATCAAGATGCTCTTCCCGCTCATCTTCTTCATATTCCCCACGCTCTTTGTGGTGCTCCTCGGGCCCGCGATAATCCAGGTCGTCACGACATTCAGGGGTCTGTAGCTCATTGTTCACGGTCCCAGGCGCGTTCGCCGGACTGCCGTTTGACCCCGGAGGCCTTGACGGTCGGGGCCGGGATCGAGGCTAGGCGTGAGCCGGGCGGATGCGGCGGAGCGCCCTGCAATGGAGGCGGAAGACGATGGTTGTCATGGCGGATGACGGCGTATCCGGGGGGACGGGCGAAAGCGCTGCGTTTTCCACATTTAGAACCGGACAGCCTGTCGAGGAGAGGGATAACCCTGGCGCGCGGTCCAGGGTCACCGTGTTGAACATGACGCGCTCGACGGTGCTTGCGACCCGCGCGCAGCTTGCGCTCTCGGCGGCGACGCGTGCGCGCGGCCTCCTTGGTAGAACATCGCTTGAAGAAGGGGAGGGGCTCGTCATCCGGCCGTGCAAGGGCGTCCACAGCTTCGGGATGAAGTTCGCCATCGACGTTGCCTATGTGGATCGCGCGGGCGTAGTCGTGTGCGTGCTCGCGCCGCTCCTGCCGGGGAAGGCCGGGCCCATGATGCGTGAGGCGAGCTGGGTGGTGGAGCTTCCGGAAGGCGCGCTGGCGCGGACCGGCACGGTGATCGGCGACAGACTGCAAGTGTTTTACTGCAAATAGCACTGGGAGGAAAGCCCGCGCGGTGAACAGGCGCGGCCGGGAGCAAGCCAACTGACTGTCGAGGTCACAATCAGGGAGGAGATCGGGGGCGGGCGAGGAAAGATAGTCGAAGGAAGCTGAGAGAGGGGAGTCGCTCTTGGTCGAGTCTTGGAACGAGTGGGTTTCGGTTGTGTCCAGGGAGGCCCTGGTCTTTTTTACTGCGATGATGCCCGTTGTGGAACTGCGCGGCGCGATCCCCCTCGGCATCTCGCTGGGGATGAATCCAGTGGAGGCTTGCGCAGTGGCGGTGCTCGGGAACATCGTCCCGGTTGTCCCGGTGATGCTTTTCTTGCGTCACGCCACCGGGTGGCTGCAACGTTTTCAGCCGGTCCGGAGGGCAAGCGAGTGGTTTTTCGCGCGCACAAGGGCGAGAAGCCGTCTGGTTCAAAAGTACGGGCCCATCGGCCTCGTTCTCTTCGTGGCCGTCCCATTGCCATCAACCGGAGCCTGGACGGCTGCCGTCGCCGCTTTCCTCTTCGGCATCGGCATCCGGAAGGCCTTCGCGGCGATCTCGCTGGGCACCGCCCTCGCAGGTCTAATCGTTACCTGCCTCACCTGCCGCGTTATCTCCTGAGCGTCATCTCTCGAGCGTCACCTCCTGAGCGGGCCGAGGAGCAAGTGTGTTCCCCACGATCCGTTGCCGGATCTTCGCATGCCCCCGAGCTGCCGCGTTCTCCAATCACCACCACCTTGCTGTTTCCCGACGCAAGCGCCCCGCGCGTCCGAACGTGACAGCCCAATCCGCGGAAACCGATCGATCCCAGGCATACGCCACTGGGCCAAGCATAGGGATTATAGGGATCGACGGAATTGACGCGGCGCCCCGGTGGAGGTCGGAGGAACGGGATGGGCGACCTCCTTTCGGAGAGCGGCGTGGGGTGACAGGTCAGGAGGAGGCGTGGTGCACTGTGAGAGCGTGCGAGTGGTGGCGGAGGTGGCGGGAAGCGGCGCGGGCGCGGCGAGCTTGCGGGAGACCTAGGCCTTCGGGACGCGCCGAGCAGTCTTGGGGGTTCCGAGGGCTGCGTGGGCTTGCGCGTCTAGCGGGCGCGGGTCATCTCGGCTGCGCGGGCCTTGCGGTCATGATTGCGGTCGCGGCGGCGATAGCGGCGCAAGGATCTCCGGTCGAGGCAGGCATGCAGGAAGACGCGTGGCTTGGCGCGGCCGCGGCGCCGTCTGGCGGTTACGGAGAGGGATACGGCGGGGAGTACGAGATACCGCGGAGGCCCGACGTTTACGTGTTTGGCTTCATCCGAGAAGGCTCGATGATGGTCCCGGTGAGGCCGGCGGCCGAGGCGTTTGGTGCCACCGTTCATTGGGTAGCGGGCCTAGGCACGCTCGTGAACGGCCATCTGGTCCGGACCGTGATGATGCTGGGTCAGGCGTACTCGCTGGCGCGAGAGCTTGCAGAGGTCCTCGGCTGCTGGCTCGAGTGGGACCAGGCGGCGCGTGCGGTCACCTTGTCGAACGGGATCCAGAAGGTCGTCGTCTCTGTGCCGCAAGCGTCGTGGGCAGAGGGAAGCGTCCCATCGTGGGCGGCGGGCGACGCATGGAACGGTCTTCAGACCGCGGACGCGTCGCTCGTCACCATCAAGTCCGTCGGAGCGGCCGCGGGCAGCGCCGGAGGACCGGGCTCTCCGGACGGGCAAACCGGGGCCGGGCTTCCGGTCGTCACGATCACGCCTTTTAGCGTGGGGCCTGTTACTCCGCCGGGGGGAGATGCGGGCACCGGCGCCGGGGCGAGCCCCATCGGGGGTGGTCAAGAAGCGTCTCCCCCGCCAGGCAGGATCGCCCTTACGTTTGATGATGGCCCCGACGAGGTGTATACGAAGGAGATCCTCGATATCCTGGAAAGGTATCACGTGAAAGCCACCTTTTTCCTCATCGGCAATCAGGTGGAGCGTCACCCCGGGGTTGTCCGCCAGATTGCTTCCGCAGGCCATGAGCTGGGGAACCACGGCTATTCCCACTCACGCCTCACGACGCTCTCCGCGGAGGCTGCGCGGCGCGAGATCTCAAGGACACAGGAAGCTATCAAGGCTGCCACGAACGTAACGCCAGCCTGGTTTCGCCCGCCTTACGGAAGTCACAACGAGGAGATCCGGCGGATGGCAAAAGCGGAAGGCGCCGCGACCGTGTTGTGGACCCTGAATCCTGATGATTGGCGGGGCCCCGGCCAGGCGGTCATCGTCCAACGCGTCACCTCTGCCGCGAGGGACGGGGCCATCGTTCTCCTGCATGTGCGCGCGCAAACCGCCTGCGCCTTACCGACGCTCATCGAGGAGCTCAGGGCCAAGGGATTCGAGCTCGTCCGGCTATCCGACATCCTCTCTTCGGGGAGCAAAGAGGAGGCACAGCGCCGCACGGGGAGCCCGGTCGATCCTGACAACGTCCGTTAGCGAGGATTGTGACCCGCCGTCCCCCGCCGGGTGCAGGAGCCTGCCAATCAGCCAGAGGCGTTCGATTGGGTTGGTGGCTGAGGAGAAACGTCAGCATGGCGCCAGACGGCGCGAGCCCGCCGACCCCGTGAGCGTTTACTGCGGCGGCGGTGTATGTTAAAATGAGGCAGCCGAAACATTCGTGACCTCGCACGGAGGGTTGGCCATGCCTTCGATTCAAGGCACGGTCGAGCGCATAACGTACCGCAACGAGGAGGATTTCTACACCGTGGCAAGGGTCGCGTGCACGCACTGGGACGGCGGCGGGCCCGAGACCTTTGCAATCGGCCCGGGGAGCAGGCACGCACCGGGAGACAACCGACCGGGGGCGGGATGGCGGCCGCGTCGTGCGCTTCCCGTGACTGTCGTGGGCACCTTTCCGTTCATCAGCGTGGGCGAGACGCTCGCTCTCGAAGGCGAATGGGTGGAGCACCCGGAGTACGGGCGGCAATTCAAAGTCGAGCGCTATGAGTCGGTGGTTCCCGCGACGGAGAAGGGCATCGAGAAGTACCTCGGGTCCGGGCTCATCAAGGGAATTGGGCCCGTGACCGCCAGGAAGCTCGTGTCGCACTTCGGGCTCGCGACCCTCGACATCATCGAGCACCACCCCGAGCGGCTTACGGAGGTCGAGGGCATCGGACCCGTTAAGTCCGCTACGATAACCCGTGCCTTCCAGGAACAAAAAGAGATACGCAAGGTCATGTTGTTTTTGGCGGGCCATGGGGTGAGCCCCACCCTCGCCGTCAAGATATTCCGGCGATATGGCGACGCGTCCGTCCAGGCGGTCCGTGAGAACCCGTACCGCCTTGCCGACGAGATCCACGGGGTCGGGTTCAAGACCGCGGACAAGATCGCCTCTGAACTGGGAATAGAACCGACCTCGGCTGAGCGGATCGCGGCGGGCACCCTGTACGTCCTGAACGAGCTCGCCGCGGACGGCCACGTGTACTATCCCGAGGAGTCCCTCCTGGACGAAGCCGCGAAAACCCTTGGTGTCGGACGCGACCTTGTGGCGGGTGTGCTGCCGGCGCTAGAGGAGCGCGGCGCAATAGTGCGCGACACCGTGCAAGGGGAGGAGGCGGTCTACCTCGCGTACCTGTACCGCGCTGAGACGAGCGTCGCCGAGAGGTTCACAGCGCTCGCGGGCGGGTCGCCGAAGCCGCTCACGGTCGATTTGGACCGGCTCCTTGGAGAGCTCGAACGCCGGGACGGGGTGCGGCTCAGCACGGAGCAACGCACGGCTGTGGAGAAGGCCGTCCGCCGTGGCGTGCTCGTGTTAACGGGCGGCCCCGGCACCGGGAAAACCACCACGGTGCGCACGATTCTGCGGATCTTCGAGGCGGGTGGGCTGCGGGTGGCCCTCGCGGCGCCCACGGGCCGTGCGGCGAAGAAGCTTGCCGAGACCACCGGGCGCGAGGCGAAGACCATTCATCGGCTGCTCGGTGTGAGCTTCGGACAGGGACAGATGTCCTTCGAACACAACGAGGGCGCGCCCATCGATGCCGACGCCATCGTTCTGGATGAGACGTCCATGGTGGACATCCAGCTGATGAGCTACTTCCTTGCGGCCGTGCGTCCGGGCGCCAGGCTGGTGCTTGTGGGCGACGTGGATCAGCTGCCTTCGGTGGGACCGGGGTCGGTGCTGCGCGACGTCATCTCCTCCGGTGCCGTGGAGGTTGTTCGCCTCACCGAGATATTCAGGCAGGCGAGGACGAGCATGATAGTTACCAACGCCCACCGCGTCAACAGGGGCGAGATGCCCGTTCTGAACAAAAACCTCGCCGAGGGGGCGAAGGCCGACTTCTTCTTCGTCGCCGAGGACGACCCCGAGAAAGTCACGGCGCTGGTGAAAGACCTCGTGACGCGGCGCCTCCCAGTGTACGTAAAGTGCGACCCCATCGACGACATTCAGGTCATGGCGCCGATGCGGCGGACGGTGACTGGCGTCGAGAACCTCAACGTCGTGCTGCGGGACGCGCTCAACCCCGCCGCGCCCGGGAAGCGCGAGATGCGCATGGGCGGGCTCGTGCTCCGTGAGGGCGACAAGGTCATGCAAGTCCGCAATAACTATGACAAAATGGTGTTCAACGGGGATATCGGCCGAGTGGTGAAGGTGGACGAGGAGGATCAGGAGGTCGTGGTTGCGTTCGTGGAGCCCGACGGCACGCGGCGCGTTACGTACGAACAGCACGAGCTGGACGAGCTCGTGCTTTCCTACGCGATCTCGGTCCACAAGAGCCAGGGCAGCGAGTACCCCGTCGTAGTCATGCCCATCACCACCCAACACTTCATAATGCTCCAGCGAAACCTCCTCTATACCGCCATCACTCGGGCGAAACGCCTCGTGGTGTTGGTCGGCACCGGCAAAGCCCTCGCCATCGCTGTGAAGAACAGCACCCAAGACCGGCGCTGCTCCGGGCTTGCGGAGAGGCTGCGGGCCGTGCGCTAGGCGACGGGCAGCGGGTATCTCGCGCGCGTTGCGGTCTTTCACATTCGCTCGACGTGACGTGCGGGGTCGCGGCCAGCTGTCTTAGGGAATATCCCAAATGAGAGTGATTCATCCTTCTGGGTGAAGGACGGGGGCGGTCGCCGTCGAAGAATAATGACACGTGCGTGCAACTCGCGCGTCGTGCTTTTGTCCTGAGCCTGCGGCTGCCGAGAGAGTCGCTCTTGCAGCGTGGGCACGCTATCAGCAGCACCCTGGGGGCGATGGGTATGGAAGCAGTCCTTCGCGAAGTCCTAGACGAGATCAGGAGCATGAAGTCCGATGTACGCGAGCTGAAGGAGGGCCAGGCCAGGCTCGAGACGCGTGTTGGAGAGCTTGCAGAAGGCCAAGCCAAGCTTGATACGCGCGTTGCGGGGCTCGAAGAAGGCCAAGCCAGGCTTGAGACGTGCGTTGCGGGGCTCGAAGAAGGCCAAGCCAGGCTTGAGACGTGCCTTGGAGACCTGAGGGCAAGCCAGGTTAGGCTCGAGAACCGCATGGAACGGGTGGAGACCGGACAGCTCCGCATCGAAAGCAGACTCGAAAGCGAGGTTGTCGATAAGATCCGCGTTTTGTTCGATGCCTTCCAGCTGCACCAGGAAAGACTCGATCATCACGAGAAGAAGTTTGAAGCCTTTCGAAAGCGGACCTGACCCAATGCTGCTTTCCGTTAGAGCGGCCTGGTTGTTAGTTGGTTCAAGATGTCGCGATGCTTTGGCCTCCCAGGAGAGACTGCCGGTGTTGCCGCAGTCGAGAGCAGCAGCCCGGGCGGGGTGCTCGGGCGGTGCAGCGCGACAAAACCCGGTCAGCAAGCAATGTTGCTGGACGTGTAGGACTCTCTCTCCGTTGCCACAGGTTTATTCCTGCCCGATGTCTTCGTCCCACTCTCAACATGCCTGACGCGAACGATAACCGCTTCAAGGGCACGCGCGCCGTGCAGGGTTGCCGGTCTTGCGCTCGGGTGACGGCGGCTCAAAGCAGGGCGCTTCGCCAGAATCCGGCCTGTCTGGCGGGTGGCCGGGTTTTGTCTCCTCTCGTGCAACCACCTGCGATCCAAGACCTCGGAAAACGAGAGAAAACTAATGACCTCATACTTACTGCCGGCAGCCGCCCTAGCGTATAACCCGGGAGTGGCTCTGCCGGACGGCGCGACTGAAGTCAAAACGTGGTACCTAAATGAAGCCGGGCAGTGGGTCTCGCAGGGACCGGAAACGCTGGGGCAGTGGCCCGCTGCTGGTCCAGCCTACCCGCTAGCGGTGCCTGCAACAAGAAGAACTGGATCATCAACTATTGAAGCGGCTCAGTCGCACGGCTGGATACGGGCTGCTGACCGAAACAACACCGATTTCTACTCCCGGATAGTGAAGATCTTCACTCAAGCCTCAACTACAAGCTCTGGAACAAGATCGTGGTCGAGAACCGCAACTCGTCCTGTGAGTATGAGGATAGCGCCACCATAACGCTTACGCTCCAGAACATGAAGCACTGGGTTGATCATGAGACCGGCAAATTCAAACCTGGCCAGAAGCAGCTCGTCCCGCCAACCCCGTAGGAATGGATTCGGGGCCTCACCCCGCCGGATGAAACGAGCCTGAGATGAGTCCTTCCCGAAGACCCTGTATCACATGAAAGGAGCGCCTTGCACGATACGCGGGAAGATCGGGGGTGGCGGGCCGCCACCCCTGATCGGACCAGAGAGGAGATGAGCCCATGATGGTTCGTCATTCATCACGTTGTGACGGCCCTGGCGGATCCGCCCACGACACGAGCAGGGCTTGCCGGATCACCTTGTGTGCGTTTCTTGCCTCGGTTTTTCTGTGGACGTTCGTGAGTTGCTTCTCCGGCGCGGCGCAAGCTCAGGTATCTATAAGCCTGACGCCGCTGCTCGTTGAACTCACCGGAGCTCCCGGGGAGACGAAGACCTTCAACATCCTGCTCGTGAACGCGAGCAAGACGGCGACTACACACTTCCGGGTATTCACCTCAGACGTGGTCCAGAAACCGAACGGCGACTATCGGGTCGTCAAGTAGGTTGAGTCAGAGTACTCATGTGCGAAATGGATAAGGCTGTCCAAGGAAGAAGCCACGTTGGGCCCGGACGAAGCGCTTTCGGTGGACTGCAAGCTTACGATTCCCAGAGGTACATACGGCGGGAGATTCGCGGCAGTGGTATTCGAGCTCACGCCAGAAGAGAAGACGGGAGAAGAGGCTTTCGCATCCACCGAGTTCGTGCAAAGGTTCGCCGCGGTGGCAGAAGTCGCTATCCCTGCGCCGAGGGTACGGAAGGCCGTCAGCATCTCAGGATTCAGCGTGAAGGCTGCCGCGGACGACCCGAGGTACGCGGCCGCTTACGGCAAGGACGCCCTGATCCTGACAGGCGAGGTCAAGAACGAAGGCAACACGCACGTGTTCGCACGCAGCTACCTGACTCTTAGGGACGTCTCCGGGAAGCGCCTGCGCCAGATCCCGTTCGGTTCGGGCTGGGGTTTGGTGCTGCCCGAGACCACTGTCAACCTTATTTCGGTGCTCCCGTCCGGCCTTGCCCCGGGCAACTACGTCGCGGACATCGCCGTGAAATACGGAGGCAAGGCGCCGCTATATGCGTCGGAGGAGTTTGAGGTGAAACCAGCCCTGACAACCGCGCGCAACCCGCCGGCAGGGGCGGCCGGCCGGTCGCTGTTTCAGGCCAGGCCACGCCATGTGGCGGTTGAGGCGCCGGGCCGGACTTGCGGCGCGGGGCCATGAGCCCCTGCAGAGTTTAGGCTGATTTGGACGAGGAGTCACAGATGTCTGAATCAAGAGGTTTCGGGTTGGGCGGGGGAGTCCTGCCAAGAAGGTTCGAGCTTGGGCTCGTGCTGGCGCTCGCGCTGGCGGTCGTCGCGGTAGCCTTGCCGCAGGCGTCGATGGCACAAGAGATCCTGGTGACCAACGTTTTCGGCGGCGCCGACATCCTGAGTGTTCTGCGCGACATCTCCGCGCAGACGGGAGTCAACATCATGGCCGGTGCCACGGTGCAGGGCTGGGTCACGGTGGAATTGCGCGACGTCCCCCTGGACAAGGCGCTCGAGATGATCGTCGGGCCGCTTCTTGGCTACACCTTTGTCGAGGTTGGCGATTACTACGTCGTGGGGTCGGCAGATTCCAAGAACCCCAGTTTCCCGCTCCTGACCACCACAGAGGTGGTCAAGCTCAATTACGTCAAGGCGGAAAACGCCGCCAAACTGCTCTCGGATTTCTTCGCCCCGTACGTGAAGGTAGGCGCTGCCGACAACGTTCTGGTCGTCACCGCGCCGGCCAGCCTGGTGCAACGCATCAAGTCGCACATCGAGCGGATCGACCGTCCGGCACCACACGTCATGTTGGAGCCTCTCGTCATGGAGATATCGTCTGATAGCGGAAAGTCCTTCGGGGCTGACTGGCTCTATGAGTGCATCGGTGGCCAGTCTGACCCGACGGTGCCTGCCTCGGGCTTCGTAGACTTCGTGTTGGGAATCTGGGGAGGCAAGTACAATGTGACCGGCGGTCTCGAGCACATCATCGCGTCTATGAAGGTTCTCCTAGACTCTGGGAAGGCACAGATCCACGCGACCCCCAGGATCGCTACGGCTGACGGCGAGCCCGCCGAGATATTCCTTGGCAAGGACCGTTATTTCGCAGTCGCGACGGGCAGCGACACCGACACGTCCACACGGCTCGAGTCCATACGGACGGGCATTTCCCTCAAGTTCACGCCGCGCGTATCGGAGACAGGCGAGATCCTGGTCAAGATTGAACCCGAGGTTAGCGACGCGGGGGAGACCACGGAGGGGCTGCCGCTCGTGAACAGGCGTCAGGCCTGGACGTCGATCAGGGTGAAGGATGGGGAGACCACAGTCATCGGCGGCTTGAAGCTGAAATCCGAGTATGAGGTGAAGTCAAAGGTGCCGCTGCTCGGCGACCTGGCGGTCCTCGGCCTGCTCTTCAGCAGCACGAGGAGGGTGGCTCACGCCTCACATCGCTTTGAGGGATGGGTTCATCGTGGGAGACGGCGCGGGCCTCGAGGTAAAAGCGTACACGGGCGGGATCAGCTTGCGGTTCGGCGATTTCGAGATGTCTTACGCAGTGCTTACAAGCGAAGAGCAGGGCAAGAGACAGTGCATAAGCCTCACCAGGCGGTTCTAAGTGGGTTCTTAAGTGAAGATGCGTTGGTTGCTGCCTTATTCTCAGTAGGTGGAGGGTTGCCGGTGTTGCACCCGGGGACGGCGCCCCAAGCGGGGCGCAGCGACAAAACCCGGCCCGTCGGGCAGACGGCTGGGTTTGACACCCGTCGTGCCGGTGGTGAACCCGAGTTCGGGCCGCAACACAACGTGTTCGTGGACCCGCGCCGCCGCGGTCCCTCACACTCCGGTGGCGCAGGTTCTCAGTGTCCGCTTGCGAGACCCAGGACGTCAGTCCCATGATGTGGCGAAGTCATGGACTTTCCTAGATACTGAGTAGTCTATATAATCCGCCGAAACCCTCTCTGGGCCCAACAGAACGGACAACTGCGTCGTGGCCTTCCTGCCGGTACAGGACTATAGATAACCAACCCCGAAGTTAACACGATGCCCAAGCGCGCGGTTGGCTCGCCTGCTGTCCATGCTCTTCACATCGCGCGCAACTTCTGAGTTGGAGCTTGGCTATCCATAGCTTCTGTGTAACGCAGCCCGCCTGGCTTTCTACCGACCGACCCGGGGTTTTCTCTCGAGCGAGACGGACGCACCGTCTGGATCGGTTACGGTTACGAGGTATCCTGAGTCAGCCGCATGTCGGTTCATGGCGCGGATGGAGGCTACAGCCGCACGCATGGCAGGCGACGTGCGCGCTGCGACGAAGTAGACGCGGGCACGGGGGTACTCTCGTGACCTCCCGGCTCGGCCTGCCATTTGCACGAGGGTGCTCGAATCGAACACCCGGTCGAAGTCGGCGTAGAGGACGACGACGTCGGCCATGGGCACGTTGATGCCCCGCTCCATGATCGTAGTAGTGACGAGAACGTCGATCCGTCCTTCCTTGAACGCCTCGCGCAGCTGGTCGCGCTCGGGGTGGCGCGAATGCACGAACGCGACTCGTGGCCGGGCGACAAGGGGTACGCGGTCGGAGGAAACGGAGCAGGCCGACGAGGCGAGGGAGACCCTGAGTGCCGCGCAGACTTGTTCGGTAAGATCTACGGTTGGTACGAACACGAAAACGCGGTGTCCTGCGCGAAGCGAAGCCCTTATGATGGCTGTTACCTCGAATGGAAGCTCGGATGCACGTGGGCACCCAGGCGTGGACCCAGGCCGGGACAGCGTTGAGAGTGCGCCGCGTTCGTCGACCGATGGGAAGGACACTGTGACGATAGCGGGGACCGGAAGAGGGTGGCCGTGGTGACGAGCGGAGATCCTCGTCAGGGCAACCTCGCCCCGGTCCGCCGCGGCGAGCAGAGACTCGTCGGGAGTGGCGGTCATGTACACGGTCTTGCCGGTCGGCGCGGTGGCCCGCCTCATGGCGTAGCGGAGCATCCTGCTGCCGCGGAACGGGAACGCATCTGCTTCGTCGAGGATGACAAGGTCGAATGCCTGGTAGAACCTGAGCACCTGGTGGGTCGTGGCGACCACTATGTCCGCGTCGAGGTAACGCTCGCGGGAGGCGCCGCGAAGAGCCACGACGCGGGCGTCCGGCACGGCAGCGGAGACACGCGGAGCCACCTCGGCCACGACGTCGCTCCGCGGGACGGCGAACAGCACGCGGCCGCCGTGTCTAAGCGCAAGGGCGACCGCCCCGAAACACACCTCGGTCTTCCCCGCGCCACACACAGCGTGCACGAGGCACTCGCTGCGTTCATCCTCAGATACGAAGGACTCCAGGAATCGCGACGCGTCTCGTTGCGCCTTCGTAAGACCGAAAGGCAGCGTGACCTCCCAGCCCCGGGCTTCGTCGCCCACCAGCGTGCGGACCTCGGGATCTCCCGAATCCTCCTGACGGCTCTGCCACCCCCGGGACTCTGGCCGCTGTGGGAGCGGGTCGAAGCGCCTGGGGGCATAGTATAGCGGTCGGCACGACCTCGCCTCTCCCATAGACGCGCACTCCAAGCAGCGCAGACACTCATCGCTCCCGCAACTCGCGCAGCTTGCCTCAACGATGTCGCGTCCGCCGCACCTCTCGCAGGTAGCGATCCCGAAGCGGTCGACGGCGACTGACGGAACGCGCGCGACGATTCCGCGGAGGACGAGCACCTGAAGGACGTCCTCAAGCGGCCGCGGAATGGGATGTCCGCGCTCTTCAAGGGCGCGTCCGATTTCGCGGTCAAACAAGATCCGTCCCTCGAGGACCTCGCTGACAGCGCGAAGGTCCTCCTGCGACGGTATCTCAACGGAGCTATGGTCCCGAGCGGTAAGCGTGGCCGGACCTGCGAACGCGGCAGCGCCGGAGCGCAGCCGATCCCCGCCGGAGCCGCCGTCAGGCGCAGGTCGGCGCCGCGCAGCGAGGGACGACGCGCGGGTTGCGACGCCAACGAAGCCGAGATGATGGAGGACGCTTCGGAGGCAAGAAGCAAACCACCGCTGGGCCCCGATGGCGGGCCCGCTTGCAGCTAGCGCTGGATGTGGCCTGGGTGACAGCTCGGCTACGACGGGAGCCGTGGCGCCCGCCCATGCGCGCCCTGGCCTCGCCAAGACGGCAGTGTGCCTTGTCCTCGTACGGCCTACGGCGCGCAGCGCCTCCAGCTCCGCGAGGCCGATGGGCAGCGGGCCTTTCAGCACCGTCAGGCGTTCGTACCCCTCCTGAGCGAGGACGGCGAGGTCAAGAGGGGGGTAATGAGATACGCCGACGAACGGGGGATCGTCTTCCTGCGACGTACGAGCGACATATACGAAGTAGAGCGCACCAACCATTCGGCTCGTGTCCCTCCCGAGGGCTGTTCCAGCAAAGGTCTCTTCCGACCGTGGCGTGGGGCCACTACGACAGAGTCTTCGACCCATGGTGCGCAGGTCCTGCCAGCAAGTGGGATGTAACCCTTAAACTACCTGTCTGGGTGATACGTTACGCATCACCCTAAAGTCATGCTTTTTTCGTATTGCGCCGGCTTCCATGAGGAAAGTAAAATCGCGGTGGGCGAAGCGAGGTATTGCGGGCCAAGCATGTGAAGGTTTCCGGTGCCCTCGCCCAGCCTTTGCTTGAGAGAACGGCTCGACAGGAGGAGGCACGCCGCATGGCTCGTTGGTTCATTCGCGGAGCATCGGGGGCGCGTTACGAGGGCACAGGCGCCGCGGCTGCGTGGCCCGACATATCGGGCTCGTGCCCCGGCGCTGCGGGGGAGCGCGGCAGACTTGGGGACGCCATTGCGAGATTCGTGCGAGACGCCCTCGATGTGCTGCTGCCCGAGGAGGAAGGCTGCGTTCTGTGCGGGCAGATCCGCGTCAAGGGCATGGAAGAGATCTTTTACGCCCCGATATGCGGCCACTGCCTCAGCAGGATACCCTTTGTGCAACCGCCGTATTGCCTCAGGTGCGGGCGGCCGCTGAGGGGCGCGGCTATCGAGGGCAACCGTGAGGACCTGCAAGGCAACCCGGTCTGCCGCGACTGCGCGTCGGGCGTGAGGTTCTTTAAGGTGGCCCGGGCAGTAGGGGTGTACGACGGCGCGCTCCAAGACTTCGTCCGCGCCTTCAAGTTTGGCGGCCGGCGGGAGCTCGCCGAGGGCATCGGCGTCCTCATGGCCAGGGTAGCCACGCGAGAGAAAGCGATGAGAGGTTCCGAGGTCTTGGTCCCCGTGCCGTTGCACCCGAAACGCCTCGCGGAACGAGGCTACAACCAGGCGGAGCTGCTCGCGCGGATAGTAGGGTCGTGCCTCGGCCTTCCTGTAAAGGAGGGGCTTGTGCGAAGCATCCTCGCGGGGGAGCAGAACAAGCTGGGGAGGCGCGAGAGGCGCGACAACATCCGCGGGGTGTTCCTGGTCCCGCACCCGCTCGAGGTTGCTGGCAAGAGAGTCTTGCTCGTCGATGACGTGATCACCACCGGTGCCACGGCGAACGAGTGCTCGCGCGCGCTCTTGCGCGCAGGGGCCGCCGAGGTGCGGGTGCTCGCCGCTGCCGTGGCGCCCCTCGAGAAAGAGTGGCTGCGCCACGCCTGAGCTGCCGCATCTCGTTAGCAGTGTCTCTGCCAGAGAGCCTACGCATCCTTCTTTCTTGCCATGCCCACACCCTGCTGTCATATCTACACTTTCTGGCCCCCGTCTGACCCCCGCTGGCGAGCCACTCGGGAGTGCTACCGTTGCGACTCGCGCTGCCCGGATTCAGTAGCTGGGTTCCTTCCAGTTCAGAGGTCTAGCGCGCGTCCTGTCTCTCATCTTGTCGCCTTAGGATCCTCAAATACCTTGCTTCGCGGCCCCCTATAGGGCGTGCGGTATGCGACAAACACCAAGTGGCCTGAGTGAGGGCGCGGCAATCCTCCCGGTTTTTGGAAGGGGCTGCCGACGATCGCACGAGGGGTGTCGAAGCCCGGCCATCCGCCCGACGGGCCGGGTTCGTCAAGGCGCTCCGCTTGGGGCGCCGTCCCCGAGTGCAACACCGGCAACCCTGCACGTTAATGTGCGCTCGACGCGAGGCTCACTGCTGCGGGCCTCGACGATGGCTCCTCGGCGCGCCGGAGGCATTTGCAGCGCGTGAGGCCTTCGATGAGAACCCTGTTGTCACACGGTGCGCGACAGCCAGCTTACGAGGATGCGCTCGTCTCGCAGCCACGCGACGATTCCGTCGGCGATCGCCCGCGCGGCTTTCGTCTGAAAGCCCTCGTCTCTCAGCAGGCTCTCTTCATTCTCGTTGGATATGAAGGCGAGCTCGACGAGGGCGGCCGGCATTTTCGTGTGCCGCAGCACGTAGAACCCAGCATCCTTGACACCCCGGTCGGCAAGCCCGGTCGCGCGTACGAGGGGCAAGTGTATCGCGGTCGCGAGCTTCTTCCCAGAGTCGCTTGCCTTGTAGTAATACGTCTCCGTGCCGCGGGCGGCGTCGCTGTCGGCGGAGTTGCAGTGAACGGACACGAACGCTGCAGCCCCAGCGTTGTCGGCTCTCATCACGCGCGTTCTGAGGGGCACCGAGGCGTCTTTCGTCCTGGTGAGAATGACGTTGATTCCCTCGTTTCGCAGGACTGCAGCGACCCTCGCTGCCACGGCGAGATTGATGTCGGCCTCGCGCGTCCCGGCTTTTCCAACCGCGCCTGGATCGTCTCCACCGCGCTAGTGGCCAGGGTCAAGGCACACGGCCGTTGTTTCCCTGAGCATCTGGCATCACCCCCCCGAGATCTGGCACGTCGATGCCGGCGCGTCGCATGTCTCGTGATCGTGCGGGAGCCTCGTTCCAACATCCCCAGACCGCGCTCCTACATCGTTACCGTATGCGTGCGCCGTTCCGGCTGTGACGCTTGCGGCCGGCCCTGCGTAGATTATGGGAGAGAAGTCGGGCCCAGCCGGGCGATGCCCATCCGCTCCGTTACAAGCCGTGTCGTCTCCTCGACGGGGGAGGTCTCTGCCGGGCGCTCAGGAGGAGTGAGAAGATGGAGAACGGAGTAACGATAGGATATGACCTTAACGTCCATGACGCAGGACTGATCCCGCTGGTGATCGTGATCGTGCAATACCTCAAGAAGTACGTCGACAAGAGGTGGGTGCCTCTTCTGCCTTTTCCGATAAGCGCGGTGCTCTCGGCGCTCGTCGTCATTGGCTCCGCCGGCGAATGGCCAGGGTGGCCCTCATTTCTGGCTCAAACCGCGGTGGAAACGTTGAAGGTGGCGTTCGCGGCTATGGGCTTGTTCAAGATATACTGGACCACGGTACTTGGCAATTGATGCCGCTGTCCAGGATGGGAGACTCCACCTGATAACTGTTGCTCCGACAACCATTGCCCTTGAAAAGGTCGTGAAGATGGCCTGGGGAAGGCCCGACGCTGTGACGAGCGTGGTCCGAGGCGGCTGTGGCGAGCGCGGTCGGGCGGCAGGTGCCAGGAATGTCGCGGACGAGAAGGGGGGTGGCGTCGTGTTATCGCCGATCATCAAGAAGTGGGCACCGTGGGTGGTTGCGATCGTCCTCGCAGCGCTCGCGGTGTTCATGGGGGTCAAGTGGTACGAGCGTGACCGCCTATTGCGCGAGGTCCTCAAAGCGAAAGAAAGGGTGGAGCAAGCACTGGAAGGCATGGCGTCAGTTGAGGAGCAGGTAAGGCTCATCAAGGAGGAAATGAAGAAGCTCGACGAAAAGCAGGCTGAGATAGACGCGAGGGTGCGGGAGCGCGACAAGAGACTCGAGGAACTGGAGAGGAGGACGCGACAATGAAAGAACCACGACGTCTACTGGTAGTGGCGGGGGTCATCGCGGTCGCGCTGGCTGCGTGCAGCGTACCTGGCTTTGCGAAAGACCTGACTTATGCGGTGGGACCTGGCGATGTGGCAATCCGCGTCGCGACCGCTCCAGGTGAAGTGCTTGCCGATGCAGCGATCGCTGAGGAACCCGATGTGGGGACAAAGGTTAACGCACCGGCGAGCGGAGAGGAGGGGCCGCCCGGCGCCGGGGCGTCGTCCGGCGTGCCGAACGGCGCGACTGCTGCTGCGACCGGCGCAGGTGCGACCTCAGAGGCGAGCGCGTCGCAGGGCGCTGAGGTTCCCGGGACGTACGCGGAGCTAAAGGAGTTGTACCTCAAAGCGCTGGAGAGAATCGTCGAACTCGAGACCGCGCTTCAGGAAGCGCTCGACCTTGCGCGTGGCTATCGCTCGGACTGGGAGGAAGAGCGAGCCATCGCCGAGGCCCAGAAAACCGAGGCTGAGCATGCGCTCGAGGCCGCGAAAACCCTTCAAGACCTCGTGAACGAAATGAAGGATATCATAAACAAGCAGCACGACATCATCATGAAGCTGACCGAGGTAAAGCCGGTGTCAGTCGGTTTCACGGCGGGGGTGTCCATTCAGCGGGCTGCTCTCGCACCCGACAAGGTCTCCTACGGACCCGGTTTTACCATCGGCATTGTCGTGTTCCCGTGAGGAAACAGCCGTCTAAGTATGAGGTCATTAGTTTTCTCTCGTTTTCGGAGGTCTTGGGTTACCGGTGATTGCACGAGGGGTGTCAAAACCCGGCCACTTGCCAGACGGGCCGGATTTTGGCGAAGCGCGCCCCGCTTGGGGCGCCGTCCCCGAGTGCAACACCGGCAACCCCGCACGGCGCGTGTGCTCCCTGGAACCGGCGATTGCTTGTGGCCGCGGGGGCGCCTCAGCCGCCGCTTCCCGGTTTCCTGGCGCTGGACTCGCGCACCGTGAGAGTAAGCGGGAACAGCACATGCCGTTGCACGGGGGTCTGCCTCTCGATGAGCTTGATGAGGAGCTCTGCCGCGGCTTGTCCCAGGCGGTATATAGGCTGCGTAACTGTGGTGAGAGCTGGGGTCACGTACGCGCCGAGGGCGATGCCGTCGAACCCTACCACCGAAAGATCCTGCGGAACCTTGAACCCGCGCTGCCTCGCGGCGCTTATAGCGCCTATAGCCATCATGTCGTTGGAGGCGAAGACCGCTGTGATGCCTGGGCTCCGATCGAGGATGTCCATCATGGCGCGGTATCCACCGGGTTCGGTGAAGTCCCCTTGCGCGACGCGCGACTCGTCGTAAGGGATGCGGTGGCGCTGGAGCGCGGCGCGGTATCCCTCGAGCCGCCGGAACGTGGCAGTCTGGTCTGGCGGCCCCGCTATGCAGGCTATATCCCTGTGGCCGAGGCTGACGAGATGGTCCACCGCCATTTCCACGCCTGCCTTATTGTCCCCATCCACCCAGCACACATCGCTGTTGCGCCCAGGGTTGCCCAGGAAAACGAAGGGGATGGCGCGTTCCTTCAGGAAGTCCACGCGCTCGTCGGCGATCCTCGGCTCCGTGAGGATGAGCCCGTCCACGCGGCGAGAGCTTACGATCTTCGTGAACGTCGTGTTGCCTGAGGGCTCGTCCTGGGACGCTCTCGGGCTCGATAGCAGGATCGAGAACCCTTTGGTGATCGCGTAGTCTCCTATACCCCCTACGAACTCCAGGAAGAACGGGTCGGAGAGGGAACGCGGGGCAAACGGGATGACCAGGCCAATGACGTTGGTGCGACGCTTCGCGAGGCCGCTTGCGGCAGAGTGGGGGTGATAGTTGAGCTCGCGTGCGAGTTGCTGGACCCGCACGCGCGTTTCCCTGCTCACGCGCGGGTCGCCTGCGAGGGCCCTCGATACGGTTGACTTGGAGATTTTCAGCCACTGGGCAAGATCTTGCATGGTGACGGGCACGTCGTCATCCTCCTCCGGTGTCACGCCAGCCCGGGCCGGCAGCGCTGGATCCGCCGGTGGTTACCGGTTGCAACCGGTTGTATTCCAAGTCTACTGCTTCGCCTTGGCTTAGGCAATTCCTCTTTCGCATAATCATAGCCAACTACCTCTGGGAGTGCAAGGTGGTCGAGTGCGGTCTTCCGCCACGCTGCCTTTTGCGCGAACGCCCACGGGCTTGCCGCCGGACCTTGGTTGAGAGACCCTCCTGGGGCCGGCGGGCCGGACCGTTCGACGCCGGCTCGGTGCAGGTGGGGATGGTTCTGCATATGATAGGTCGAGGTGAGCTGGGCGGGGAGCGAGGGGGTAGCGCTGAGGTATGGAAATAAAGCGGCCGGTTGCGTTCAAACGTGGTGACTCGGGCCCGTTCATTGCTGACGCCCAGGAGATGCTTGCGAAGCTGGGATTCGACCCGGGAGGGCCCGAGGGCGTGTTCGTGTCCAGAACGGAGGACGCAGTAAGGGCGTTTCAGCGGGAATACGGGCTTGAGGTCACAGGCGTGCTGGACTGCGTGACGCTCAAGCTCCTATATGAGGAGGTCGATCCACAGGGCTACCCGTCGGTTCTGATGGAAGGACCCGGCGAGGGAGTGGAGCCGCCGGACGTGTCCACTCGGGGCCGGTCTTCACAGGACGGGTTTCGGTCGGGCCCGGAGGCCGAGGCCGGGGGCCGGACGATAGTCATCAGCGTGGGGGAGCGCGCCCTCGGCCTCTACGAAGGCGACCGCCTTGTGCGACGGTACCCCGTGGCCATTGGCAAACCTTCGACTCCAACGCCCGTCGGGACCCACAGGATCCTCGAAAAGATCATATACCCAGGCGGCGGCCTCGGCACCCGCTGGATGGCGTTCACGTACCAGATGCATGGAATCCACGGCACCAACCGCCCGGAGCTCATCGGGCAGGCGGTTTCCAACGGTTGCGTGAGGATGCATAACGAACACGTCGAGGAGCTCTACGACCTGGTGGACGTAGGCACGCCGGTCATCGTCATTGCGGGGCCGCTAGGTTCGTGGCCATCCCTGGGAAAGGCCCCGTCTCCAGGGTCACCGGGGGATGGGCCGGGGCACGCCTCTCCGGACAGCGGGCCGGCCAAGAGACCTGAAAGCGGGCAGTCAAGCGCTCCGTTTGGCGGGACGCCATGGGGGCTCGGGAACCCAGGCTCGGCCCGCCCCAAGGATCCCCCGGGGACCTCGGGCCGCACATACGTCGTGCAGCCCGGCGACAGCCTCTGGTCCATCGCCCGGCGATTCGGCACCACGGTGGACGCGATAGCGGCCGCGAACAACCTGGCCAACCCGGAGCTCATCTATCCAGGGGATGTCCTCCGGATACCATGAGCCACGAGGCGCGAGAGTACCGTGCCCCGGGCACGGTACT
>JBLNCC010000093.1:0-15530 GCA_050260395.1 Betaproteobacteria bacterium
GGCCGAGCCGGGACTACGAAGATGTGTTCCTATTCTCCAAGCGAGAACGCTACTACTGGGACAGGGAAGCTGTGCGGCAACCCGGCCGGGAGTGGAAGGGCGCTGCCGGGACATTCAAACGGGAGAGCGGCAAGATGACTGCACTGCAAGTGCCCGGCCAGAGCTACGCGAGCCACAGGGCAAATCGTGATGATCGTGTGCCGCCCGGGCGCAACATGCGCGCCGTCTGGAGCATTCCGACCCGGTCTTTTCCAGGAGAGCATTTTGCCACCTTCCCGCCGGAGCTCGTCGAGCCTTGCATTCTCGCGGGCACGAGCGCCGCGGGATGTTGCCCGAAGTGCGGGAAACCGTGGGTGAGGATTGTTGAAAAAGGCGAGCCGGACCGCGAGTGGCAGGCGCGGTGTGGGGCAGACGCATCAGGCGGCTACAAGGGCAAAGCGCGTAAGGACTATGCCGGGTCAAGGGCGCAGGACCCGAGCGCCGTGAAGGCCCGGATTCTAGCCGGCATGCGCAAGACATGGACGATCGGCTGGCGCCCCACGTGCAAGTGTAATGCTGGCGATCTGGTTCCCGCCGTGGTGCTGGACCCGTTCGCGGGCGTCCTGACGACACTCTACGTAGCTGAGAAGCTAGGCCGGGATAGCATCGGTATCGAGCTTAATCCGGCCTACATCGAGCTCGGTAAGCAAGAGTATATGAAGGCCCTGGCAGCTACAGGCGTGCAGAGGCCGCTGTGGGCCTAGAAAACGAATGCGGAGGTGCAACCATGTGCGCAAGGCGTGTCGCTTCCCGCGCTATCAAAGAGCGCAGGTCCATTCAGGAGCTCATGATGCAGGCGCGCTTGCTCACTCAGCAGGCCCAGCGCGAGCCGGATCCCGCATTGAGGTCGCGTTTAGAGACGGAGGCCGCCGAGTTAGCATCCGAGGCGAAGCAGAGGTTGAGGAAGTGTGTGGTCTCCCAATCCGTGTGCGCGTCCGGGGAATGAGACTGAACGAGCGGGAGCTCCGGACGGCGTTCCGGGCGGTTGTGCAGCGAGTGGCGATTGGCAAGGACGAGGCCGCCCGGGTGCGCTGGTGGAAGTGGGTCGAGGAGGCCGCTCCGCCTGCACGCGAGACGAATCCAGGGCGACTGACGGTGAGCCTGGGAGATGTCTTCCCGGCGCAGGCGGTCGAGATGCTCCGGGAACGGGCTGGCTACGCCGGGGAGCCGGCGCGGCTCAAGGAGGCTGTGTGATCCATGGCAATCGCGAGCAAACGATACGAAACCGAGCATCAAGAGCGGCTAACACTCTACAAGCTCGGCATGACCGACGCGCAGATAGCGGCTGCGCTGCAGGTTCCCATCCCGACGATTGTGAGCTGGCGCCGGCGCGAGGGCCTAGCGCCCAACCGCGCGCCGAGAAAGGCTCGCGTAACGACGCCGGCCGCTAATCATCCCTGGCGGGACAGGTGGCAAAGGCGGCAGAAGCCGGAGCCCTCGGCTGAAGTCGCGGCCCCGGCGGCCCCGACCGTGGACCCTGTCACGCGGGCCGCGGCCACGTGCGACGCGATGGCCGCTGCAAGGCCGGCGGGACGTGGGGCGCTGACGGACTTCCCCGTGATGCTCCGCGTCGAGATCCCCACGGGCCGGATCCTAGTGGACCGCCGACCCTGGTGGCTGAGGAGGGATACGTCAAATGCCTAATGTTCTCAAGTTCCGTGTCTATGATGTGGCGGCGGCTCAGATGCACGAAGTCACGGCCCTAGTCTGGGTCAACGGCAAGCCCCGGGCCAGGATAGCGGATGGCCGAGATACAACGAATCCCGAGACGGATCCGATCATGCAGTTTACGGGCTTACGCGACAAGAATGGTAAAGAAATCTACGAGGGCGACATTGTTCTGCAGCGGATTGATTTTGGCACCAGCGGCAAGCACCCCAAGGGGAAACCATATGTGCTTTGCCCCGGGCACATTGATTGGAATCGGCATACCGGCGAATGGTATGTGTCTCACGAACTCAACAAGGAACATTATGCGCAGATTGTGCGAGGGAACGCCACTGACTGGTATAGGGTCACATACCTGCCAGTGGTAGATGGAATATGGCCAACCGTGGAGGTTATCGGCAACATCTATGAACACCGGGACCTACTGGAGGCATTACCATGACTGCCATTCTCTCTTCCAAAGTAGCGCGGAGCATGGGGAACAGGCTCCTTAAGGATGCGGCTAGGGCCGCTGACGGCGGGCATTGCGCCGCCCGGGCCCTCGCCAAGGACCCGCGCTACGCGTCCCGCGGCGTGGACCTGGAGAAGCAGATCATGCTCGTGAACGCCCTGTACCGGCGCCACGGCATCGCGCTCATCGAGAAAGTCCCCACGGAATGGCTGCCCATCCGCGATTCAACGGGCCGGGTCGTATCGGCCAAGGTCACTCGGCAGGCCGCCGTGGACTTCGTGGGGGTATACGGCGGCGCCGCGGTTGCGTTCGACGCGAAGAGCACCAGGGAGGCAAGGGTCAGGTGGGACCGGGTCGAGGAGCACCAAGCCGAGTGGCTGAAGGACTGGGTTCGCGCTGGCGGCCTCGGGTTCGTGCTCGTTGCGTCCATAGGAGCAGGGATGGGGGAGCAGTGGTGGCTCTGCCCCTGGGAATGGTGGTGGCACGGGCTGAACCTATGGCAGCAGGGCGAGGGCCCGGCATCGTTCAAGGTAGAGGAGCTGCCGGCAGAGTGGAAGGTGCCGGAACAAGGCGGCAGAGTGCCGATGGATTATCTCGCGGTGCTTGACAAAGTGCGTGGAACGTGTGGAAAGGAGGCCGACTATGGCCAGGCTTGAACGCTCATCAGTGAGCATAGCCACTGCCCAGGGCAAGCGAAGCGTCGAAGCTTTCGTGGACCCGGAGATCCCGGGCCTCGCCGTCACCAAGCTTCTCACCTGGAGTGGCAAGGCGGTCTATACCGTCACGCACGTCCGGAGCGGTTATGGTTTCTTAGTTAGAGGCGTCACCAAGGACGTCGCAGTCAAAGTCCTGCGATTCCTCGGAAAAGCAGCCCGTGAACAAGGTTTTTCCTGGGATGTCTCCAGGTCGAAACTCATGGAGACCAGCAAGAGACGGGCCTTGGAGGCTATACAGGAAGCGTGGAAACTGGTGCCGGCACGGGATCTCGCTAAAGTCATTGACGAGACGGAAGCCGAGTGGACAGATGAGGAGGTCAGTGCCGAATGAAAGCCATCACCCTCATTCAGCCCTGGGCTAGCTTAGTGGCGATCGGTGCGAAGCGGATTGAAACCCGCTCCTGGGCGACGGACTACCGGGGGCCGCTCGCCATACACGCGGCGAAGGGGTTTCCGAAGTGGGCGCAGGAGCTCTGCTACAAGGAACCGTTTGCGACGCTTCTGTTCAACGTCAAGACGGGTTACTACCACCCATGGAAGCTACCGCGCGGTGTTGTCATCGCGGTCTGCGCGCTGGTGGGGTGCCGGAGGATAAAGCCCCAGGACGTAATGACCTGGCGCCGGAGCCCGAGCGTTCGTTCGGCGACTTCACGCCCGGTCGGTTTGCGTGGATCCTGCGGGACGTTAAGCCCGTGATCCCGCCCATCCCGGCCAGAGGAGCGCTGGGGCTGTGGGAGTGGGAGGCGCCGGCGAAGTTTGACGCGCCACGAGTGGTAACGCCCGACGGGGGTGACCCGCTGCGAGGCTCAAGATCGACCCGGCGAGCGTGACGGAGATCGTGGTCCTCGGCCTGGTACTCGTCATGGTTCTGGCGTTCGCGGGCTTCGCGGCGATCGGGATGTGGGCGGTGTTTGGGAGATAATCTCGGTTCTTGTCCAACCAAGGAGGAAGATTCAGTCATATGGCGAAGCAAGACCTCGGGAAAAACATCCAGTCACCCGCGAAAGACATCTCCCGGAAGGAGGCGTTGCGTCGGGTCGAGCGCGCCATGGACCAGGTCGTGAACGGGGAGATCATCATCAAGATGCAAGGCGGCAAGCCGATTTGGGTGGACAAGTACGAGAGGGAGAGGGTGGGGTGACGCGCAGTGGATCTCTCAAGAGGGGAACGTATCATTCTTGGTATCTTCAGACAATATGATTGTGCCAAGGATAAACCCATGGAACCGGTCCAGTGGAAAGTCGCTAAGTCCCAATTGCCACCACCCCTGCAGCGCGATGCACAGAAATACTTGGAGTCCCTGCAGGAGAAGGGTTTGATTAGGATTGGTAAGGATGAGCGGTTGGTATTAACCGAGCAAGGGGAGAGGCTAGCCTGGTCGGATTTGGACGACGACGAGGCGCAGCGCTTGATCCTAGAGAGCATCGCACAGGAGATAGAAGAGGGACGGATGTGGCCCGGGCAGCCGTTTGCCATATCGATACGCATTCGTGAGCGCCTGCCTAGGCTTGTCGTGCGTGACCTTCAAAGGTATCTCGATTTACTTGTGGAACGGCACCTGCTCGAGCAGAAAGGAGAAGAGTACATGGTTACAGCCCAGGGAGAAGAGGCGATCTACGGCCGGTTTGATGGGTGATACTGCAGAATGCTCATGAGGGGTAGTCGAAGGTAAGCGTCGGCTTAGCAAAGAGGCGATGCCGGCAGTCTCGGAGAGAACTACATCTCCGGGCTGCCGGCTCTTCTGTTTCGGGGATGATCGCGTGGACAGGGACAAGGCAACAGCACAAGACCGCGCCATCGACCACGACCTGTGGCGCCGGGCTCATCAGGTCCTCGGGCGCCTCCGCGCGGTCGTCCTCATGACCTGTCCCAGGCGCGGCGAAGAGACGCTCGTGTGGCCGGGGGTTAAGGGTGCCGGAGCGAGGTGCCTGAACCGGAAGTGCGGGCTGGCGTATCAGGACTTCGAGGAGCTCGTGACGGGCCAGGAGGCATACTTGGCGGCGAAGCGGGAGGAAGAGATGAGGCAGCTTGTCGAACGACACGACACGTACAAGCGGGTGCGAGGCGCGATAAGGCAGGTGAGGCACGGGTGAACAACGGAGCATGGCCACGGTCGAAGCGCCGGGCCAATTTCAAGGCTATCGAGCACGAGCTATACACCTATGAGGCCGTAAAGCGTGAGATGCAGCGCCTGGAGCAGGAGATCAACGAAATGGCGTCACCGCCGGGTTATTGGCCGAGCGTAGGGGTCATCACTAGGAAAGTGGTCGGCCTTGACGGAAAGGAATCTGAGGAGCAGATTTATGGTCTGGTCCCTGGGAGAAGTGAAGGCCGGGTTTCGGATCCCACACCCGAGCGGGCTCAAGACGTCTGGCAGTACAAAGAGCGCGTGCTTGGCAGCCTCGCATATCGAGAGATGGCGCGCCGGGTCGAGGCCATAGAATACATGCTCTCGCTCCTGAGGTCGTCTCAGGACCCCGACGCCCCGGCCAAGCTCAAGCTGGTCGAGGAAAAGTACTTCAAGCGACGGCTCACCGACGAGGGCATATGGAACGAGCTGCACATCTCGATGAAGACCTTCTACCGGTGGCGGCGGGAAGTGATTGAGATCATTGCCGAGCGGCTGGGGTGGGTGGTGTGACAAAAAGATGACAGGATCGGGGGCATCTTCCGTGCTATGATGGTAGCGTGGAAAAGGAGCGGCGAGGAGCCGCCTTCTTGTTTGTTGATATGGGGGCCCAGGGCCTAGGTCTCTATCTCCCGACCGTTGTCACTGGAGGCCGGTCTGGCAAGTTCTCGTAGGCAGCTCTCTTAACTGCCTTAAAGAATTTGCATACGGTCTCTGTTTGTTTATCGGCATTCTGTCCCAGTATGGACAGGAAGTAGCCCTGACCCGAGGTAGCCAGGGCGTTGAGCCACGCGAGCGTGACTTCGGTAGCAACATCGATGTCGGTGCGTGCCATGTTCTTGATGCCTCCTTGTTTCCTGGGCCCCAACCAGTATTCGCCGTTAGTGGCGGTACGCCCTCTAGGATATGCCGCAAGCGGGGCATGACGATATGCGGCCGGGGCGGGGTTCTACCTCCTTACCCGCCCCGCAGGGCCCCGCGCTGTGCTCTTGGCGCTGGGGCTCCTGTCTCATGATTCCCTGTGACGACGCACTGAAACGCAAAGCCGTCGTAAGGCTGTCACGATGGCAGCTGAGTATGATCTCGAAGTTGGTGAAGACATGCAAGAGCATCACACGATGACACCCAAGGCTGTGGCAAACGGAATACCAATCTACTGCGCTTTTGACGAACTCGCGGATGCGGACTTGCTTGTCCCCAACCCGCGCAATCCGAACAGGCACCCGGAATCCCAGATCGCGCTCCTCGCCAAGATCATAAAGGCGCAGGGCTGGCGGGCTCCGATCACGGTTTCCAACCGAAGCGGGTTCATCGTGCGAGGGCACTGCCGCCTGCTCGCGGCCCGGGCGCTAGGCCTCGAGAAGGTTCCCGTGGACAGGCAGGACTACGCCACCGAGGCCGAGGAGTGGGCGGACCTCGTGGCGGATAATCGGCTAGCGGAGCTTGCGGAGACGGATACGGGGCTTCTCAAGGACCTGCTGAAGGAGCTGGAGGCTGCGACCTTCGACCTCGAGCTCACCGGCTTCACGGAGGAAGACCTGGAGGCCCTCCTCGCTCAGTACCGCGCGCCGGTCGATGTGGTGGAGGATGACTTCGACCTAGACGCCGAGCTCGAGAGGGTCGAGGAACCTGTCACGAGGCGGGGAGACCTGTGGACCCTCGGAAGGCACAGGCTCATGTGCGGCGATGCGACAAACGCTTCCGACGTTCAGCGTCTGATGCGCGGCGCGCTTGCTGACTTGGTTTTCACGGACCCGCCGTACAACGTGGACTACACGGGCAAGACCGATGACGCCCTCAGGATAGAGAACGACTGCATGCCCGATCGGGCATTCAAGGAGTTCCTCCTCCGGGCGTACCGCAACATGCTCGTGGTCACGAAGGAAGGTGCCGCGATTTACGTCTGCCACGCAGACACCGAGGGCGTGAACTTCCGGACGGCGATGGCCGAGGCCGGGTGGGAGCTCAAGCAGTGCATAATCTGGGTCAAGCAGCACTTCGTGATGGGCAGGCAGGACTATCACTGGCGGCACGAGCCGATCCTCTATGGCTGGAAGCCGGGTGCCGCGCACCGATGGTACGGCGGGCGCGATCAGGACACGGTGTGGGAGTTCGACCGGCCGTCAAGGAACGCCGATCACCCCACGATGAAACCTGTGGCCCTGGTAGCCCGGGCGCTTACGAACAGCAGCAAGAGCGGGGATCTCGTACTTGACCTATTCGGAGGAAGCGGAACCACCCTGATCGCCGCAGAACAAGCCGGACGCATCTGTTACATGATGGAAATAGACCCCAGATACTGCGACGTCATCGTCAATAGATGGAAGCAATTGACGCAGCAAGAGGCAGTGAAAGCATATGCCGCGCAAGACGAAGCTTACGAAAGAGCTGCAGGATAGGATCACTTCAGTCATCGCCGCCGGGAACTACCTCGAGGTGGCATACAGGCTGGCCGGGATCAGCCACGAGACGTTCTACAGGTGGCTCAGGCTGGGGGAACAGGGGAAGGAACCGTATCGTGAGTTCCATGAAGCAGTCAAGAGGGCCGAGGCCGCGGCCGAGGCGAAGCGCATCTTGGTGATTCAGAAAGCTTCGGAAGAGGACTGGCAGGCCGCGGCGTGGTACCTCGAGCGCCGTTACCCGGACCGCTGGGGCCGGCCGGGCCGGTGAGCACCGCTCAAGTGTAACGGTAACAAGCGTAACGGTAACGGCTGTAACGGTAACAGGGGTAACAATCGTTACGGGAGGTGGCCCGGCATGCCGGCGGGTTACTCGGCCCGGTGCAAGGTGTGCAACTCGCCGCACCGGGTTCAGATCGAGGAGTGGGCGAGGAAGGAGGGCCTGAGCCCCAGGGCGATATCCGCCAGGCTCGCCTCGGAGTTTGGAGAGCCTGTAAGCCACAAGGCCGTCTGGAGGCACCTCAAGGACCACTTCGACGTGAGGGCCGAGGCCCGCGGCCTCTATGAAGAGTCCAAGGCCAAGATGGAAGAGTTCGCGGGAAAGCGGGTCTCCGAGGTGGAGGAGCTCGACGGCGCGATAGCGCGGGCAGCTGCGTTGAACAGGAAGGTGACGGCACTCCTTGACGGGATGCTCCCGGACGCAGACGGCGACAAATCAGGGCGCGCGATGGCGCTTAGGATCCCGAGGTCACTCGTTGAGCTATACTCCGCCACCTCCGCCGAGTTGCGCCAGCACGTGAAGCAGAAGCAGGGACTTCTCGGTGACGATCCGGACAGCAAGCTGGCTGATGCCGTGGTGGCCACCCTCGAGGAACTCCAGGAGTTGTACCAGGATGCTAACACTCGTCAAGAAGGAACCGACTCCTGAAGAGATCAAGGCCTGGCTTTCCACGGTCTCGGGGTTCATCCAGGGCGCAACCAAGGTTGATGAGAAGCCGACCAAGCTGTACGACTACCAGGTAGAGTTCAACGAGTGCCGGGCCCGGTTCCGTGCGGTTCTGAAGAGCCGCCAGACCGGGTTTTCGTTTGCCTTCGCCGCGGAGTCCCTGGCGAAGGCCCACCTGAAACCGGAGCACACGGCGATCTTCGTAAGCTACAACCTCGAGGACGCCAAGGAGAAGATCCGCTACGCCAGGATGCTCTATGACACGATGCCCCTGGCGTGGCAGAAGAAGCTCGTCACCGACAACAAGACTGAGCTCGAGTTCAGGGATGCCCGCGGCCGGCGGACAAGGCTCATCTCGAACCCCTGCCGGGAGCCCCGGGGCAAGGGCAAGGCGGATGTCTACCTTGACGAGCTAGCATTCTACCGCAACGCGAGGCGCATCTACGTCGCGGCCGTGCCGATCATCACCCGGGGCGGCGGGACGCTGACGATCGCGAGCACTCCCCTCGGCAAGACCGGGATCTTCTATGAGGTCCTCGAGGGCGAGGCCGAGAAGTACCCCCACTTCACGAGGTTCCGGGTCCCCTGGTGGCGCTGCCCCGACTTCTGCACGGATGTCCGCGAAGCGGTGCGGCAGGCCGAGGCCATGTCCACTGACGAGCGGGTGGAGCGTTTCGGGACCGAGATCCTGAGGCTCATCCGGCGGTCGATGGACCTGGAGAGCTTTCAGCAGGAATACGAGTGCGCATTCATCGACGAGGCGACGGCCTACATCCCGTGGGATCTCATTCTCGCGGCGGCCAAGGACGAGGACGAGCTCGAGTGCTACGGCGACCTCGAGGGGTTCCTGTCCTACCGGGCGCAGGGGCCGCTCTGGGCCGGGTACGACGTGGGACGGAAGAGGAACGCTTCTGAGCTCATCGTGCTTGAGCAGGTAGGCGACAGGTTCTATCAGAGGTTGCTGTTGACTCTCGAGCAGACGAGGTTCCAGGACCAGCGGGAGACGCTGTACCGGCTGCTGACGGCCAGAAGCGACGTCAGGCGCCTCTGCATCGACGCCACCGGCATGGGGATGCAGCTGGCGGAAGAACTGACGGAGAAATTCCCCGGCCGCGCGGAGGGAGTCACCCTGACGAGCCAAGTCAAGGGGGAGCTTGCTCCGCTCACCAAGATCGCGTTCGAGGGCCGAAACGTGTGGATCCCGGCTAATAGGGATCTGATGCAGCAAATCCATTCGGTGAAGAAGATCGTGACGGCTGCCGGCAACGTTCGCTTCGACGCCGACCACGATGAGAAACACCACGCCGATAAGTTCTGGGCGCTGGCGCTCGCACTTCACGCGGCGGACGAGGGTAAGGGAAGCGTTCAGGACCCTGCGGCCCTTGAGATTCTGCGGGGCCTGAGAGTACACGGCTGAGAGCCGGGGAGGTAGCCATGCGAATACCAGACAAGGTCAAGATCGGGCCGTACGAATACCGTGTCCGGCAAAGGCGGGAAGAACACCGGGACAGCGCCGGGAACTTCCTGTGGGGCGAAATCGACTACACCCGGCAGGAGATAGTCCTTGGACCCGCTCCTTCCAAGGAGCGGAGGAATACGGCGCTTCTGCACGAGGCCATGCACGGCATCCTGGAGGTTGCCGGGTACAGCGACGCGGACCAGGCGGTGAAGATTGAGACCATCATTGAGGCGTTAAGCCCGGGGCTGTATGAGTTCCTTGCCGAGAACGGCTTCCTCGCGGGCGGTGATGAGGATGGCGAAGATAAAGCGCAGTAGCCCCCGCTGGCTCTCCTGGGCTGCGGGCGAGATATCGAAGCTGAGGAACGCGCTAAGCTCGCTGCCCTGGCGCATCATCAGCGCGACCTACGGGCCGGTTTACAAGCTCGATTCGAGCCGTGTGGACTACGCCAAGGCCCGCGCTCTCTACAGCAACACGGACGACAACTACAAGCTCGGCGCCGGGTTCGCGAAGCCGGTGATCAACACCCCCGTGGGCTTCATGGGCGTGCCGCGGTTCAGAAGCGAGGATGAGAACGCCCAGGCCGTGCTCGACGACTTCTTCGGCGCGAACGTCTCCCGGATGCAGCAGACTCACCGCGACGCTATGCGCGACGGGGACTGCTTCGTCTGGGTGACCCGGGAGGAAGCCGAGGACGCGGCCTTGTATCCCGAGTCCAAGACGCGCCTCGTCTACAACATCATCCCACCCGAGCAGGTCGCTCAAGTGGTCCGGGACCCGATCACGAGGGCCGTGCGGGAATACGTCTTGAAGTCCGAGCACACCTGGCTGGACGACTCCGGCAACAGCAGGAGATGCACCGTCACCCAGCGGATCAGCCGCGAGAAGCGGATCATCTCGGTTGACGGCGATGTGCCGCCGGACGTGCAGCCCGGCGAGGAGCCTAACCGGTGGGGCTTCATTCCCATCGTGCACTTCAAGAACGAGGGCGACGAGACCGAGGAGTTCGGGCGGAGCGATCTCGAGGCCATCGAGCCGTTCATGAAGGCGTACCATGACGTGATGCTGCACGCTATCCAGGGCTCGAAGATGCACTCGACGCCCAGGCTCAAGCTCAAGCTCAAGGACGTCGCGCGGTTCCTCGCCAACAACTTCGGCATCACCGACCCGAAGACGTTCGCTGAACAAGGTGGCACAATCAAGCTCGACGGGCACGAGCTCCTGATCTTCATGGACGAAGAGGACGCGGAATTCATCGAGGTCAAGAGCGCGATCGGGGACGCGGCTGAGCTCCTCAAGTTCCTGTTCTACTGCATTGTGGATACCTCGGAGACGCCGGAGTTTGCGTTCGGGGTTCATACTCCGAGTTCGCTCAGCTCGGTGAAGGAGCAGATGCCGATTCTGGTGCGCCGGATCGCCCGCAAGCGCGAGCATTTCACCGAGGCCTGGCAGAGGGTCGCCCGTATCGTGCTTGCCATGACGGCCCAGGCCGAGGGGAGGAAGTTCTCGACGTACGCGACCACCCTCATCTGGGATGAGATAGACCCGAGGGACGGCAAGGACGTTGCCGAGGAGCTGAATTGGGTGACGCAGGCGCTCAACACCGCGCTCATGGGAGGATTCATCAGTCTCGATGCGGCCGCTCAGTTCCTGGCGCGGTATGTCGAGACGATGAACGATTACCTGTCGGATGATCCCGAGGTACCGGGGGAGCGCGAGCGGATAATCAAGACCAGGATCTTGATGGCTCGCTTGGACGACGGCGAGCTTGCCGAGGAGGAGCAGAAGCTCATCGACAAGGCCCTCGGGAATGCGGGTGACTGAGCGTGGCCGACAAGCGCTTTGAGGACATGCTCTGGAAGAACATCCTCCGCATCAAGAGCGAGAGCGACGAGCAGTTTGCCCGCTACGTCCTCGAGGCCAGGAGCGAATTCCTCCGGCTGCGGCTCCGGCAGGAACCGGCGCTACGGAAGATATATCTCGACGCCGCAGACCGGGTGGCGGACGAGATCCGGAGCCTCAAGCCGACGATAGGGCCGCTCACCCGGAACCACCTCAAGGCTCTCGAGAAGTCCCTCAGAGCCGAGGCTGACCGTATAAGCCAGGCTATCACGAAGAAGCTCGAAGAGGACCTGGCGCAGGCAGTCAAGGCCGGGGCAAGTCCGTTGCAGCGGCAGCTAATGCAGGCCGTCCAGGACGCTGGAGTTTCCCTGAGCGTTTGGAAGATCCAGCGGGGTTTCGGGGATGTCAACGCCCGGGCGGTCGAGGCCATCTGGGCCAGGACCCGGAACGGCATGAAGCTGTCTGACCGAATCTGGGAGAAGGGCACAGAAGCCCGGGACGCCATTCGAGCCATCATCTGGGACGGCACCGCCCGGGGCCGGGACGCTGTGAAGATCGCCCGGGACATCGAAAAGTACGTCCGGCACGGGCGGGGGACGCTGGCCCAGGACTACCCGAACATGATGGCGCGCATGGGGAAGCGAATCCCCAAGGATCTCAGCTACGAGGCCCTACGGCTGGCCCGGACCGAAATGAGCATGGCGTTCATGGAAGGCACCTACGCTGCCGGCCGGGTGAACCCGAGCTATCGGGGCGTGCGCTGGATGCTGTCATCCGGCCACCCGTTCCGCGATGTGTGTGACGACCTGGCGGAGGCGGACCTTTACGGCCTGGGCCCCGGGGGATATCCGGCCGGGGAGGAGCCGATAACGCCGCACCCAAATTGCCTATGCTACTCGGTACCCCTAGTAGAGGACACGAAAGCATTCGTCGAACGCCTAAAGCGGTGGCAGCGCGATCCGGGCGGTGAGCCGGATCTGGAAAAGTGGTATAATGAATTCTGGTTAGGGCAATTGCCGCAACAACCGGCGATCGCCGTCTCAACACCAGTGCCGGCGCGGCAGCAGCCCAAGCGCCGAGCGGACCTGTTGATTACGGAGTGGAAGAGCGGGATCCGAAAGCTTGCAGGCAAGAAGGGTCCTGAGCTTGATGCGGCGGTCGACGCGCTGAGGCAGCGGTTCCAGGCGGCATTCAGGGCGGACCTCGAGTTTGACAGCGGGTTTCTACAGAGCCTCTCGCAGCGGGTCAAGGGCAATAAGTTGAGGAAAGCCGTCATGGAGCTCGTGGAGGCCTTGAACCGGATGCCCGTTGAGGCAACCCGCGACAACCCCATGTTCACGAAGCTGAGGATCGGCGACACCATCGGGGCGTGGGGCGACTTTCATCCTGTGACTGGGGTTGTCCGGATTGATGCTGTGGCTTTCGCAGCTTCCCCTGAGTGGGCAACAGGGCGGTTGAGCCATGCATATGAAACGCTGATACACGAAATGGGGCATGCCGCGCACAGAGCAGAAGACGCCTACTTCAGACCGTGGGTGGAGGAGATGTGGGACCTCCATCCGGCGCGGCAGGCTGACTTGTGGAGCCACTACAAACAGTTGACCGGGGTCCCCAAGGATGCGGACGGTCTCACGTTCAACGGAGTGACAGATCCTCTGGAGGACTTTGCGGATACATGGAGGCTGCTTTATCTCGAGCGTGGCTATATGACGAGACGATACATGTACAATGTCATCGACAATGCCCCGTTCCGTCGCTTTCAATTGCTACGCGACCTGATTGCCAAGAAGGGCTGGGAGGTGCCCACACTGTGATCATACGGTACCGCTGCAACTACAATGGTCAGCGGATGGAGGCCGAGGTTGAATTCGATAAGTCGGGCAAAGGCACTCTCGTGCGTGCGGATAACGATTACATCAGGGACGCTTTGGAGGAGGCCCTGCGCACTCCGCTCCAGTACGAGACCGGCGAGTTCAGGGACGGCGCCCTGGCCTCGGTGCCCATTTATGCCAAGCCGGGCACGCCTGAGCACGCAAGGGGTATGATCAATCCCTTCATCCTTGTGCGGAAAGGGATCCAGGTCGCGGCCATTGAAGGTGAACTACTCTAGAAATGGGCGACGTCCGCAGCCTTTACTACGACACATGGCTTCGCGCGTCCTACCAGCTCCTCGACTATGTGGTCGAAGCTGCCGAGGTGTGGGACGCGCTGCCGGACTATCGCAAAGAGGGCAAGCTGGTCTACTTTGACCAGCTCGTTTCGTACCTTGCGATCCTGAGGACCGGAGAGACGACTGGAAAGCTGACCAGGGCGCAGGTCCGCAAGCTCAGGAACCTTGAGCGGCTCGTCAAGCAGGCGGAAGGCGTCATCAAGGCGCTTCGTGCTGATTACGAGGCGTCCCGGGCGAGGGGTGGCGATGATGGTAGCTAGGTGCGACTCCTGCAAAGCCGAATTCGAGCCCCGCGTGCTAGTCAAGCGCGAGGGGGAAGTCGAGACGACCTACTTCACGTGCCCGCAATGCGGCAAGGAATACATCGTCTGCCGGACGACCCCCGAGCTTCGCAAGATGCAGCAGCTCATCGAGCGCAGGCGCTCACGGCTCACCAAGCAGAGGCAGCGGGGGACGCTGAAACCTGAAGCCCTCGTGGCATTTCAGGAGCTGGTGAGGGAGTACAAGACGAAGATGGACGCCTTCAACGGAAAGGGCCTAGCAAGCCTGTAGTTCCGGGGATACCACGAGAACGAGAAACGACCGCTACTGCGAAAGGCAGGGCGGTCTTTTGTTTCGCCGGGAAGGAGGTGGAACCTTGGGACAGCAAATCATCAAGCTTGGGACATCGCCGCCCGGACCTGTTAAGTTAGTGCAGAAGCAAGCGGAGGTGAACAGCAGAACAGGGAAGATCCTCATCAGGGACATGCAGACCGGGAAATTCAGCGGCAAGGGTTGACCGCCGAGGCGAGGCGGTTTTCTTATGCCCTGAAGGGAGGTGACAGTGTGCTGAAGGGTTTCAAGATCGCGAAATCGGTGAGCGGCAGAGCCTGGGGCGATGTGGACAAGAGCAGGATCTGGCAGCTGCTCAAGCAAGGCCTCGAGGAGGGCGCGGAGGGTGTAACCGCCGCAGTGCGCGAGGTCTACGCGGTCGTCAAGGCCGAAGTCAATAAGGACCTCACGCAGGCTGACTGTTGGGGGCCTCACCATGAGGTGCGGGACGACGGGACCGTGGTCCTGAACCGCGCCGGCCTCATTGCTGCGGCGGCCGCGCTCGCGGGCGGCAGAAGTGAGCCGAACCTGACCGCTGAGGAGAAGGAGAAAGCGAGAAAGCACCTTCTCCGGCATTATCGCGAGCTCGACATGCCGGCCCCGGAGAGCCTGGCCGGCGAGGTGGTATCGGTCACAGCGCGGCTGTGCGGGGAAATGAGCGTCGAGGAAGTCCCGGTATCCTCTGCAGTTGATACCAGTGCCCTCAAGGCCGGCGACGACGATCCTCTCGAGGTCGTGGTGGAGATTCCCGCCGGCAAGTCGAAGCGGGGTTGGGACTACCTCCCGCGCGCTTTGCAGGACATCGTCGACGTGGTCAATGCGGAGGGGCTCCCGGGCTACGAAGGCCACCAGGACCCCGAGAACGTGGATTGGGAGTTCAGGACGCCGGTGACGCACTGGGTGGGCGCCAAGTTCCAGGACGGCAAGGCCTACTTCCGGGGCATCATCGACAAGGCGGCAAGCGACCTCAAGCGGTGGATCCGCGGAGGAATCATCAAGACCGTCTCGATATGGGGCATCCCCAAGCTCGCGTACGAGAACGGCGAGACCAAGGTCATCGGGTACGAGCCCCTCTCGATCGACTGGACGCCCCCGCGCCGGGCCGGCATGCCGACCAGGAT
>JBLNCC010000094.1:0-14728 GCA_050260395.1 Betaproteobacteria bacterium
GCGGCGGGTCTCCATCTCGTCCCGAACGCTCTCCCACAGGCTGCGGAGGACGGGATCCTCGATACTCATGGGGATATGCGGCCTGACCACCAGCCGCAAGCAGCGTGCGGAGACACGACCGACGAGCTCTCTGATCTGGGGCAGGGCGTCCCCGGGGACGAACGCCGGGCTCGTGGCCACCGTTACCAGGGCGGCCCGGCTATTTGGCATGACGAAACGGTCGTGGGGCACTATCTCCACCTGAACCTCGTGTCCCACGCGGCACCGGCAGCGACCCGTCTCGTGGTACGACAGCGCCGCCCGTCGCTTTCTCAGCCACACGCCGGGGGTGTCCCATCGTTCCCATTCGCCGCTGTCATACAGCCATCGGGGAACGACCCACACGACTTTCGAGAACAAGCCGTCTTCCACTGCCTTCCGCAAGAAATTGCCGCAGTGGACAAGCCACGGAAAAGTGTCGTAGAAGTCAGAATGGGCGTCCACATGGACCAGGGTGGCCGAGCGAGCACCCCATTCCTTCCAGACGAAGTACGCTTCCTTGTGGTCGGTGAAGACTGCGACCGGACTTGCGCTCCAGTCGAGCCCCGCCTCCTCCAGCCGCTCCACGAACTCGGCCGGCGCTATCCAGCAATCCTGCCGAATCCGTGGATTCCCGCCCGTCCTCGGCTGGAACATGAAATCCGCGTCGATGTCCAGGTATACACCCATATCCCGCACCGCTTCCTGGTGTTCCGGGGTCTCGGGCGCAGCCCCCGCGACTTGAGAACGTGGGGAGGCTGCCTCCTTCCAGCGGTTGGCCTCTTTATTCCAGAGTGTACACAGACGCGCGCGGAATTCAAGCCCCCGTCCGCCCGCCCTCTTGCGGAAGTCGGGGTCAGTGTACGTCGAGCCTGTAGACCTTCCCTTTGGCTTCCTCAGCCTTGGGGATGACCACCTCCAGGACGCCGTTCTTGAAGCTGGCCCGCGCCTGGTCGGGCTTCACCTTCGTCGTTATCGGCAACGTCCGGGCGAACGTGCCGTAAGCCCGCTCGCGGCGGTACACGTTCTTGTCCTCGATCTCCTTCTCGTACTTCGACTCACCCTTTATCGTAAGGGCGCTGTCCGTGAGCGTTACCTCCACGTCCTTCTGGTCCACACCAGGTAGGTCTGCCCGCACCACGACTTCGTTCTCGGTCTCGTACATGTCGACCGACGGCTGCCACGCGCGACCGAACCCAAAACCGCCCATACCGCGTCTGGCGAACGTCTCGTCGAACACCCTGTTCATCGCGTCCCGAATCGTAGCAAGCTCGTCAAAGGGATCCCATCTGACAAGGCTCATCTGCCAGCCTCCTCTTTCCGTTTTCTCCGCCCCGGTTCCACCTAGGGCGGCACGCATCGCACACATAGTGTTCCACGAGCGTGCGGGCGCTAAACGGTTTCGGAGGCCGCTCCGATGCCTAACAAATGAACTACGTGCCGCTTTCTCCCTGCACCCGTGCCTGTGCCCGCCCCGTGGTCAGTATTCTTGCGGCATATCCAGAAGCTGTCTATATGTGAACACCGGGCCGTCGCGGCACACGTACTTGCTGCCTATGTTGCACCTGCCGCACTTCCCGATGCCGCACTTCATGCGCATCTCGAGCGTGGTCACTACCTGCTCGGGCGCGAACCCAAGCTCCGTCAACACGGAGAGCACGAACTTGATCATCACCGGCGGCCCGCACGTCACGACGACCGCGCCCTCCGGCCGCGGGGCCACCTCCTTCAGAACGGCGGGCACGAACCCCACGCGTCCCGTCCACCCCGGCTCAGGACGGTCGATGGTGACCACCTGGTCGATGTCGGCCCTTTCGCCCCACCGTTCGAGCTCCGGCTTGAAGACCAAGTCCCCCGAGCTCCTCGCGCCGTAGATTATCCTGACCCGACCGAATTCGGCCCTGTGTTCCTCGGAGAGGATGTAGTTGATGAGCGAGCGGAGCGGCGCGAGGCCGATCCCGCCACCTATGAAGACCAGGTCCTTGCCTTGCATGTCCGCGACGGGAAACGTGCTGCCGTAAGGGCCCCTCACCCCGATCACGGAACCCTCAGGCGAGTAGTGGAGCGCCGTGGTCACCTGGCCCATCCTCTTCACGCTGAACTCGAGGTATCCCCGCTGGGTTGGGGACGAAGTGATGGAAATGGGCGCCTCCCCCACGCCGAACACCGAAACCTCGGCGAACTGACCGGGCATGTACCGGAACCTCTCCCACGCGGACGGGTCACGGAACTCCACGCGGAAGGTCTTGACGTCGTTCGCGTCGGTTTCGCGCGTGACGTGCGTAATCACGGCAAGGTGCGGCACGTACGGGTTGACGCCCGCATCGTATGTGATCGCCCCACTCATTCGCTCATCCTCCCATCCCCTCGCGCGCTCCGACTCGTCGTGCAGCGCGGCAGTCACGACACGCGGGACGCGGTTTTTCGGCGTGACCTCACAGCGCGGCGAAAGCCTCAAGAACCTTGCGCACGTCCAAGTTGACCGGGCAGTTCTCGACGCAGCGCCCGCACCCCACGCACGCTACAACTCCGTTGTTCTCGACGAAGTAGTTGAACTTATGCATGATCCTCTGCCTGAACCTCTCCTTGCGGGACGGCCGCGGGTTGTGGCCAGACGCGTGGAGCGTGAAGAGGGGGAACATGCACGAGTCCCAGTTGCGCACCCTCTCCCCGCCTGTCCTCGTGGCTTCGTCGCCTATGTCGAAGCAGTGGCACGTGGGGCAGAGATACGTACAGACCGCGCAGCCAAGGCATTTCCGGTACGCGTCATCCCACGCAGGGTGGCCGAACGCGCCTTCGAGCCTCGATACGGCCGCGTCCACCGGAACGGCCCGGCTGGCCATGCGCGCCTCCGCCCTCGCCCGGGCTTCCCCCAAGGCCTCGAATTCCGCCTGTCCGGCCTCCCGCAGCGCCTCGAACCCTCGAAGGAGATCCTCGCCCTTCGCTGACAACAGCCTCACTAGATACGCCTCGCCAACCTCAGCGAACACGACGTCCGAACCCGTCTCGTCGAACGGGCCGCCCCCAACAGACGTGCAAAAACAGGCCACACCCGGCTCGGGGCACGCGAACGTGACCACCGCCGTCTCCCTGCGTCGGCTGACGTAGTACGGGTCCCTGTGGTCGGCGGCGTCGAACACAAGGTCGAGGAGGGTCAGGCTCCGCGCGTCGCACGGCCGCGCCCCGAAGGCGACCCTGACCACGTCGGATGGAGAGGATACCAGCCGTTCGTCTCGTGCCCGCGCCCATCCACGGTCATCCGCGAGTGCCGGCGCCTTCACGCCGGCCGCCGTCTCCATCCCACCATGCGCGTCGAAGGCGAAGAGCGTCTCCTGCTGCGGGAAGAAGAGCTCCTTCAAGGGCCTCGTCGAAAGAAACGGGTCGCCCTCAAGGCTCCGAGCACCGCGGGCGCCGTCAGGACACGCGGCGACGAAACGAGTCACCCCTCCCTCGTCCACTGGAACGAAAACCACGTACGAGGCCGCCAAATGGGTAACGAATCGGCCGAGGTCTCGTTTAGTCATCACAAGAGCTTTCCGGGGCCGCCCCTCTTCCAGCATGCGTAGTTCACCTCGAGGCCGCAAAACTCGCTCCCGCAGCACATTCCGACCGCCCGAACCGCTCGAGCATCCCCGACGCTTTCCTGCCCGAACCCTGCTCAAAGGATGAAATCGCCGGGGTCTTCCCGCTTATACGTCGCAAACACCGGCACGGCCGTAAGGTCCACGCCCGGCTCGTGCCCGAAAAACTCGAGTACATCCTTCTCTATACGTTTCGCGAGGAGCCTGAGATCGATCCCAGCGGGGCACGCCCTTCTGCACGCGCCACAATCCACGCACCGGCCCGCCGTGTGCAGGACGCGGCCGAGGTGGAACACCGTCTTGTCGGAAAGGTCGCGCCACCTGCCGACCCACTTCGGGCTCTGGCGGTCCACGAAGCATTCGGGGCAGTAGCATAAAGGGCATGCCTGCCTGCATGCGTAGCACTCTATGCAGCGCTCTATTTCCCGCGCGAAATACGCGAAGCGTTCCTCCGGGCCCCGACTCGCGAACGCATCCACATCACTGTACGCCTGCTCCTTTGGGCACGCCCGCCGAGCGGCCTCATCATCGCCCGCCAGGAAGTCGTAGACGACGGGCACAGGATGGGTGCACGCGACGCAGGACGCCGACAGAACATCCTCAATTGGAACGGCTTTCTCGAAGCCGTCACCCGCGACCACGACCATGCCGTCCGCGGTCTCCGCGGCGCTGCGGATAGTCTCGTGCCCCTCCCCGAGAGCAGCCGCAAGCTTCCGGCGGTCGACGACGCCTCCGCATGGCACGCCCACGATCTTCACATCGTCGCGACGTACTTGCCTCTCGATGATGAGGTTCACGAGCGCGCGCACGTCGCAACCCTTGACCACCACGCCCACCCGCCCTTTGAACCCGGGCAGGTAGACGGCGAGGTTGTTCTCACACGCGTGGTTCCATACCAGGCGCGACACGTCGTCCGCACGCGTTACGAAGGCGGGGGACGTTCGAAGAGGGAGCGTCCCCTCTTCATATCCGATGAAGACATCGATCTCTCCCTTGGCAAGAAGATCCGCCGCGATCTGCCGGAGGCGCCCGGCTACCTTTGCCGTCCAGCCCGATGAACCCCGCGTCAGCATTTACGTTTGTCTCTCCTTCACCAGCCTCGTGGGTTTGCCGAGCGCCTTCACGCTCTCCGTCACATGCCTCACCACGTCGGCGAACTTCTCACCCTCCGCGGCGGATACCCATGAGAAATGCACCCGGCCTCTCTCAATGCCGAAGAAATCAAGTAGATCGGCGAGGAGCGCAAACTTCCGCCTGGCAAGGTAATTCCCGGCTATGTAGTGGCAGTCTCCCGGGTGACACCCGGACACGAGCACTCCGTCAGCCCCGTGCTGCAGGCACTTCAGAATGAGAAGGGGATCCACCCGGCCGGAACACGGCACGCGGACGATGCGCACGTTGGGCGGGTACTGCATCCGGCTCGTCCCAGCAAGATCGGCACCGGCATACGAGCACCAATTGCAGAGGAAAGCCACGATCCTGGGTTCCCACGCCTGGCCCGTCCCACCGCCGCTCGCATCAATGGGACCTCCGGCCCTGAGGCCGTCCGCCCCCTCGCAACCTCGTTGCAGCCCGAAGTGCTCAACGTTCAGCAAAGCGCGCTCACCTCCGCAAGGAGCTCCTCCTCGGTGAACCCCTTAAGTGTGATGGCGCCGCACCGACACGTCGCCGCGCAGAGGCCGCACCCTTTGCACAATGCCGGGTTCACTTTCGCGACGTTCTCGCCGAGGTCGATCTCGATCGCCTTGTACTGGCACGCTTCGACGCAGAGGCCGCACCCAGCGCACCGTGTTTTCATAACCTCCGACTTTATCCCTTCGGTGGTGATGGTGCCGCGCGCGAGCAAGGCGGAGGCCCTGGCTGCCGCCGCATGGGCCTGGGCGATGGTCTCGTCGATGGTCTTCGGGGCATGCGCAAGCCCCGCGAGGAAGACGCCCTCGGTGGCGAAATCCACTGGGCGCAGCTTCATATGGGCCTCTAGGAAGAACCCGTCCTCGTCCAATGGCACCTTGAGCATCTGGGCCATCCTTCCGTTGCTTTCGTTCGGGACTATCCCCGCGCTCAGGGCCACGAGATCGGCAGGAATGGCGAGTCTTTCGTCGAGGAGCGTGTCCGTGACCTCGACCACGAGCCGCCCGCCGCGATCGGCCGCATCACCGCGGTCCGACCGCGACACCACCGGCATTTGTCCCTCGGGGTATCGCACGAACACCACGCCCCGGCGCCGTGCCTCCTCGAAATAGGCCTCCCTCCCACCGTAGGTGCGAATATCTTTATAGAGGATGTACACCTCCGCGTCTGGAGCCACTTCCTTGAGCCGGATGGCATTCTTCACGGCCTCACTGCAACACACGCGGCTGCAATAGCCGCGTTCCTCATCGCGCGACCCCACACATTGGATCATGACCACGGACGCTCCGCCACGGGGGCCGAAGCCCCCGCCCTCCCACGGGCAGCCCGCCCCGCTGGATGCCCCGAGCAGGTCCATCTCTTCGGCCGCGCCTCGCCGCGGATCCTCCCCACCGGTCCGGCGCGCCGTCGGGACCGCCGGCCAAAGCCCGGACGCGAGCGCCCTCTCCAGTTCGGACTGGGTCACGACAGCTGGATGCTTGCCGTATAGGAACCCGGTCGGACGGTGCTCCCGCGCGCCCGTCGCCATGATGACCACACCGTGGCCCAACACGAGCTCGCGGATGGCACCCGCCTCCCCGTCGCCATGGCTCCGGTCCACCACTCGTGATCGGAAGTTCCCAACATACCCCGCGATCTCCACGACTTCGGACGACGTGTGGACCTCTATCAGGGGATGGGACTCGATCCTTCCCGTGAGGTCTCGCAGGAATGCCTGCACGTCGGCCCCGCTCAACGTATAGTGGATGTCCCGCAGGTGGCCGCCGAGCTCGGCGCAAGCCTCCACAAGGTAAGCCTTGAACCCCTGGTCCGCAAGGTCCAGCGCCGCGATCATCCCTGCAAGCCCCCCGCCGATGACAAGGGCAGACTGCTCAACCTGTATCGGCACGCGCTCGAGGGGCTCCAGGAGTGCAGCCCTGGCCACGGCCGCGCGCACCAGGTCTTTTGCCTTCTGGGTGGCCTTTTCGGGCTCGCGCATGTGGACCCAAGAGCACTGGTCCCGTATGTTCGCCATCGTGAAGAGGTAATGGTTGAGCCCTGCCTCGCGGACGGTCTCCTGGAACAGCGCCTCATGCGTGCGAGGCGTGCATGAAGCCACCACGATCCGGGTGAGCCCGTGCTCCTTGATCTTCTCCTGAATCCTCTGCTGAGTATCTTGCGAGCAGGTATACAGGTTCCGCTCGGCGTACACCACGTTCGGGAGGGTCTTCGCGTACTCCACGACCTCGGGAACGTCCACGACCCCGCCGATGTTTATGCCGCAGTGGCACACGAACACACCTATGCGCGGTCCCACGCCCCTGAGATCCTTTTCGGGAGGGTACCGCTTCTCGCGGACGCGCGTCCCGCGGGCGCCCCCGAGCAGGGTTGCCACCACACCCGCAGCGCCACTAGCCTGGGTCACGGTCTCGGGGATGTCCTTCGGGCCTTGCATCGCCCCGCACACGTACACGCCGGGCCTGGTCGTCGCGAGAGGATCGAACGTTCCCGTCCTCGCGAAGCCGTTTTCGTCGAGCTCTATTCCAAAGACCCGGGCAAGCTGCTCCGCATTGTCCGGGGGTTCGAGCCCCAACGAGAGCACGACGAGGTCGAACTCCTCCTTCACGACCGTCCCGTCATTCGACTCGAATGACACGATGAGGTCATGGGTCGCGGGAACCTCGGATACCCCGGCCACGCGCGCGCGGATGTACCTCACGCCATGTTCTCTCTTCGCCTTCTCTACGTACGCATCGAACCCCTTCCCATAAGACCTCATGTCCATGTAAAAGATGGTCGCTTGGACGCCCGGCGCGTGCTCTTTCGCGATCACGGCCTCCTTCGTCGCATACATGCAGCATACGGAGGAGCAGTAGCGCGCGCCGCGCGCCCGGTCGCGCGATCCGACGCACTGTATGAAGGCTATTCTCTCGGGAACATCACCGTCGGACGGACGCAGCACGCGTCCTTCGTACGGACCCGATGCGCTCAGGATCCTCTCGAATTCCATGCTGGTGAGGACGTTCGGGTATCTGCCGTATCCGTACTCCGCGCGAAGAAACGGGTCGGACAGGCGAAATCCGGGAGCGAGCACGATGGCGCCCACTGAAACCGCGCGCTCGCGCGGGGCGTCGTCGTAACGGATAGCGCCGGCGAGGCACATGTTCTCGCACAGGCCGCACCCGACGCACGTGTCGCGGTCTATCACGTAAGTGAGCGGCACTGCCTGCGGGTAGTCGATGTAAATGGCGGGCCGCCTCCCGAGCCCGGCGTTGAACGTGTCGCGCGCCGCTCCCACGGGGCAGTGCTGCGCACAAACGCCGCACCCTGTGCATTTCTCAGCGTCAACATAGCGCGGCCTGCTCGACACGGTTACCATGAAGTCCCCGGGCTTCCCCTCGACTCTTTCGACGGTGGAGTTGGTTATCACTTCGATGTTGAGGTGGCGTCCGCACTCAACCAGCTTCGGAGAGAGTATGCACATCGAGCAGTCGTTCGTGGGAAAGGTCTTGTCCAGTCGCGCCATGGCGCCGCCGATGGCCGGGCTCGATTCCACCACGTACACGAAGAAGCCTGACTCCGCCAGGTCGAGCGCGGCCTGCATGCCTCCGATGCCCCCGCCGACCACGAGCACCGCCCCGACAGCCTTTCCGCCGGAACGCCTCTCTATCCAAGCCATGTCCCGCGCCCCCGCTCGAAGTGGGCCCTACGCCCTGGCGACCCTCAGCACGTACCTGGGCGAACGGCCCAACACGTCGTATAGCTCTATGACTCCCCGGCGCTTCAAATACGCGGCCTGTTCCAGGACGATCTGCGCTGAGACGCCGAGGCGCGCTGCGATGTCCTTCACTGACACGGGCGCCTCCGCGGCCAGCACCTCTATGGCCGCACGCACGCACTCATCCGCGATGACGCCTTGCAGTAAGGTGGCGGCCTTCTCCGGCAGGACCCTCTCGCCATACACGTTCCCTTGCTCGCATAGAGCCTTGTTCCGTCCCACGAGCCACCTGAACCTCTCGCCAGTCGCCACGCGCCTTGCGATCTCGCCCCTGAACGCGAACTCATCCCGCGAGAGGCCTTCCTTGGATGTCGCGCCCCCGCCCGCCGGGCCGAGAGCCCTCACCCGCTCGACAAAGTCGGACACCATGTCCGCGAATCTCGCGCCCTCTGCCGCTGAGACCCAGTCCAGATACAGCCGCGCTCGATCTATCCCGAGATGATCGAGAACCATCCACAACGTGCGGACGCGCTGTTCCGCCTGATAATTGCCGCTCAAGTAATGGCAGTCCCCGGGATGGCACCCGAGCACCATGACCGCGTCAGCGCCGCGAAGGAACGGGTCTACCATTATCTCCGGGTCCACGCGGCCCGAGCACATGACGCGGACGATGCGGAGGTTCGCGGGATAAGCGAGCCTGGACGTGCCCGCAAGGTCGGCTCCCGCGTAGGAACACCAGTTGCACAAGAATCCGATCACCCGTGGTTCAAACGGCTCGAACCCTTCCTCATCTTCCCGAGGCACGCGCTCTCCGGTCGCGAGACCCGCCATTCTAGCCCACCTCCAGGAGCGCTTCCGTCTGCGCGACAAGCTGGCTGTTCGAGTAATGCTTCATCGTTATCGCCCTCGCAGAGCACGAGGCGCCGCACAAGCCACAGCCTCTGCACGCAACCTCAACGGATCTCGCCTTATACCCCCTGTCGGTTCTCTCCACTTTGATCGCCCCATAGGGGCAGAGCATCTCGCACAGCCTGCAGCCCACGCAAAGCTCCTCGTCGATGACCGGGCCGAGGGGATCCATCTCTATCCGCTCCCGCGAGCACGTCGACGCAGCGGCCGCTGCCGCGCCCCCCGCCTGGGCGACGCTGTCCGGGATGTCTTTGGGGGACTGAACGCAGCCCGCGAGATAGACACCATCGATGGATGTCTCGAAGGGACGGAGCTTCGGGTGGCCTTCCAAGAGGAAGCCGTCCGCGCTGCGTGAAAGGTTCAGGCGTTGAGCGAGCTCCGCCAGGCCCTCGGGCGGCGCGAGCCCCACCGCGAGCACCACCATGTCGAAACACATGTCGAGAACGCACCCGGAGTCGAGGTCTTCGCAGACCACGCGGAGCGACCCGTCTGGCTCCTCACGGAGCTCGCCTGGCTTGCCCCGAACGAAGACGATGCCCTCCGCCCTCGTGCGCCGATAGAACTCCTCGAACCCCTTTCCCGCGGTCCGCATGTCGGTGTAATACACGTACACCTCGGTGTCACGGTGCTTCTCCTTGACCATGAACGCCTGTTTCGCCGTGATCATGCAGCACACACGGGAGCAATACGCCCCAGCCCCCTCGAGCCGACGCTCATCGCGGGACCCGACGCATTGTATGAACGCCACGCGCTTCGGCGTCGTCCAGTCGCCCGGCCTCTTCAGTTTGCCGCGGGTGGGTCCGTCGGCGCAGATGATCCTCTCGAAGTCGAGGCTGGTGATGACGTTGGGGTAACGGCCGTAGCCATACTGCGGCTTCTTCGACGCGTCGTATGGCTGGAACCCCGTGGCCACGACGATGGCGCCGACCTCGATCGTCTCGACGCGGTCGGTCTGGTCGAACGCGACCGCGCCACGCTCGCACACCTTCTCGCACACCCTGCATTTACCCTGTGTCAGGTACCTGCAGTGCTCCGCGTCGATCACATATACAGGCGGGATGGCCTGGGGAAACGGAATGTAGATGGCCTTGCGCTCACCCATGCCGCGGTTGAACTCGTCGGACACCCTCACCGGGCACTTCGACGCGCACTCGCCGCAACCAACGCACTTAGCTTCATCAACGTAGCGCGCCTTGCGCTTCAGCTGCACTCGGAAGTCGCCGACCTGCCCCTCGATCTTCTCCACCTCTGAGTAACTCAAGACCTCGATGTTTTCGTGCTCCGCGACCTCCACCATTTTGGGTGAAAGAATGCAAAGGCTGCAGTCAAGGGTGGGAAACGTCTTGTCGAGCATGGCCATGTGGCCTCCGATGGACGGCTCGCGCTCAACGAGGTAGGTCTTTATCCCCATATTACCGAGGTAGAGCGCGGCGGATATGCCCGCGACCCCACCGCCCACCACCATGATCTTGCGCACCACCCGCCCCTCGCTGCGAGAAAGCGGGGCCAGAAGCCTCGCCCTGGCCACGGCCGAGCGCACGAGCGCCTTCGCCTTCTCCGTTGCGGCCACACTGTCACCCGGATGTACCCATGAGCACTGCTCGCGTATGTTCGCCATCTCGAGAAGGAACGGATTGAGACCGCACTTTTCAAGGAGAGCCCGGAACGTCTTCTCGTGAAGCCTCGGCGAGCACGAAGCGACCACCACGCGTTCCAGCGCGAAGTCCCTGATGTCGTCGGCGATGGTCTTTTGCCCGACCTCGCTGCAAGTGTACTTGTTGTCGCGGGCGATCACCACCCCGTCCAGCGAGGAAGCGGCTTCTCTCACGGCGGCCACGTCGACAACGCCGGCTATGTTGAGGCCGCAGTGGCACACGTAAACCCCGATTCTCGGCTGTGCCGTAGACGCCTGCATCCTGCGGTCACACCACCTCTGCACCACGCTGTACCGGGTTAACGCCTCGTCCACGCACGTTCGCTCGCTCTGTGAGGATGCGTTAGTCGTTGCCCCATTTCCAGTAGTTGTCGGGTTGCCGGTGTTGCACTCGGGGACGGCGACCCAAGCGGGGCGCCTTGACAGAATCCGGTCCATTAGGCCAGTGGTCGGATTCTGACACCCCTCGTGCAATCACCGGCAACCTCTCCCAAAAGTCGGGAGCATTTCTGCACCCCCACTCGCGGCGCCAACCGCACTCGTCACGACGCGCGTCGGGCGCGGCCTGCCGCCACGCGGCGGGGCGTCAGCTCACGAGATCTTCGCTAAGAGCGCCTTCGGCTTGATGGGATTCTGCGAGAGGCCCAGTTCTTCAGCGTCGATGCCCATGGCAAGCCCCAGGACCTGTGGATAATAAAGGATTGGGAGATCGTACCTGGTGCCGTACTTCGCCTGGATCTTGCGCTGGTTCGCTCCGTACATCACGCTGCAGAACGGGCATATCAAGTTGATGGCGTCTGCTTCGTGGGCCTTGATGTCGTCCAGCTTCGCCCGGCTCATTTGAAGGGCTATGTTCTCGTCCACCCCAAGGATCGCGCCGCCGCAGCACTCCTTCTTCGTGGCGTAATCAACGGGCTTCGCTCCTGTGACAGCCACGAGCATGTCGAGAGACCTGGGCGCTTCGGGGTGGTCGAACCCGTCGTAGATTCCGGAAGGCTTGAGGTAGTGGCATCCGTAATGAGACGCGATGCGGAACGCGTCCAGCGGTCGTCTGATCGTCTTCCTGATGGTCTCCAGGCCCACGTCTTCGTATATCACGCGCGCCAGGTGTTTCACCTGCACCCGGCCGGAGTACCTTCGCCCGATCGCACCAAGGCCCCGGTTCACCTTCTCAAGCAAAGCCTCGTCCGCCGCGAGTTGCCGGGCCACCTCAGTCAGGACCGACGTGCACGCGCTGCACAAGGTGCAAATGTCACACCCCTTTTCCTCTGCCAGGGAAAGATTCCTGGCCGCGAGGAGCAAGGACGTTTCGTGATGAACCGACTTCACCGGGTAACCGCAGCAACCGAACTCCGGGATGTCGGTAAGCTCGATGCCGAGTTCAGCGGCTACACGTCTTGAGGACAGCTCGTAGCTGAGATTACGCACTGGGACCGTGCAACCCAGGAATATCGCGTACCTCACCGCCGATCACGCACCTTTGCTGGAAAGTAGGTCCGCGAGCCCCGTCATCCCGAATATCTCCACCGCCTCGGCCAAGTCGCTGGGAAGCTCCGGAAGCCCGAGTTCCGCGCGTTTCTCGTTGGTAAACTCGTCGATCTCGTACAGCCGCCCGTGCCCGCCGATGAGCTCGGCCTGCGCGCGGAACGCGGGGTGTATGTACCCGGCTTTCACGGCCATGTTCTTGAGGGCGTTCATGACCTCGGTGATTCGCACGTCTTGCGGGCATCGCTCGTAACAAGTGTAGCAGGTGGAACACAGCCAGATGAAATCGCTCGACAGCACCCGCTCCCGCATCCCCAGGATGGCCATGCGTATAATGCGTCGCGGATTGTACTTGCCGTCGAGCTCCGCCACGGGGCACCCTGACGTGCACGTGCCGCACTGGAAGCAGTACTTGATGTTCTCGCCCCCGGGCTCGCGGGCGATCTCGTACTTGAACTTGACATCGAGGACGGTGACGACCGCTCGGTCTTTCTCTCCACACGTGCTGGACTCCACAGCCAAAACCTCCTTGGCATGCAATCCGCCGAAATGGAGAAATGTTTCTCAGATCTCCTCGAGACCGCGCTTGGCTGTGTCGTTTACGCCGCTCATTTCGCGTGCTTCTCTATCTCTTCCTCGAGCCACCTGACGGCTTTGTCTCCTTGCATGAGGTTCGCGAGCTCCGCTGGATCCTCCATCTTCACCTTGAAGACCCAGCCCTCTCCATACGGATCTGTGTTGAGAAGCGTCGGGTCGTCTTCCAGGTTCTCGTTGGCCTCAATGACTTCGCCGGTCACAACCGCGTACACGCGCCCCACCCACTTGCCGGATTCGACCGCGGCTGCGGGCTTTCCCTGGCGCACCTTCTTGCCGACCGCCGGGAGATCCACCGACACGAACTCCCCTGCAAGCTTCTGGGCGAAATCGTTCAGCCCGACCGTTACGACGTCGCCCTCCACCCTCCCCCAGCTGTGATTCGACTCATAATAAAGGTCGTCCGGGAGAAGGTAGCCTTTGACTTCCACCCGCTCCACCCCCGATCGTGTCTCGCCCTCTTCTTCACATCCGCCGACCCCGGCGACGTACGTGAGCCGCGGTTTCCGTTCGTCCGCTTCACACGTGAGGTGCGCGGCGCCCTGAGCACCGTTTCCACGCCTTGATTGTTCTACGCAGCCATGCCTGAATCCTCCTTCATTTTCGTACGCCTTCGCTCACCCGACCCGGCGTGGCGCAACCCCGCCCGTGTGGCGCGGCGCGCCGTGCACGCAGAATCGCTCGGCGTACGCAGCGCACGTCCGTCGAATCCACTGGCTGGGCCCCCTCGGGATGCTCCAGGGCCGTCCCCCAGAAGGAGTACATCGTCTGGGGGAGAATGGTGTAGTTGTGCAACTCCACTCACCCGAAAGGAAGGGTTCAGAATATGGAACTCACCGTAGGTCGAACGGTTCTGAGGCTCATCCAGGGTGACATCACGCAACAGGAGACTGACGCGATAGTGAATGCGGCCAATTCCGAGCTGGCCGGAGGGGGCGGCGTGGATGGCGCCATACACAGGGCGGGCGGGCCTACAGTTCACGAGGAATGCATGAAGATACGCAAAGAGAGGGGGCGTCTACCTGCAGGGCAGGCCGTGCTCACCAGCGGAGGCAGGCTCAAGGCGAGATACATCATCCACACCGTCGGCCCTGTCTGGCACGGCGGCGCCCGTGCGGAGGATGAGACCCTCGCGAGCGCTTACCGTAGCAGCCTGGAACTTGCCGCAGAGCATGGCCTGCGGACGGTGGCGTTTCCCTCCATCAGCACGGGGGCTTATGGGTTTCCGATTGAGCGAGCCGCCCGAGTCGCGCTGGGCGCCGTGAAAGACTTCCTTGCAAGCCCCAAAGGACAGACATTCGATGAAGTCAGGTTCGTGCTCTTCACCGGCCGCGACCTCGAGGTGTACGAACGGGCGCTCGCCGAAATAGTGGGCCCGACGTAACCTCACCATCTCGACGAGCCTTCGACCGCGCCTCGGTCGCTCGGGAGGGTCAGCGCCGCCGCGGTCGTGCGTCCCCCCGCCGCAAGCGGGAGGCCACCCCGCGCACAGTCGCAATCAATACGCCCGCGCCCAGAAGGGCCCACCCGAGCAAGGCCATGTATTCCGCGAGCCTCGGCACATCCGCGACGATCCTCGCGAGCGCCCACGACCAGGTCGCAGCCCAGATGACATCCGTGACAAGAAGCGCGCTCAAGGTGCGCTCGCCCTCGTCGCCC
>JBLNCC010000095.1:0-4092 GCA_050260395.1 Betaproteobacteria bacterium
GGTCCTGGCGAGGCAGTACCCAGAGTACCGGGTGCTTTTCTACGCCGGCGCCACACTCGTCGCCATCTCACGTGTGTACGAGCGTGCCCACTGGCCCAGCGACACGCTGGTGGGCGCGGTCGTCGGTGTCTGGTCCGCAAACCAGGTGATGGGCCGTAGCCGCTTGTTCGAGGTCACGTGGTAGTGTTGCCGCCGTACGCGAACCACGCACTCCACACCGCCCGATCCGGACTGCGAAGAGCGCGGGTTTTCGGTTCCGCAGGCTGTGTGTGGTTTCCGCGCCGCGTGCGATGACACCAGCCGGTTCTGGCAACTCAGCCTGCCTGTAGACCGTCCAGACGTGAACGGCTTGATGTGAGGGAAGGCTGCGGGGGTTCCCGTCGGGATGTGGTCGGATGCTGCGCCACGGGCTCCGGATCTCACGCGAACATCGGGATCCGCGGCCGGATCCGCCTGGTGTATTCGTCCTCCATTCTTCTCCTGGCCTCCAGGTAGACGGCTATGGATTCTCCGATTCTGTCGCGCGTTTCCGGGTCCGCCGCGCGTTCGGACTGGCTCCGCAGGGCACGGATCCTCTGGAGGATCTCAAGGCGCAGGATGATGAGGGCAAGCCAGGCGAACCGGGGATGGTGCCGCTTGTAATAGTAGATGTTGCTCCTATAGAGCTCGGCCACGATCCGCGACACGTTCTGCTTGCGTCCCTGTCCGAGGACATGGATGGCGCCGCCCTGTGGGAGGTGGTAGAAGACGCAACCAGCGGCTTTCGCCCTGCTCGCCCAGTCCAGGTCCTCGTTGTAAAAGTAGTAGTTCTCGTCGTATCCCCCTACCTTGCGGAACGTCCGCGCGCGAATCATTGCGAAGGTCGTCCCGGGGAAGTCCGCGCGGAACGGCTTCGTCTTGTCCAGCGGCAGCGCCCGCGTTATGTGGGTCCTCGTCTTCTGCGGCGACATGTCCGGGTGGAAAAGGGGCACTGAGACACCATCAACGTGGGGCCTGGCTTTCAAGAACGCCACCATCTCGCGGACTGTGCCGGGGAGGATGATGATGTCACTATTCATGACGACCACAAATTCCGCCCGCTTCAGGGCTTCCGCGAGACCCAGATTGAAACCTCTCGCCGGGCCGAGGTTCTCGGGGCTGGCGATCAGGTGCACGCACGGGAATTCGTCCCGCAGCATGTCCTGTGTCCCGTCGGAAGAGGCGTTGTCGACCACTATGATCCTGAGAAGGCTGGCGCCGTCCCCCGGCGGCGCTTCCGACACTATGCTCGCGATGCATTTGCGCAGGAGCTCGCGGGTATTGTACGTGACGACGACGAAAGCGAGGCCGGCCGCGCCAGCGGCGTCATCGCCCGGTTCCGTCGAGTCTCTGCCGAGTTCAGCCGGGTTTTCCTCCGGCGCACGTTGCCATGGACGTCCCACAAGACACCATCCTCCGGACGAAGTATTCTTTCGTGCTATTCTACCAGGATGCTTCCCGTTCCTGCCACCGGGAATCGCTGCCTCCTCCGGACGGCTGAGAGGACTTTACGCGTGTGGGCGAGAATAAGACAAAGCTATCCGTTGGGGAGGGATTGCGGAATGCCTGAGCAGTCAGGCTCTCGTTTCGCGCCAGAGCCGGCACGCCCGTGCCGGATTGAGGTCGCCGGCTGGTACGTGGGGGCGGCCGGCCTCGCACTAGGTCACACGCTCGCGGCCCAGCTCGTTCTGTTGTGCTGCGCCGTGTACCGGTTCCTTGCCGACCGCGGCTCGCGCCGGGTGTGCCTCAGCCAGTCCACCGCGGCGCTGCTCGCGCTTGCGGCGTGGATGCTCATCACCGCGTCGTTCGCGCGGAAACCCGCCAACGCTTTCGGCAGCACCCTCGGGGCGATGCTCACGGGGTGGCTCATCCTCGGTGCCACGCAAAAGGCGGCTGCCAGCGGGGCAGGAGCGCGCCTTGCCACGGTGTTCCTTGCGGCGGCGTCCGCCGGAGCGCTGTACGCGCTTGCGGGGTTCGGCATGTTCGTGGCACGGCGCGGCGGCACTCCCCGGGCGCAGCTTCCCTTTGTGGGATGCAACACCGCTGGAACCGTCATGGCCATAGCGACCATCGTCGCCATCGGCTTAATGGTACGGGCACGCCGCACCCCGCAGAGACTAGCATCGGCGGCCTGCGCTGCGCTGGCGTTCGCGGCCCTCATGGCGACGCAGTCCAGGGGCGCCTTGCTCGGGCTCGCGGCGGGGCTCGCTGTGTTAATCGTGGCACTGCTCTACCGGCGAGGGAGGCGTGTCGCCGGCCCGATCCTGGCCGTGGCGGCACTCGCGTTGCTCCTTGTCGCTCTCGGGCTGGGGTATCCGCCTATAAGGGCCCGGTACGCGACCATCCTGAACCCCGCGGCCAACCAAGACCGCCTGGAGATCTGGCGCACAGCCCTGGCCATCATAGTGGATCACCCGGTGGTGGGGGTCGGCGTCAACAATTTCCGCGAGGTGTATGCGGCGTATCCCCACGCGCGCAACCCCGTCCAGGATCAGCCCTTTGCGCATAACGTGTTCCTCGAGTTCGGCGCGGCCACCGGGGTTCCCGGGCTCGTCCTGGTCGGCTGGGTGATCGCCGTCGGGGCCTTAAACGGCTTTCGCGCCCTCAAGTCCGGGGGCGGGGGCACGCAAGGTGCCGCGCCGGTTGCGCTGGCGTCATTCGTCGCTCTCCTTGTACACCTGCAGTTCGACCTCAGCATCTACTCCGTGGACATGCTGCCGCTCTTCTTCGTGCCCTACGGGGCCCTCGCGTGGCTGGAAGAGCGGGCGCGGGGAAGGGACAAGGCGGCGGGACGCATGCGTCTCGCGCCGTAGTATCGGGAAACTAGTAGACGGGCCGCCGCCTTTGGGTCCGTTCGCGTACGCGCCGGTGCTGGCCGAAGCCGGAACGGCGGCATTCCTGCGGTCCCATGGGGTGATGACCGCAAGGGCCACCGAAGCCTGCCCGAGGGCCGCGGCGGCCGAAAGGCGGTCCGGGGTGAAGTGAAAGAGGTGCAAGACATGCCGCCGCTCGTGAGCGTGATCGTGCCTACCTACAATCGCAGATGGGTCCTGGAAAAGTGTCTCCGCTCGTTGCTGGCGCAGACCTGTTCCCCCCAACTGTATGAGATCATCGTGATCGACGACGGGTCCACCGACGGCACCCGCGACATGGTGGCGCAACTGGTCGGCGAGTGGGGTGACGCGCGCCCGGTGGCGACGCAACCCGAGGCGGAGGCGGGGCCGAGCGCTGACTCGGGCGCCCGCGCTCACGCGGTCGCCTGCCCGCTGGTATACCGGTATCAAGACCACGCGTGTGCCGCCGCCGCCCGCAACGCAGGCATCAAGCTCTCAAGAGGCACCCTGGTCATCTTCTTGGATAGCGACATCGTCACGAAACCCGACTTCATCGCGGCTCACATGAGAGAGCACTTGAAGGGCGCCGCGTCCCCCGCGGCCGACGTTCCCCGCGCCGGTTCCGACGCGGCGGCGGCGCTTTGCGATAGCCGCGTCATCGTGCATGGACGGGTCATCTACACGACAAACCTCGACAGCCCCACTCGTGAGCCCAGGAAGGTCTCAGACATATCGACGGCATTCTTCGCCACCACCAACGTCTCCATCGCGCGCCGGTGGCTCATTGAAGCGGGTCTCTTCGACGAGGACTTCACGGAATACGGCTGGGAGGATCTGGAGCTCGGCAAGAGGCTGAAGAAGCTGGGGCTGCGCGTAGTGCGGTCCGAGGCGCCCGCCGGCTATCACCTCAAACGCGAGTTCCGCACTGAAGACCTCCCCGCTATCAAGCGTCGGGAGATAGAGCGCGGCCGCATGGCCATCGTATACGTCAAGAAGCACCCCACTTTCAGTGTCCGCATGACCACATTGACCGTGGCACCGTTCATCTGGCTTGTCTCTATCCTTGGTGCCGGAGGCTGGCCTGATCGCCCCGTCGCCGTCCGCGTCCTAGAGCGGCTCAGACGGCGGGGCCATCGCGCGTTGCTCGGTGTGGTGCTTCAGATCATGGTGTACTACTGGTACGTCCAAGGGATCAAGGAAGCGTCCGCGCGGCAGGGCGGGTCAGGCGTGGGTCTCTGAA
>JBLNCC010000096.1:0-41878 GCA_050260395.1 Betaproteobacteria bacterium
AGGCCAGTGGCCGGATTCTGACACCCCTCGTGCGATCACCGGCAACCCCTCGCAAAAGTAGGGAGCATTTCTGCACCCCCACCTAGACGGCTTGCGCCGGGCGGAGCGCGAGGCGCGAGGCACGAGGCAGCCGTGCTGCCTCATACTTGGACTGGACCATCTCGACACGCAAAGCGGCCCTGGCATCACATGCCAGGGCCGTTGCACGCAACCCGAACCCACGCCCGTGCTTTAGGAGGCCGCGCGACACCGGGCGCTTCTCATGAAGTCGTCCCGCTCGAGCACCATCAGAATGATTCTCCTCGGAGGGTCCCCCGCGCGGTCCGCCCGGGTCGTCATCGCCCACCGCTTCCGGAAGCCGCACTTCAGAAAGCATTTGATGGCGCGGGCATTATCGCTGAATACACGCAGGTAAACCCGGTCCAGCTTAGTGTTGATAAAGACGTACCGGAGGAGGGCGTTTATGGCGTCTGGCCCATAGCCCCTGCCCCGGTACCGGACGTCGCCGATCCTCACAACCAGCTCCGCTTCGCGTTTGCGCCAGCTTATCTCCACCACGCCGATGTCTCCGATGAGCGAGCCATCGCGGGTCTCAATAGCGAACATCCTCGCCGTCCGGGAACGCAGGATCCTCTCGTAGTCAGTCCGGGTGTCGAGGTGCCGGTCATCGCTTGGTCCGGCCGCTGCCGCGATGTAGTAGTCCGTGTCCCACTTACAGACGGTCCCAAGGTCCGTTTCGTTCAGCGGGCGAAGCACAACCCTTGCTCCTTCGATCACTTGCGCGACACCTCTCGTTCTGTTCTTCACCTCCCCACCTGTCGTAGAAAGAGTTCGACCACACAAATGCGATACCTTCATGTAATTATATCCGCTTCTAGCAGCCAGGGCCATGAGCACGCCGAGGCACCGGGGCGCTGATGCGCCGGCTGGCACGGCGTTACGCGATGAGAAGCCCCGGCCCACGTTCACCTGGGTTGCACTATGAGTTTGATAGCGGTCCGCTCCTCGCCGTCGATCTCCACGTCAGCGAACGCCGGTATCATCACCAGGTCCATCCCGCTCGGAGCCACGAAACCTCTTGCGATCGCGACGGCCTTCACAGCTTGATTGAGCGCCGCAGCACCTATGGCCTGCACCTCCGCGAAGCCACGTTCCCTCAGCACACCCGCGAGAGCGCCAGCAACAGAGTTGGGATTGGATTTAGAGGACACCTTGAGAACATCCATGTATAATTCCTCCTAACATGGTTGAGACTACCTGCTGCCATCTTCGATAATTATATGTTGACGGCCAAAATCCTGCTAATTGCATGTTCACCTCGTGAAAAAAGCTGGGCCGCGCACGCGCGGCCCACTCGCTTCTTCCGGGATCAGGCGCCTTCCACTCGGAGGACCCTCTCGATGCTTCTCGCCTTGCCCGTCGCGGCGTCAACCGTCACCACAGCCCCGGAGAGCTGGGCGACGCCCGACGCGGTCTCGAACTTCGCAGGTAGTCCCGTGAGAAACCGGTCCACGATGATGTCCTTCCGCACCCCGATCACCGACTCAACCGGCCCCGTCATCCCGAGGTCCGTGATGTAAGCGGTCCCCCCAGGCAGGACCCTCTCATCGGCCGTTTGGACATGCGTGTGTGTGCCGACCACACACGCGACCCGGCCGTCCAAGTACCACCCCAAAGCAACCTTCTCCGAGGTCGCCTCGGCGTGAAAGTCCACGACGAAGACGTCACACTTCGAGGCCAGCTCTTCGAGGATCTTGTCGGCCGCGCGAAATGGGCAATCGACAGGCGCCATGAAGACGCGGCCCGCAAGGTTCACTACACAGAGGCGTAGCCCGCTCGCGAGCTGAACCACGGTCACACCCCTGCCGGGCGCCCCCGGCGGATAGTTGGCCGGCCGCAACACCCTCTCATTGGCGGCGAGCACGGGGTAGAACTCCCTTTTGTTCCACACGTGGTTGCCAGTGGTGACCACGTTGACGCCGGAGCGAAAGATCTCGTCCGCCGTCTCTGCGGTGAGCCCGAAGCCGCCCGCTGCGTTCTCGCCGTTGGCGATCACGGCGTCGGCCCCAAGTTCCTGTACAAGGCCAGGGAGCAGAGCCTGGCAGGCCCTGCGCCCTGGCTTTCCCACGATATCGCCGATGAAGAGAATTCGTGCGATCATGACCTTGTCCGCTCGCTCCGCTTCTCACCCTGCTTGTTGAAGACAAGCACCCGACCGTCGTCGCGGAAACCGATGAGCTTTCTATGTTGTATGGTCTCCTTCAAGTCTTCCAGCATATTCTCGATCATTTCGTCCTGGAAGACGAGGTCTTCGTCGAACGCCCCCTCATCGGTCACACCCTCGGTCACAAGGGAAGACCCCAGTTTCTCCCTGGCAAACTCGATTATGAGCGATATCTCCTCCTGAGTCAAAGTGGCGGCGTCCCTGGAGATCTCGATCAGAGAGACCCCATCGTAGTCGCGGCGGTCCACGCGAAGCGTCGGGGACATGCCATGGACCAACGCCGCGTACCCCTCCACGCTCTCGCGCAAGCCTTCGCGGAAGGCCTTCCAGTCGTCGTCGGGGATAGGCTTTGACACCATGAACGTGAACTTGAGGACCTTTCCCTGGGGGACGAAGTTTACCGTAGCTATCTCAGGGTATCGAACAAGTATGGAGATGAGAAGGCTCACGCTGTTCGCGGTGCTGTCGTCGACCGTGTTGGACTCACCGGCGCGCCCTGCCACTTTGACCACCCTCCCTCAACACACGTACAACAGGATTCTGTGCCCGGGCCCAAACTCCTGCTTGAGGCTCTTTCGGAATGATGTGGCAGGGTGGGGTGTTCCCGCCCTGCCACGCTGCCCAGAACCGCTATCACTTGGCGTAATCAACAACCCTGGTCTCGCGGATGACCGTGACTTTGATCTGGCCTGGATACTCGAGCTCCTCCTCGATCTTCTTCACGATATCCCGCGCAAGCCGAACGGCTGCCAGGTCGTCGACCTTCTCGGGCTTCACCATTATCCTGATCTCGCGCCCGGCCTGAATGGCATAGGCTTTCTCAACGCCCTCGAAGGAGTCGGCGACTTCCTCGAGCTTCGTGAGACGCTTTATATAAGCCTCCAGCGTCTCGCGTCTCGCACCCGGCCGCGCCGCTGAAATCGCGTCCGCCGCCTGAACGAGGACCGCCTCGATCGTCTTCGGCTCTTCGTCCCCGTGGTGCGCCGCGATGGCGTGGATCACCTCAGGCGATTCCTTGCACTTGCGCGCCAGGTCCACTCCTATCTGGACATGGGGGCCCTCGACCTCGTGATCGACGGCTTTGCCTATGTCGTGGAGCAAGCCCGCCCGCTTGGCCACCGCGACGTTGGCCCCGAGTTCGGCTGCCATGCCAGCTGCGAGATGGGCGACCTCAAGCGAGTGCTTCAGCACGTTCTGGCCGAAGCTCGACCTGAACTTCAACCGCCCCAGGAGGCGTATGAGCTCCGGATGCAAACCATGCACCCCCGCCTCGATGGCAGCGCTCTCCCCCTCCTCTTTGATTATGGCTTCCACTTCCTTCTGGGCCTTCTCCACCATCTCCTCTATGCGTGCGGGATGGATCCTCCCATCAGAGATAAGCTTCTCCAGCGCCACCTTGGCGATCTCGCGACGCACTGGGTCAAAGCCGGAAAGGATGACCGCCTCTGGAGTATCATCGATTATGAGGTCAATTCCTGTGAGCGTCTCGAGCGCCCGGATATTCCTGCCCTCCCGTCCGATGATCCTGCCCTTCATCTCGTCGTTCGGAAGAGATACCACAGATACGCTCGTCTCGGCCACGTGGTCGGCGGCGCACCTTTGAATGGCCGCTGCCACGATCTCCCTGGCGCGCCTATCCGCCTCCTCCTTCGCCTGAGCTTCGATGTCTCTTATCATGACCGCGGCTTCGTGACGGATCTCATTCTCGATGTCTTTCAAGAGAAGCGCCTTCGCCTCCTCAGACGAAAGCCCGGATATCCGCTGAAGCTCGGTCCTCTGCTCCGCATGCAGTCTCGTGAGCTCCTCCTTGGCCGCCTCAAGCTCCCGTTCCTTTCTTGCTATAGACTCCTCTTTGCGCTCGAGCGCTTCCAGTTTCCGGTCGAGGCCTTCTTCCTTCTGAAGGAGCCGTCTCTCGGTCCTCTGGAGCTCGGCGCGGCGTGTCCGCTCCTCCTGCTCGATATCGTTGCGAAGCCGGTGAGCCTCCTCCTTGGCTTCCAGAAGGATCTCCCTTCTGGCAGCCTCGGCCTCCTTCTCGGCCTCCTCCACGATCCTCTTCGCGGCAAGCTCCGCCGACTCGATCTTGGCCTCCGCCAGCGTCTTTCTAGCCAGATACCCGAGGGCAGCCCCGACTAGGACGGAAACAACAACTGCTAGTATGACTCCAATAATATCGGATTCACCTCCCTCTCACGAACAAGGCCGAGCGTGAACTCGGCCACTAGATGGAAGACACGTTATATGCCGTCATGATGTCTAGTGCCGGAGCGCTATCTCCGGCCGGAACCGGAATTCACGCTTATTGTACCTTTTCAGCTTCTGGGTGTCAAGGCAATCACGGGCCCGCGCGCTCGCTGGCGCCGGCGAAACGGCACTCCTGCGGACACCAGGAAACCGCCGCCGTCTAGCTCAACACTCGCCGGAGCGCTCTTTCGATCGCTTCCGAGGAGAATCCGCGCCGGGCGAGAAAGCTGTATAGCCTTCGTCTTGCCGCGGAGCGCTCCTCGCTGCAAAGCGACTCCGACGCACCGTGCTGCTCCGTCCAGGTGCGCGCCACGACGAGCGCCACCTCGCTTTCTTTCTCGCCCTCGAACGCGTGGCTCAGCACCTCGTCTATGAGAGATCCTGCCACGCCCCGACGTGAGAGCTCCGCGCGGATCCGGTGAGGGCCGATCCCCCTCTCTTCCGCGCACTTCTCAGCAAACCTCGCCGCAAGCTTCGCGTCGTCGAGATACCCCAGGGACGCCATTTCCGCCACGGTCTCGTTCACAACGTCCTCAGAAAAGCCCTTGCCCTCGAGTTTCGATCGGAGCTCGCCTACAGTCCGATCGGCCATCGCGAGGAGCTTGAAGGCATAGGTTCTTGCTTTCCGCCTCGAGTCCGCGGGGCTGTCGCCTAGTGCCTCGCCATTCGTTGCCCCGATCACCGTTTCCTCATAAATGTTTACTCCGGACCTCCACGTCATTTTACCCTTACCTGCCCATCGTCGCACTTCCGGCCAACCGCGGCCGGCCCCATGTCGACCCCGGGTCCCCACGAGCGGCGCCCGCCGCCGCCCCATCATGCCCTCGGATACATTATTGGCCTCGTCATACCCGGACATGCCCCGCCGCACGCCGACGGCCCGGGCCCGCCGCCCGCACTTGCGGCCGCCTTTCAACTAAACGTTCTCGTCTTCATCAAAAACTCCTTCTGGCAACCCCGTCAGCCGCAGGCACTCAGCAGGCGCTTTCCGGCGGATCCCGCGAGCGCCAGGTCCCACGGGTCACGAGGATCGCATACTACTGCCGCGTACGACGGAACGGGGAAGGCCGCAGCCTTCCCCCTTCGGATTCGCGCCCTGGGAGCGCCCCAGCCGGACCCGTGCCATCGTAGCCACCGCAGGGCCCCGGCATCAATTCGTCTCTTCCTCGGCCGTGCTCGACGGCTTCGACGACGGCAGCTTGAGGCCGGCGAGGTGCCGGATCTTGTCCTCGATCTCGGCCGCGAGGTCCGGATTATCCCGCAGGAACTCGCGGGCATTCTCCCTGCCCTGCCCGAGCTTAATGTCGCCGTACGAGTACCAAGTGCCGCTTCGGGTTATTATGTCGTTGGCCTCACCCAAGTCAAGTATGCTGCCCTCACGCGAGATGCCTTGGCCGTAGATGATGTCGAACTCCGCCTCGCGGAACGGAGGAGCGATCTTGTTCTTGACCACTCTCGCCCTGGTGCGACTCCCGATCATCTGCTGCCCCTGCTTGAGCACCTCGACCCTCTTGACCTCCAGCCGTATGGTGGCGTAGAACTTGAGCGCCCGCCCTCCGGGAGTGACCTCGGGGTTCCCGAACATCACCCCAACCTTCTCACGAATCTGGTTGATGAATATGGCGCACGTGCGCGACTTGCCGATGGCGGCCGTAAGCTTCCGGAGCGCCTGTGACATGAGCCTCGCTTGCAGCCCTACATGGGCGTCGCCCATCTCGCCCTCGATCTCCGCCCGGGGCGTGAGCGCCGCCACCGAGTCGATGACAACCACGTCCACGGCGCCGCTGCGCACGAGCGCTTCGGCGATCTCCAGCGCCTGTTCTCCCGTATCGGGCTGGGAGATGAGGAGGTTGTCCACGTCCACCCCAAGCTTCTTCGCGTAAACAGGGTCGAGGGCGTGCTCCGCGTCAATGAACGCCGCGATTCCGCCCGCCTTCTGGGCCTCAGCTATGACGTGGAGGGCCACCGTGGTCTTGCCAGACGACTCCGGGCCGAATATCTCTATTACCCTCCCGCGGGGCATCCCGCCTATCCCCAGCGCGATATCGAGCGAAAGCGCACCAGTGGGGATCGCCTCGACGGCAAGGCGGGCGTCGGCCTCACCCAATCTCATGATGGAGCCTTTCCCGAATTGCTTCTCTATCTGCGACAAGGCCATTTCGAGAGCCTTTTCCTTCTCCATTGTCCTCCTCCTTCTCGGGCATGCGTCCTCTACCTGAGCCCGTGCTGAAACCGCATCTGAGGGCACCTTCGACGCCGCGCTCCCTCACAAGTGATCTCCCGGAGCACCGCCGCGCTGGCCGCGCACGCTGTCGAAAACGTGTCCCGTCCGCCGGGGCCGGGCGCCCCGGATCGCCGGGTCGAGCGCGCCGTCGCGCTCAGGGCTTACCCCGCATATCAATTCTATCTCATTCTCCCAACTCTCACAACGGGCGATGCGGGCGACGGACCCCGCCCGGCCCCCGCCGGCCCGGCAAGCCGTCGGCGAAACAGGTGGCCGTGCTCCAGCACCGCTCCTCGTGCGGTCACGAGCACCCCTCCCCGGCGGGGGAAGCCCTCGCGCCGAGCCGCGCGATGGGGGGGGTCAGGAGGAAAGCGAGACCACAGCGATTGGCCTATAGACCGGCCCGCGGACCGTGAGCTCGCTTGCCACCAACTGAACCGCGTCGACCCTCATACCACCATGGAGAGGCGCGCTCGACGAAAGCCTCTCCGCAAGCGCCCGTACGTTTCGAGCGGACCTCACCCGACCTACAGTGAGGTGAGGTGATATCTCCCTTCTCTCGCCCCTGAAGCCTTCCGCCTTCATCGCTTCCTCCACGAGCGAGGCAAGCGCCGTAAACTGCGCTCTGCCAGCGCTGACCCCGACCCAAATTACCCGCGGGTCCTGGACCCGTGGAAAGGCCCCCGCTGGCCCCAGGGCTAGCTCGAACCCGCGCACACCTACAACGCACGCTCGAAGCCTGCCCGTCAAAGCTTCGAGCCTCGACGATTCCACATCGCCGAGGAATTTCAGGGTGAAATGAAGGTTCTCAGGCTCGACCCATTTCACATCGGCTCCGCTCTGGGCAAGTCGCCTCTGCAACTCCACAACCTGAGGCCTCAGTGCCGGGTCGAGAAAGACAGCGATGAAAGATCGAACGGCTTGCAAATCGAGACCTCCCCGAAACCGACTGATTATCTCTTCTACGCCTCAGCCATGTTTCCTGCTTTTGCCATGTCGTCGTCAGGGATTTTCCTTTGCCTGGGGCGCAGGCGACCGGGCTGTGAGAGAGGAGCCCACCACCCTCCGCTCCAGGTCGAATCCTTGTCTCTCGCCCAGGATGCGGATGGTATCGACCGCGAGAAGCTCCGCGGTCCGGGCAGTGCCGTCCGAGCGCCCGGCCCGGGAGCCGCCGTCAACGGCGAAATGAAGGAGCGCCACGCTCATAGGAACACCGCCGTCCACCTGCAGCCCCCTCACTCCCGCGCCTCCCGTGGTCCCCGCATCCACCATTACAGTCCCGTCGCGCACGGCAACGGAGACACGATGGTCGTGGCCGCTCAGCACAACCGGCACCTTGCCGACTGCCACCTCGGCGACCCGCGGGTCATGCACGGCCAGGATGTCAGGCGCTCGCCAGTTCCCACTGCCATCTGCGGAAGGATCCCCCGGTGCCAGAAGAGCGGCCGCACGCGCCGCTGCCAGGTCCAGTTCTTCCTGACTCGCCGGGGCCATGTCATCCCGCAAGGCCCCCGGATCTCCCAGAGCGGCGACGCGCAAGCCACGGAGGTCGACGGCACCGTCGACGAGAACGATCGCGCCTCCCTCGCGAGACATCACCCTCGATACCTCGGGAGAATCATGGTTACCCGGGACGAAGACGTAGGGGACACCCAGCTTCTGAACTCTCTCGGCGGCCATCCTCGCCTCGGCGGCTGTCCCGAAGTCGGTTATGTCGCCGGTGTCGATGATGAAATCCGGCTTGAAGCTCTTCACAACCTGCTCCAAGAAATCGAAGGCCTGAGGGTTATTGTGGATGTCCGACACGTGCAGGACCCTTACGAAAGGCCTGTCGCTCTCGAGCTGGTGGAAAGCCTCCGCTTTGTCGAAGAACGTGCGGATGTTCGTGGCTATCGTCTCCATGCTGCCGGCCACCTCGCCCGCCTTGAGGAGGCTTCCGTCCAGCAACCCGAGCATCCACGGCGCTGCCTCTATCACGCCCTCGTAACGTGGGTTCGCAAGCCTGCGTTCATCGAAGGTGACGTAGGTGAGGATGAGCAGGGTGCAGCCCGCCAAGAGGCCCACGGCCGCGCCCGCCAGGACCCGCCGCGGCCTCCAGCCCGCCACAGCCGCGCTCCCGAAGGCTCCTCCCGCGATCGCCAGCAGGGCTAGGCGCAGCGCGAAGACAGCCACAAGCCGCCCCGAATCGTTCTTGAATCGCCTGCTGATACTGGAGGGCGCTTCCCCGCGGGATATGGCGTCTTGCAGCATGCCCGGGTCAATGTCCTCAAGAGCGGCCTCCAGCTGGATAGGCGTGGGATGGGTTCTCGCCTCGATCCGGCCGATGGGGGGAATGGCAAGCATGCTGACACCCGGCACCCCGATGCGCGCGGATATGCGGATGTCGAGGCCGGCAACACGATAGGACATGGATCCGAAGAGATTGATGGCCGCGCACACGCACGCAAGCGTCACCAGGACCCACCAGAGCGACGCGCTGATGTTCGCCGCCGCGCGGCCGCTGCGCGCGCCAACACCGGGAAGACCGCCAACCCCCGGGCGCGTCGTGCCTAGCATTTTGACAGAACATGCCTGCGCAGAAGGTCGAGCGCTCTCCTGGCGGCCCTCTCTTTGATCTCCTGCCGCGTGCCTCCGAGATTAAGCCTCGCGCACACGACCCCGTGCCGCGACGCAATGCCGACGAAGACAAGCCCCACAGGCTTCTTCGCGCTTCCTCCAGACGGCCCCGCGATCCCAGTGGTCGAGACGGCCACATCCGCGTGCCCCTTCAGGAGAGCGCCCCTCGCCATGGCTATCGCCACCTCACGGCTCACGGCGCCGTATGTACCCAAAGCCCGGGCCGGGACCCCAAGGATCTCGCGCTTCGCTTCGTTGCTGTAGCTCGTCACACCGAGTCCCAACACCGCGGAGCTGCCCGGCACCTGCGTGAGCTTGTGCGCAATGAGCCCGCCGGTGACCGACTCCGCAACCGCACACCTGAGGCCCTTTTCCACCAATAACCTAACCACGGCATCTTGGAGTTCGTCGTCGCCCGTCCCGTACACGTCGTCGCCGAGCCTCGCACGGATCTCGGCCTCGACGGGCGCGATCATGGCCTCCGCCTCCTGCGGGGATCTGGCCTTCGCCGCTATACGGAGAGCCACCTCCCCGAGGGACACGAGCGGGGCCACAGTAGGGTTCGTCCTGCCGTGAAGGAGGTCGCGCACCTCTTCCTCGACAGACGCCTCGCCGCGGCCGCAGATCTTTAGCACCTTCCATATGATGACGCTCGAGGCATCGCCCATCCTGCTTCGCAGGTAAGGAAGGACGGTGCTCTCCATCATGCCCTCCATCTCTCCTGGGACACCCGGCATCGAGATGACGACTTTGCCATCCGTTCCGGCGATGAATCCGCAAGCCGTCCCCCGGTCGTTATCGATGATCTCCGCCCCTTCGGGTACCATCGCCTGGCGCAGGGCGCTTTCCAGCCCGGTCTCGTGCCCCGCCCTTGCCAGCCGAGACTCGGCGTGGCGGCGAGCGCGCTCCGAGACCACCAGCGGCACGGCCAAGGCTTTCGCCACGGCCTCCCTGGTGGGGTCATCCTCGGTCGGCCCGAGGCCGCCGGTGGTGATCACCACATCAGCTCTCTCCAGGGCTTCGTTGATGGCGGCGACGACCCTGTCGGGGTTGTCCCCCACCGTAACCCTGTGAAAGACGTCCACGCCGATCTCCGCAAGCCTGCGAGAGATGTAGGCAGCGTTCGTGTCCACGATCTGTCCGAGCAGCAACTCGGTTCCGATGGAGATAACCTCGGCGTTCACGGCGATCACCTTCCGCACCGCAGTCTAGATCGAAGCCCTCTCCCGGGCGGGATTCGTTTTCAAGCTGCTCCTGAGCATCTCCCTGAACTCATCGCCCTCGATCTTTTCCCTCTCGAGCAGCGCCACGCTGGCTTCCACGAGGATATCCTTTCTGGATTCGAGGATCTGCCGGACCTTGCGTTCCTGGCTCCTCAAGATCGAGGTCATCGTTTCATGATAGAGCTGTCTCGGAATCTCATCCACGTTCACCACGCCGAGCTGCGACATCCCGGAGCCGATGAGGCGCCTTGCGATGTCCAGGGCCTGCTCGAAATCACTCGCCGCGCCCGTGGACCGCGTCCCGAAGCGGATCTCCTCAGCCACCGCGCCTCCCAAAAGCACGGCGAGCTGGTCCTCAAGCCAGTCACGTGTGTAAAGGCACAGGTCCTCCTCCTGGGTTTGCCTGGTATAGCCGAGCGCCTTTCCCCGCGATGTCACGGTGATTGTTGAAACCGACCCCGGACGGAGCACTTCGCTTGCAAGCGCGTGCCCGACCTCGTGGAACGCGATCCTCTCCAGGTCCACCCGACTCGGGCGGCGGTCGAGCCTCTCGCCCATCATGACCTTGTCTATGGCATCCCTGAATTCCCTCGCTCCTATCGTGCTCTTCCTTTGGCGCATCGCGAGAATGGCCGCTTCGTTCACAAGGTTCTCGAGGTGAGCACCGGAGAATCCGAACGTCTGCTGCGCGATCTCTTCGAGGTCGACGTCCTCTCCAAGTGGCTTACCTTTCGTGTGGATGCGAAGGATGTGGAGGCGCCCCTCGCGATCCGGCAAGTTCACTTGGACGATGCGGTCGAACCTCCCCGGCCGAAGGAGCGCGGGGTCGAGCAGGTCGGCCCTGTTCGTGGCGCCTATCACCAGGAGCCTGACGTCGTCGTAGGGGTTTATGCCGTCCATCTCTACCAGCAGCTGGTTGAGCGTCTGATCGTACTCCAGATGGCTTGTGTGCTTGCCGCGCTTGCCGCCCAATACCTCGATCTCGTCTATGAATATCATGGCGCTGCCGCGCTTTTCACGGACCGCGCGTGCCCTCGCCGTGTTGAAGAGCTGGCGCACCCGCTGGGCCCCCACCCCCGCGTACATCTCGACAAACTCGGATCCGCTCGCTGCCAGGAACACGCTGCCAGTGTAACTGGCAGCGGCCTTGGCGAGCAGCGTTTTGCCGGTGCCGGGAGGGCCCGTAAGAAGGATCCCGCGCAAAGGCCGAATGCCCAGGGCCTTCACCTTGTCGGCATTCACCACGAATTCGAGCGCCTCCAGGAGCTCTCGCTTCGCGACTTCCTGCCCCCCGATGTCGCTGAATGAGACACGGGGCACCCCCGGGTCCTGCTGCCCCCCACTCAGCACGTGAAAGCGCTTGCCGACTCCCACGCCCGGACTGGCGGCCTGAAGGTACCACAAGGCAACCGCGATTCCAACGAGAAGAACGAGCGGCGTTATGTTGTATCCGGAGACGGCGAGGAAGGTTGCCGCGGCGAGCGACGCCCCCACGCCGATTTCCTTGAGCATCTCTGGTTTCCCTCACCCTCCCCCGCGAGGCGGATCTGCTCCCGGTCCCGCTTCAGGTTGGGGAACGCATCCCGTCCCGCGCACCTGGGATGAGGCCGCGGCTTCGCGGCCTCCCGCAGCGGAAAGTCCCACGCCGAAAGTTCAACACCCGAGCTCGACCTCGACACGCGGGCGCCGGCGGTCCGATGTGTTAACGCGGGCCACAAATCACAAACCGCGACTACCAAGGGGCGGACGCTGCGTGCTTGTCGGCGCCGGCCTCACCGCTCGGCGCCGTCGCGTCTTGCCTTGGGATGACTTCGTAAAGGTAGTGCCCGCCTTCATGCAGTTGCAGGTACACGTTCCGGGAGTCGACGTCAACGTTCCACCTGTCGAGCCTGGCTTCCGCGGCCAAGGCGTCCACGGCCTCCGCCATGTCCCGGAACGTGCCGCGCGCTATCGCTTCTTCCACGGCGAAGCGCATTCGCCGGTACGTGTCGGAAAGCTGGGCGGTCCTGGTGTCTTCGATGATGAGGCAAGGGGTCCTCCCGGTCGCCCGCGCGATGCCGTCTCGGATTTGCAGGTAAGCGGCTTGGAGATCCCGAACCTCCCTCAGCTTCACGCGCACCTCGAGGCCCGACGCCGACCCGCCGCCCGGTAGGAGCTGCCAGGCCGCCACGTCGGCGCGTCTTTGGAGGAACGCTTCCATGGGCCGTTCCACCTGAACGTGGTACGCGGCGATCCGTCCCCCGGTGAGAACGGCAAACGTCACGAGAAACGCCACTATGACTTTCCTGATGTCGAGCCCGAACACCTTCACCTGCTCTCCCTCCCACGGGCTAGCAGCAATTATAGCACAACGCCCCCGCCTTGCGCGAGGGCAAACTTGAGGCAAACATGGCAATCGGATCGTTGAGGCCGATCCCGAGGGTCTCCGCATTCGCGTGGAGGTCGCCGTAACCTTCCGCGTGTCCAGGAACGGGCATGTGTGGCGCAGGGAGACCCGCGTTTTACCGTGGAAGGGCGTGCCAACCGCAAAGCGTCACGGCGGAACCGGACGCGGCCGCCGGCCGGTCACAGCCCGGCCCTCAACAGGACGGGAGCGCCGAAGACGCGCTCCTCCTCAAGCGTCCCACGTTCGCGCAAGGGTCGGCCCCGTCGAACACGAAATTCCCGGCAACGAGCACGTTGGCACCAGCCTTCACCACGAGGGGTGCCGTAGTGTCTCGTATGCCCCCGTCCACTTCGATGTCGACGCATCTATGAGCGCGCTCGACCATCTCCCTCGCCTGCCGCACCTTCGGCAGCATCCCGTGGATGAACTCCTGCCCACCGAATCCGGGGTTGACGGTCATGACGAGGACGAGGTCCACCAAATCAAGCACGTGTTCGAGCCAGCACGCCGGAGTAGCGGGGCAAATGGCCAGGCCAGCTTTCACGCCCGCCCCTCTCACGGCCTGGAGAGTCCTATGGACGTGAGGGGTCGCTTCGGCGTGGACTGTGATGATCGACGCTCCCGCCTCCGCAAAGCGGCCGACGTAAGCGTCGGGGTTCTCAATCATCAGATGGACGTCGAGGGGAAGGCTCGTCACGGCCCTCAAGGACGCCACCACGGGCGGCCCCACGGTGATGTTCGGCACGAAGTGTCCGTCCATCACGTCCACGTGTAAGAGGTCGGCACACCGCTCCACGCGGGCCACCTCATCCGCAAGGTGCGCAAAGTCCGCTGAGAGTATGGATGGCGCTATCTTTACCAAAGCTTCCCTTTCCTTTCCGCCTCTATGATCTCCTCGAGGAATTTCACGTAGTGCCCGTACCGCGACTCGGACACTTCGCCCGCCTCTACCGCGGCTTTAACAGCGCACCCGGGCTCTTTGTGGTGCAGGCACCCGGTGAACCTGCAGCAGTCGCGCACCGCCGCGAACTCGGGGAAGAAGCCACCAAGGTTTTCTCGCCGCAGCCCGGTGAGATCGAGGTCCAGCTTGGAGAACCCCGGGGTGTCCGCAACGAACCCGTCCGGCTGCACTTTGAGCAGCATCGAGTGCCGCGTCGTGTGCCTGCCCCGTCCGGTCTTCGCGCTTATTTCCCCGCAGCGGAGACGTAGGCCCGGCTCGAGAGCGTTGAGAAGCGCGGACTTGCCCACGCCAGAAGGTCCCGAGAAGACCGAGATCTTTCCAGCAAGCGCCCTCCTGAGCGCCCGCAGGCCCCAGCCGGCCCTAGCGCTCGCCCGCACGACTACGTACCCTGCGCGCTTGTAAGTCCTCACGAGCTTCCTCGAAGCGTAGTCGGTCACAAGATCCATCTTGTTGAAGCATACCACCGCGCCCAGCCCGGCGGCCCCCACCGCGACGAGCATGCGGTCGAGAAGCTCGAGGTCCGGCTCGGGGTCGTCGCACGCCGTCACGATCACCGCTTGGTCCACGTTCGCCACCGGAGGCCTCACGAGGCGCGACTTCCTCGGGAGAACGTCCTCGATCGCGCCGCTTCCAGGCCCGGTCACGCTGAAGGACACCATGTCTCCCACGAGGACCTCCTTGCGTTCCTTCCAGAGCCTGCCCCGGGCCACGCAATCGAAGGTCCCGCCTTCGGAATCCACGTAATAATGACCGGAGTACGCCCTCGTAACCCGCCCTTCTGGCACTTGCCGCCCTCCCGTTACTCCTTCGGCACCCACTCGTCTTTGTACAAGATCCCGGCGATGTACACCCTGATCCTTACCTTCCGGCCCCACGCGTTCACCTGTTTCTCGACGCGCTCGCCCGGCGCATGCATCCCCACGTAGTAATCGCGCTCGCCGTAATAGTCGTTGATCTTGATCCTCACTTCCTGTTGGTCAGCGCCCGGGGGAACGAGGACCGTCACCAGCGTGGAGATGGGAGTTATAGCGTCCAGTATCGAGGATGAACCCTCCGTCCCAGCGGAAACCACCAAGTCCACAGGCGTTCCGCGCTGCACTTCCTGCCCGGCGGGCGGAACTTGACTTAGAACGACCCCGGGGCTCTCGCCTTCTCGGGCCTCCTCAGTAACGTTACCCTTCACGAGGCCCGCCAACGCGAGCTGGGACTCGGCATTGGAAAGCGTAGTGCCTACGACGTCCGGCACGGCCACCACGTTGGGTTCGGGCCCGGCCGAAACCACGATATCGACCAGAACGCCCTTCTCCACGCGCGTCCCGGCCTCGGGCGACTGCGACAGCACCCGCCCGCGCTCCACGTCAGAGCTGTATTCCTCGGTCTGGATCCCTTCTTTAAGCTCCACGCGTTCAAGCTCCAGGACGGCCTGGCGGATGTCCAAGCCCTTCAGGTCGGGGACTTCCACCATCTCCTTGCCCATGCTCACCACCAGCAGCACCCTGCTGTTGAGCTTCACCTTCTCATATGGAGCAGGTCGCTGGGAGATCACGGCGTTCGGCGGGATGGAGTCGTCGTAACGCCTGTCAGGCTCGTCCAGACGCAAGCCAGCCTCTTCCGCCATGAGCTTCGCCTCGTCCAGAGTCTTCCCGGTGAAGTCGGGAACGCGGACCTCCTCCACATACAGCCATTCAGGGAGCTTGATGACGGCCACGGCGGCGAGGCTGAAGAGGGCCAGGGTAGCGATGACGAGCATCGCGACGGCTTTCCCCATGCCGCGCGAAGCTTTGCGGGGTTTTGCCAGGGTGTCATCCACTCCTTTCGGGCCCGGCACGCGAGGCATCGCCGGTGGCCGGAAAACCTCGGTGGGCGCGTCCGCAGCTCTACTCTCTCCACCACCATCCCCGGCGTTCGGCTGGGCGCCGATGCGCACGCCCGCTGGCACAGGAACGTACTTCTCCAGAGCACGCACCATGTCGCGGGCATTCTGATAGCGCTTGGACGGGTCCTTCTCGAGGGCTTTCATCACGATTCTGCCGAGCTCCCGTGGCACTTTGGGGTTGAGCTCGGAAGGATGTATCGCGGTGTTCTGCAAGTGTTGCAGCGCGATGGCGATCGGGGTGTCTCCTCGAAACGGCACCCTGCCCGTGAGCATCTCGTAAAGCACAACTCCCAGGGAGTAGATGTCGGACCCAATGCCGACGGCCTCCCCCTTGGCCTGTTCCGGCGAGAAGTAATTCACCGTTCCGATGATGGTGCCCGTCTCGGTGAGGGCCGAGGTGCTGGTCGCGCGGGCTATGCCGAAGTCGGTCACCTTGACCGTGCCTTCGGGAGTAACCAGGATGTTGTGGGGTTTTATGTCTCTATGGACGATGTTGTTCTTGTGGGCGTGGTCGAGGGCCGCCAGGATCTGGCACGCGATCCCCGCCGCCTTCTCCGGCGAAAGCGGCCCCTCCTCGCGGATGAGATCCTTGAGGCTCTTGCCGCTGACGTACTCCATGACGATGTAGTAGCGGTCGTCGTCCTGACCCACGTCGTAGATGCTGACGATATTCGGGTGGGACAAGCTTGCAGCCGCCTGAGCTTCCCTGCGGAACCTCTCCACGAATTCCTCGTCGGACGCGAACTGGGGCCGCAGGACCTTGATGGCGACGATCCGGTTGAGGACGGAGTCGCGGGCCCTATAGACCTCGGCCATGCCGCCCTCGCCCACCCTCGACAGGATCTTGTACCTTGTCCCTAGGACCTCCTCTGTCATGGTCTCACCTCGCCGGGCATCACCGCAAGGCGGTCTAGAGCGCGGCACGCAAGATCTCGCGAGCCACGGGCGCGGCGACCGCCCCGCCGGACCCCCCGTTCTCCAGCACGACCGCCACCGCGCAGCGCGGCTCATCCGCGGGAGCGAACCCCACGAACCACGCGTGAGGAGCGCCGTGGGGGTTCTGGGCGGTGCCCGTCTTGCCGGCGACCTTGACCCCTGGAAGCCCCGCGGCACGCGCAGTGCCGCGCGCGACCGCACCGACCATCATGTCCTTCACGAGACCGGCCTGTACTGCGGGAACGGGCACACACAGGATCGTGCTGGGAGTCCTCCGGAGTACAGTCCCGTCGGGATCGCGCACTTCGCGTACCACGTACGGGCGGCGCATCACCCCGCCGTTCCCGATCGCTCCGATGGCGCACGCCATCTCAAGCGGGCTCGCGAGGAACGTGCCCTGGCCTATGGATATCTGCGCGACCGCGGCCTTGTCCAGTTCCACACCCCCGGCGGTGATACCCCCCGCCGCGGTCGGAACGTCGAAAGGCAACGCTGCTCCGAAATGGAAGCTCCGAAGACCATTATACAGCTTTTCACCGCCCACGCGCCACCCGATCTGGGCAAACGCCACGTTACACGAATAGGCGAGAGCTGCCGCAAGATCCACGTCCCCGTGGGCCCTGCCTCCGGGGCATGAGATCTCGCGGTCGTCGCCGGCGCGCGTCCCAACCCTTATGACGCCCTCACAGCGGAACGTCTCGTCCGGGTCCACGGCGCCCGAAGACAGAGCTATTGCCGCGATAATAGGTTTCACCGCCGAGCCGGGCTGGTACAAGCCGAGGGTCGCCCTGTTGAACAACGGACTTGCCTCGTCTTCGACAAGCCGCTCCCAAGTGGACGAGATCTCCGAGGGCGAGAAGCCCGGGTTGCTCACCATGGCGAGAACGGCACCGGTCTTCGGGTCAAGCGCTACCGCAGCGCCGCGGCGCCCTGCCATCGCCCGTTCCGCCGCCCGCTGGACATCTAGATCAATGGTGAGGATTATGTCGTTGCCCCGCGCGTGATCCGCCGAGAAAACGCTCCTCGCCAGGCTCTCAATCCAGCTTCGCCCGTCGAGCCCGAGGAGCTCGGAGTTGTAACTCGCTTCGAGCCCGGCCACGCCGTACTTCGCGTCCTCGTAGCCCACGAGGTGCGCGAGGCTGAGCGGACCCATGTAGAGCCTGGGCCCGCCGGGTGCGGCATCCCTTGCGACCGGTTCCCCGCCCGAGAGGTATATCCCTCCGCGGACGATGTCGCGCCTTGCCGCCGTCACCCTGGGGTTTCGGGGATGGGCTGAAAGGCCCGGCGCGCGGACAACGCCTACATAGGCAAGCCTGGCCGAGAGAGCGATGAACGCAACCAGAAACGCGGCCATCACCCGGCGGATGCTATCCTTCAACCCCAACCCTTGCCTCCTCTTTCTCGCGCTCCTCCTGCTCCTCGCGGGCGACACGGAGCACGAACCCGACAGCGGCAAAGCTTGCCACCATGGAGCTGCCTCCGTAGCTCACGAACGGCAGAGTAACCCCGGTGAGCGGAACGAGTCCCAGAACCCCCCCGGTTATCGTGAGCGCCTGCAGTCCGATGAGCGACGTCATCCCCGCTGCGAGGAGCCCACGAAAATCGTCTCTCGCCCGTGCGGCCCAAGAGAGCCCCCTCCGCACCAGCAGCGCGTATGCACCGATCACAGCGAGCCCGCCCACGAGGCCCATCTCCTCGCATATGGCGGAGAAAACGAAATCGGTGGGCGCGGCCGGTATAACGTTGGGCATTCCGCGACCGGGTCCAAGGCCGATGAGGCCCCCCGCGGCCACCGCGAACATGGACTGCACGGCCTGGTAGCCAGCGGAATCCATGAACCGCCACGGATCAAGCCAGACAGTGAACCTTGCCCTCACGTGTGGGAAAAGCCAAGCGCAAGCTGTGGCACCCGCCGCCAAGAGGGCCGCACCCCCTGCCACGTACGACGCCCTCCCCGACGCCGCGTACAGCATCACGAGGAACACTCCGAAAAAGAGCACCGCCGCGCCGAGGTCCCTCTGAAACACCAGCAGTACCAGGGCCAAGCCCCACATCAGGGCGAGTGGCCCGGCGTACGAGAGGTCCGGCAGGAGAACCCCAAGGAACCTCCGGGACGACCTCTTCAGCAGCACCCTCGTGTCCTTGAGGTAGCCCGCGTAGAACATGACCATGAGGACCTTGGCGGCCTCTGACGGTTGCACCGCCACAAACCCGAGGTCAAGCCACGACTTTGCGCCGCCAGCCTCAACGCCGAAGAGAATGGTGCTCGCGAGAAGAACACACGACGTTGCCGCGGCAACGAACCTGTACTTCTCGAACACCCGCAGGTCCGGGGTGAATGCCACCAGAGCGGATGTTATCGCGACCCCGATCGCGAGATGGCCAACCTGCCTTGCGGCGAGCCCGGGATCGAGCCTGAGGACCTCGGCCAGGCCGATGCCTGAGAGAAAAGCCACAACCGAGAAGACCACCGTGTCGCCAGTGCGGCGCCCCCGACCGAACGAGATATGACAGGCGAGGAAGACCCCGACGAAACCCACCAGGGCGAGCCACCCCGGCGAGCGCTCCGGCCTCCCGGAAGCGAGGGTCGCCATGAGTATACCAAGCATGCCAGGCAAAAGCGCCGTGGCGAACAGAGTGTCGACTGAGGACGGCCCCGGCCGGCCCCGGGCTGCGCGGCGAGCATCGTATGTCATGGCAGATCAAGGAACACCGCTACGGCGGTGATGTTGTCGTGGCCCCCTCCGCGCATCGCAAGCTCTACAAGCTGGTCCACTGCGGATTTCGGGTCTTGCGCAGCGGCCATCACTTTCAGTATCTCTCCGTCGTCCACAGCACCGGTGAGGCCGTCGGTACAGAGGAGAAACCGGTCGCTCGGCGCGAGCTTGCAGTAGCCCACCTCGATCTCCACATCGGGCTGCGTGCCGATGGCGCGGGTGAGGAGGTTCCGCTGAGGGTGAGCCCGGGCCTCGGGCTCGGAGAGCATGCCCATGCGCATGAGCTCGCCCACGATGGAATGGTCCTCGGTCAGCCTGTGCAGCCTGCCGTCCCGCACGAGATACGCCCGGCTGTCGCCCACGTGCCCTATGTAAGCGGTGTCGCCTACAATGAGAAGCACAGTGAGGGTCGTGCCCATCCCCTCGCAGGACGGATCGGCCACCGAGCGCCTGTACACGGCCCGGTTGATCCCCTCCAAGGCTCCCGCCAAGGCTCCACCAGGGTCCCCGCCCTCCGGTGGCTTGAACTCCTTCAACATGCGGATGGCCATTTGGCTCGCGATCTCACCCGCCTCGTGGCCCCCAAGGCCGTCGGCCACGGCGAAAACGCCATCGCCGATGAGGTAGTCATCCTCGTTCACGGACCTAACGAGGCCCACGTCCGTCCGGGCAGAGGCCTGCATAACCCTCACCCCCGAAACCGAAATATGGTGTCACCGAGCTCCAACCGGTCTCCCTTCTGGAGGCGCCGCTCCCGACCAAGCCTCCTGCCGTTTACGTAGGTGCCGTTGACGCTTCCGAGATCGCGTACGAAGAAGCCCGACTTTCCGAAAACGATCTCGGCGTGCCTCGCCGACACGTATGGGTCAAGGATGACGATGTCGCTGTCGGGCGCGCGCCCGAGGACTGTGACAGCGCCCAAGGCGAACCGCTCGCCGCCCGAGGGGACCCCGGGCCCGGATTCCACCTCAAGCTCGCCCCGACACCGGGCGGGACGTTGCGCGTGCGGCGCCTCAAGTCCGCCCTCCGCAAACTCGAAGAGCCCCGCCATTCGGAACGCGCGGTAGATAAACAAACATGTCAAGCTGGCCAGGGCTACGCGCGCGACAAACCACATGAACGCCACGGGTCACGCCTCCTTGAAGCAGGCAGTTACCTTGCCGAAGTTGACGTGGTCTCCGTCAGCCAGGATTTGTCGCGACACCTTCCTGCCGTTAACGTACGTCCCGTTGGTGCTTCCCAGGTCAAGGACGTAGAACCGTCCTGCCTCCCGCCCTATCTCGGCGTGACGCCGGGACACCCCGGCGTCGTCCAACACGATGCCGCACGAGCTTGACCGGCCCACGACTACTTTGTCGTCTCCGAGGGGGAACACGCGCTCCCCGCCTCCGTTCAACCGCACCACAAGGCGCGGCCCCGTAGGCAGGTCCCGGTTCGACGGGCTCGCGCCGCCGCGGCTGGAAATGAGCGTCCGCGACGTCTCCTGCGCGCAGAGCCCCACCCGGGACACATCGTCCGGCTGTCCTCCGTCGCCATCTTCGACGAAGGACCCCTCGACCCTTATATCTCCCGGCTTTGCGGCCTCGTCTGCCACGAACTCGACGTCCACCCGGCCCACGAATGAATAGCCCTGCCGACGGGCGCGTGAGATCACATGTCCCGCGAGTTCCCGCGACACGGTGCGGGCAAGCGGCCCTAGGTATTCCACGTCCCTCGCGTGCAGCTTCACCTTGTAACGATTCGGGACGTACGTGCGGGTCACGGAGATCCTTTTCTCATCCTCCATTTCCCGCAACAGGTACCTCCCTATCTCAACAGGGTGGGTAGCCTCGCGAGCCTTGCGAAAGACGCCCTCAACGATCTCCTCGATCGCCCTTTCCATCCGTGCGAGGAAGTTCATAGCACGGTCCCCCGAAACCGCACGCCGCGCGCCGGGCTTGCGTCGTCTCGGAGCGCGCCCGGCCGCTTGGGTGTTCCCAGTCGCAGTATATCTCTACCGTAGCTCACCTGCAATATCTACGGCGGAGCTGTCCGCACGCAGCGTCGATGTCGAGCCCGAGCTCCCTTCTTATTGTTACGGGGATGCCCGCTTGCCTCAGAACCGCGAGAAAGCGCGTGACCCTTTCCTGAGGCGGACGCTGATAACCTTTTCCGTCCACCGGATTCAAGGGGATGAGGTTCACGTGGGCCAGCATGCCAGAAAGCAGCTCCGAGAGCCGGCGAGCTTCGGCCGGGCTGTCGTTGACGTCGCGGATGAGCGCGTACTCAAAGGTGACCCGGCGGCCTGTGCGGCTCGCGTAGAACGAAGCCGCCTCCATTACCTCGTCAATCGGGTAACGCCTGTTGATCGGCATGATCTCGTCGCGCAGGTCGTCGGTGGGAGCATGAAGGGAGATCGAGAGTGTGACGGGGATGCCTTCGCCGGCGAGCCGCCTGATGCCCGGCACGAGCCCGCACGTTGACACCGTCATCCGCCGGAAACTCAAGTTCAACCCGTCTTTGGCGTTCAATATACGCAGCGCCTTCGTGGACGCGCTGTAATTGTCAAGAGGTTCGCCCGTTCCCATGAGCACAACCCACCCCACGCGGGCCGCTCGGGGCCCTTCCCCGGGTGCCGCGGAAAGATCCAGGTTCATCTTGAGGACCTGGTCCACTATCTCACCCGGGCTCAGGTTTCTAGTGAACCCTCCCATCCCTGACGCGCAGAATGCGCACGCCATCTTGCAGCCTACCTGTGTCGAAACACACGCCGACACACCGTAGGCGTACTTCATCCGGACGGCCTCCACCGAGTTTCCGTCGCCGAGGCCCAGAAGGTACTTGACCGTGCCCTGCGTGCCGGACGCCCGCGAGATCACCTCCAGGTTCGTCAATCGTGCCACATCCGCGAGCCTCCTGCGCAACTCGAGCGGGAGGTTGGTCATCTCGTCGAAGCGTACAGCGCCTTTGCGATGTATCCACGAGAAGACTTGCGTGCCTCTGTACGACGGCTCACCCATGTTCACCAGAAACTCGGCGACCTCGTCCGGCAGAAGGCTCTTGAGGTCCGGCTTGGAGCGGGATCTAGAACCAACCCCTTCGTTTGAAATAGACAAGGAAACCTCCCCCTACGAGCAACATGACTATCCACACCATGAGATAACCGTATCTCCACTCCAGTTCAGGCATGTACCTGAAGTTCATGCCGTACACGCCTGCGATGAATGTGAGAGGCAAGAATATCGTCGCAACTATGGTAAGCCTCTGAATCACGATGTTCGCGCGGTGGGACGACATCGATAGGTACAGCTCGAAGAGGCTGGCCACCGCGTCCCTCGCCGAGTCGAGCATGCCGAGGAGCCTGTGAATATGGTCAGATGTGTCTTTGAAGTACCAGGCCGCCTGTTCCGAGATGAACCCCACGTCACGCCTGGCCAGGCTCCCCACCAGGTCTCTCGTGGGCGCGACGCTCCTGCGCGCCCTCACGATGTTTCTCCTGACCGTGGTCAGGCTCTGGAGGGCGTTCTTCGTGCGCCCTAACAAAAGCCCTTCCTCGATCTCGTCAAGCCGGTCACCCCACCGGTCCACGAGCGGGAAGAACGAGTCAACCAGGGCGTTAAGGAGGGCGTGCACCAGGAAATCCGGGCCCATCGCGCGCAGCTCTGGGTGTTCCCGACATCTCTCGATACACCGGTCCACGATGCCGGCCCTCTGCATATGGACGGTCACCACGAACGCGCGTCCCACGAATATGTCCAGCTCGCCCAGGGAAAGCCTGCCGGAGGTCGCGTCATCGGGTGTGCACGCGACGTAATGGGTGACCAGGAACAAGTACTCCGAGAACTCGTCCACCTTCGGAAGCTCGCTATATGCGCGACAGTCCTCTATGGACAGAGGATGGAAACGGAAGACGCGCGATAGGATCTCGAATTCGTCCTCAGTCGGCGCCTGAAGATCGACCCAAACAAAGCCTGCCTCACCCCGTGCCGCGGCCTCTATCGCCGGTTCGCCCTCGATTGGCTGAGGCGCCTTGCCCGACCCCTCGAAGAAAAGCGCACGCATCATGCCGCCTCACCCCACCTCCTCAAGATTCGTTGCGTGCCTTCGACCTCCTGCCAGAAGTATCCCCCTCCGACAACCCAGCGTATGCCGCTCGTGGAAGCGCGTTTCGATTGCAGGAGGGGTGTCAAAATCCGGCCACCGGCCCCACGGGTCGGATTCTGGCGAGGCGCGCCCCGCTTCCGTTTGGAACGCCGTCCCCGATCGCAACACCGGCAACCCGGCAGCCGCCGGAGATGCGGCGACGACTAACCCACCCTTACATAGTGGCACAGGAACGCGTTTTCACGCTCTGGTGAGGCAGGAGATCCCGGCATGCCTGTCGAAACGCAGGCTAGCTCGTTATTCGGGATGACTTGCAGGAGGTTTCCGGAAATGACTCGCGTGTTTCTCGTGCGACACGGGGAGACGGAGTGGAACACCGCTCGGAAGTACCAAGGCCATCGCGACGTCCCCCTCTCGCCCGCAGGAGAACGGCAGTCCGAAAGGCTCGCCCTACGGCTGATGGAAGAGAACCTCGCCGCCGTGTACACGAGCGACCTATCGCGAGCGGTCATGACGGCCCATGCCATCGCAAAGCCCCACGGGCTCGAGGTGGTGCAGTTGAGAGAGTTGAGGGAGATCGACGTGGGTGACTGGGAGGGAATGAGCCTTGACGAATTGCAGAGGGCGAGGCGGGCGGACGTCGAGAAATGGCTCGAGGACACAGTGAACAACCCCATCCCCGGTGGCGAGTCGTACGCCAACCTCAGGGACAGGGTCGTTCCCAAAGTGATGGAGCTGGTCCGCGCCCACCCCGACGCCTCGATATGTGTCGTGAGCCACGCAGGGCCCGTGAAGATGATCCTCTGCAACGCCCTAGGGATAACCATTGACCATCGCCACAGGATAGACCTGGCCAACGCGTCCCTCTGCGCGGTCGAGTATTCCCCGGGAAGGGACCCGAGGGTGGTTCTGGTGAACGACACGTGCCACCTTCGCCCGCCAGCCTGACCCCCTCACTTGATCACGATGCCAAGTATGGCCACAGCCGCAAGGAGAATCTTGAGGAGAGCGTTTTCCTTGCGGAGCGAGTCCACGTCCTTTGCGGTCTGCGCCTTGGTGGCGGCGAGGTCCGAGGCAAGGTCCGCGAGGGCCGTTTGCAGCGAGGTGTCTGTGGACAGCCTCGCCGCTCGCTCCGTCGCGAGGCTGTCTTCAAGGGTCAGCGCCTTCCCCGTGACCGCATCCAACCCCTCTTGCAGCTTCGCGTCGGATTCATTCAGCTGGGCCACGCTCGTGCCGAGCGAGGCGTCGAGCGTCTTGAAGCCTTCCTGCAACGTCGCGATGTCGCTGCGAGCCGACGCGAGGTCCAGCTTGAGGGCGTCGATGTTTCGCCCGAGATCCTTCTTCGCAGCGACGAGCCCGTCCGTAACCAGGGCGACCTGGGGCTCGAGCGTGCTCAGGCGCAGGATCGCCGCGGAGAGGTCCTCATCGAGCTGGGCGAGCTTGGCATCATGGGCGTCGAGGCGGCCCGCCAAGCCCTTATCCGAGGCGTCCATGCGGCCCGCGAGGTCTTCGAGCGAAGCCCGGGTGTCGCTGAACCCCTTGGCAACGTCATCAGCCAGGCGACCCACCCGGCTTTCGTTCTGGTCTATCCTCGCGGAAAGCTCATTCTCAGCCTCCCGGGCCCGTTGGTCGGCCGTGGCGACGTTCTTGCCGGTGGAGGCGGTGATATCCGCGATCATCTTCTCGACCTCGGCTCTCAACTGGTTCTGCGTGAAAGTCAGACGGGCAATGTCCTCCTTCATCACGGCCTGGGCCCGACCTTGCTCATCCAGAGATTTCTTGAAGACGTCGAGCTCGTTCGCGACTTGGACAAGCTCCTGCCGGAACTCCACGGAAAGCTTCCGAAGGAGCTCCACGTCCTCAGGGGTAGCACCTACCTTCCCGCTCTCGATCTCGTTTAGGATCTTCGCTATCACCACGGCAAGCGTGTATCTATCCACCGGTTTTCCACCTTGGAAGGTGCCGTCTCCGTACAACGCCAGATAACCCTTGTCCACAAGCGTCTTGACAGCCTGGTACGCCCAGTGGTCCTTCGGGACGTCCTTGATCTCCGCGGCCATGGCGCCCGAGGGCACGGTTACGAGCGTCACGCAGAGCAACACCACACATACAGTTTTCGCAGGCACTCCCAAAAGAAGCCCTCTCCTAATCATCGCACTCCCCCCAGCACGGGCAGGGCCCGCTCCATTCGGCTGACATCTGTCGTATTTCACGGTCGATCTCACTATTTGACCGTCACGGAGGCGCTTTCGACGGACCCTGGGACGGGCGCCTCACCATCGCCCACAAGAGACGTGTTCTCGAGCCAGACGCGACAGGTGCCTCGCGCTTTCGCCCGAAAACTCACAGTCGCGAGAATCCCCGTCACGTCCCGCGCCTTCGCGAACCGACCCAGGATGCCTTTCACAACGCCTTTCGAGTTATCGATCACCCCCTCTCTCCAGAAGGCCATCCCATTGTCCTCCACGAAAGCCGTCCCTCTCGACACGAAAACGGCCTCGAGCACAGCGGGATCGAACCGCACGTCGAACTGCGATTCCACAAGCCCTGGAATATTCCTCGCAACCACGTCGACGGTGAAGAAATCGCCCGCAGCCGGCGAAGCAGCCGGCACGTTCACCAAGACCCTCGAAGGGAGCTTCGGAACGCGCACGGTCCCCGTCGCGAACCTCTCATCGGTGCTGCGCGACTCGACCTTCACTACGTAGTCGAAATCTCCCGCCCCCCCTGACGGGACTATCTGCCAAAGCACTCCGAACGTTTCGCCAGGGGCGAGCGTTCCAGGGAATCTCGACGCCGTCTCGCGCTGGGCGAGCTTTACTCCCTGCCCGAGCGTGAGCGTGGCCTTCACCCCGTACGCGGGCGCACCGCCCACGTTTTCAACGAGCGCCTTCACCCCGAGCGGATATGGATCGAACATGTCATCCTTTACCTGAAAGCCGGGAGGCGCTTCCACCCGCACAACAAGGCTCGGAGGCGCCAGGACTTTGACCGAGCGCCTCACTCGGTTGGGCTCGGCGTTCTCGGCCTCCACCACCACCGAATACTCGAGTTCGGCCTGGTCCACGACGTCGGGGATCACGTCCCACGCTGCCTGCGCCGTCTCACCCGGCTCTAGGTTGCCGAGGACGCGCCCGCTCTGTTCGCCGGGAGCCAGCCGGAGCCCTGATGGAAGCGCAATGGTTATGCGCACGCCCAAGGCCACGGTGGGGCCGGAGTTCTCTACGTACGCGACCACAGGGAAAGTAGTCGGCCTGTCCTTTGCGCACGTGACCTCCGCCGGCGATGTGACACCTACCGAGAGGACGCCGGGTGCGATGCTGATGCCACCCATTCCATACAGTGTGGTGTATTCCCTCGAGTCTCCCGGAGCCAGTGGAACCGGGTCCCAGAACAAGGCGATGGCGCTATCGAGCTCGTACTCGCCGCTCCTCGTGAAATCGCGGCCAGGTGAGAAGTCCGAGTCCCACACTCCGTCGGCAAGGCTTCCCCAGTTGGTGAAGACCACACGATCCGGCGGGGTCACCTCAGACCCTGCCAGTGTCCCTTGGCTCGTCACGGACGGGCTGGAGAGCGAGTCGAACGCCTGCCAGAAATGAGGCATCTCGTTGGATCCAAACACGGTGTCCGAAACAATCGCCTTGTCCTTCACACGAAACGGAGCGCCGTCGTTCGCCCCGAGCATAGTGTCCAACACGATGCGGAGCCCGACGTTGTGCGGGGTCGAGCCGTGGTTCGAGACTATGTACGTGATCTTGGCCGTGTCGAAGAGCCCGGTGGTAGTGCTCCTCACGATGGAGAGCACCTGGGAGACCTCGATGTCGCCGAAGTCCCAGACGGCGATGATGTTTCCGCCGGAAAGCGTCGGCCCGAGCACCTTTCTGCCGTAGTATCCTTCCTTTCCCGCACGTCGCTCCGTCCTCCCGCCGAAAACGTAGTCCAGGCCGTCCACCCTCACGGTCGTGTATGAGGTCCATGGGCACGGGCGACCGTATATGAGGGGCTTGTCATCGTCGGCCGGGTTGAGCGGATCACCGCCGGTGGAATCCACGGCAAACCTCGCAGTGCCCTCATCGGTCGCGTTTACGAACACCTTTATATACTGATTGCGTACCTCAACGAGGTTGGGACTCGGATTGGGGTTCGCTTCCTCGGCGTGCAGCGTCGCCGGACCCAGCGCGGGGAAGCTCCACGCACAGGCCATGGTCACTGCTGCAAACGCGAGGAGAAGCGCGCACCGCACGAGCCTGGTCCGCCCGGTCTTCCAACAGGTCACTTCCTAGCCCTCCCATGCTCAGTCCCCGAGAACTGTAACGCCCCCGAAGGCAAGCTCCACTGACGTCTTCCGGAACGTCACGCGGACCGACAACTCATATGGCCATCCAATGGCCTGAAATCGCCAGCCCCTCGATATCGTGCGAATGGCCGCGTCGTCCAGGCGCGCGTCTCCGGATCCCGCCGTCACCGCGACCTTCGTCGCGTTGCCGAGTGCGTCAACTGACACGGACAACTGCACTGAACCCTCTACCCCTTCGTTCTGGGCGTTCTTCGGATAGACCGGCGGAACGCCCGAGAGGACCAACGACCGCCCCGTGCCGAACTCCTCCCCTTTGGGTTTCGCGGGCCCACCGCCTGCATCCGGACCGCCCGTTCCTTCAGCATCCACGCGGCCCACCGTCGCCGATCCCGCTTCCCCTTCACTCCCTGCGGACTCCCCCGCGTTCATGCCCGCTGCCGCGGTCGCAGGCACGGCATTGCTCGCGGAAGCGCCCCCGCCTGCCGATGCGGCCGATGCGGCTGCCGGGACCGGGACGACTTCGTCGGACTTCCCGGTGAGCACGTTCTCGCCGGCTGCCGCGGCCTCCCCGGCCGCGCTTCCGCTTGTCCCCTCGGCGGCGCTGGCACCTGTAGTCGCGGGCTTCGGAGAAACCGTGGGAGCCTGCTCACTCGGAGGAGACTGGCTTCCGGTCGGGCTCGTGGCCGCCCGCTTCGTCTGTGCGGCACTTATTGGAGCTGGTGCGGGTGCCTGTGCTGGCTTCGCTGGCGCCTCGGGAGCCGGTTTCGGTTGAGCCGCTTGCCTGGGTGTGGAGGTTGGCTTTGCCGCCGGTTTAGGGGCGGGCTTCACCGTCACGTGCGTTTCCGTCCCTGTGGTGCGCGCGGCCTCCGAGGATTTCTCCGCCTCCGGTTGAACTGCGACGGACGCGTCGCCCTCGGGGCTCCCCGCCCTCGGAGCCTCGAATGCCTGCTCGATCTCGCCGAATTCCACCGGGTAGATGACAACTCCGTTCAGGCTCGCCACCGGTACGAACAATATCACGGCAGCGTGGACCAAGAGCGAAGCCAGGATCGCAAACCCCATCCTCGATCTTCCGCTGTCATGCTCCATCTACGCCACCGTCCTTTCTCCGCGGACCGGTTCCACCCACCGATCCCCGGTGCTACTTCGCTGCCGTCTGCCTGTCAGCGGCAAGAGCGAGCCGAGTCGCCCCCGCAAGCCTTGCGGCGTCCATGACTTCCACGAGCCTGGAGTATCTTGTTGAGCTATCCGCCCTGATTATCACGAGCTGGTTGGGGTTCGCCCGTACGCTCTTCTCGATGTCGGCCCTCAGCCCATCCACGGCGATTCGGCGGTTGTTCAGGTACACATCGCCGGCCCTGTCTATCACGACCACGATCGCTGCGGAGTCCTGCGGAGTCGCGGTGGCGGCCCTCGGGAGTCTTACGGCAAGGCCCATGGGATTCGTTCGAAACGTGGTGAACAACATGAAAAACGAGATGAGGAAGGTCATCACGTCCACCATAGGGACGAGCTCGACCCGACGCCTCTTACGATTGCTTCTGCGAAAGTTCACCCTCGCTCACCCTTTCAGCAAGGAGGTTCACAAGGCTCGACCCGAACTCGCCCATTTCGACGAGTCTCCTGTCTATGAGCCCTGTGATGTACACGTGGAGGATAAACGCCGGGACCGCGATGATGAGCCCCGCGGCGGTCGTGATGAGAGCCTCGGCTATGCCGGCCGACAGCGCCCACGGTTCGAGCAGCTGAGGACTTGCAGCAAGGATCCGGAAGTTCTTGATAAGCCCGATCACGGTGCCGAGCAACCCAAGGAGCGGCGCCACCGTTACCACCATGTCCAGCACGGGAAGATGGTTCTCTAAGAGAAACGCCTCCCGTTCACCGGCGGCCTTCACTTCCGCCTCGAGTTGGGGCTTGGGACGGTTCGCGTTGGTAAGCGCCGCGGTGGCAAGCGCGCCGATCTGACCGCGCAGCTGCTGCACCGCGGCCACCGCCTCAGCCATACGGTCGCGGTCGACAGCCACCGAGATAAGCCGCAAGGCGCGCTCGGGGTCCTGTGAGGTCCTGAGCAGGTACAGGATGCGTTCGAACGCTACCGCAAGAGCCAGAACTGAGCAGAGAAGGAGGGGGATCATCACGGGTCCGCCTTTGATGAGAACATCAACCATATCTTGCTCCTCCAATCAGCTATGGGTCGCATGCTCATTAGGTGCTTTTTCTACACAGACTTCCAAACTTCCTCCCTACATGCCACAAACCACCCGTTTTTCCAAGCACAAGACGCCTGCCAATTCATGCCATCACGCAACAAGGCCGGGAAGCGCACCGCCTCCCGGCCGACCAGCCACGCCCTCACCGGCTCTCATCCCACGCCCGGCCCTAATTCAGCCTTATCCCTGCCGTTCGTACGGAACGCCGTCCGCCGCCGGCGCCACCGCCTTTCCGATGACCCCGGCGAGAGCGGCCATGGTCAAGATGTACGGCGCCATCAGCAGGAACTCCCTCGGGATCACCATGATGCCGAGAGTCTGCGAGAGGATCTGGAGCGCGTCGGCGAACCCGAAAAGGAAGCAGGCCGCGAGCGACCCGTATGGAGTCCATTTCCCGAATATCATCGCAGCAAGGGCGATGAACCCCCTGCCACCCGTCATGTTCTCCTGGAACTGGCTCAGGAAGCCGACGGACAGCGACGCGCCGCCAAGCCCCGCGAGCACACCACTTACGAGAACGCACAGGTACCTGATTTTGAAGACGTTTATCCCGACAGTCTCGGCGGCGCGTGGGTGCTCCCCGACCGCCCTGATTCGCAAGCCAAGCGCGGTCCTGAAAAGCACGAAATGGGACAGCGGCACGGCGAGAAGCGCGATGTACACGAAAGGCGTGTGCTTGCCTATCATGGCCCCGAGGACCGGGACCTTCTCTAGGAGCGGAACGGTCCAGTCCGCTACCTTGGGCACGGGCGGAGACTGGCCCGCGTGCTGAAACACGCTCCGGAGCATGAACCCCGTGAATCCCAGCGCAAAGATGTTTATCGCGACTCCGCTCACGACCTGGTCTGCCTTGTACTTTATGGACACGACAGCGTGTATCGCCGCGACGGCAACCCCCGCCACCACTCCACCGAGCACGCCAAGCCACGGCATTCCGGTGAAATAGGAGACGAGCATCGCCATGAAGGCAGCAACGAGCATAATGCCCTCAAGAGCGATGTTGACCACACCCGACCTCTCGGAGAACACCCCCCCAAGAGAGGCCAGGATGAGCGGCGTCGCCATCCGGAGCGTAGACACCACAAGCGCTATGTACACGGTGATGTCCGTAAGCCTATGCACCATCGCCGGCTCCCCCTTCCGCGCCGTTCGGAGCCGCCCCCGCGGCCGTCGCCGCCCTGGCTTTCCGCCTGGGCGCAACGAGGCGCCTTATTATCTCGTCCGCCGCCACGAACAGGACGATGGTCGCCTGCACGATGCCGATGATCTCTTTCGGTATCTTGGCTATGCTCTGCATGAGGATAGCTCCCCTGGCAAGGGTCCCAAAGAGGCATGCCGCGGCGAGGACGCCCAAAGGGTGATTCCTGCCGAGCAGCGCCACGGCTATGCCGTCGAACCCGTACCCTGTAAAGCTGAACACGTCGAGGAATTTGTACTGAAGACCGAGCACCTGAACGGCGCCCGCTGCCCCCGCCAGCCCGCCGCTTATGATCATCGCAACCACGATGTTCCTGCGGACGCTGATGCCGCCATAGCGTGCAGCTTCCGGGTTCTGGCCGACGGCCCGGATCTCGTACCCGAGCGTTGTCCGGAAAAGGATGTAATACACAAGCCACACGGCGCCCACCGCCAGGATGACCCCCAGATGGAGCCTGGTGGGCGGAAGGAACCTCCAAAGTCGAGCGCCAGGCGCGATCGTGGGCGTGACAGGGAGAGGACCGGGCGCTTTGAGCGGGCCTATCACCAGGTAATGGCTGAAATACAGCGCGATGTAGTTCATCATTATCGTGTTGATTACCTCGTGAACGCCCAGCCTCGCCTTGAGATACCCCGGAAGCGCCGCCCACGCGGCCCCCGCGGCCACGCCGGCTCCGAGCGCGAGGGGCATGTGGAGGAAGGCCGGCAGGCCGGACAGGGCGAAGCCCGCCCAAGCTGAAACCACCTGCCCCATGATGAGCTGCCCCTCGGCACCGATATTAAAGAGCCCGCACCTGAAGGAAAACGCCACGGAGAGCCCGGTGAAGATGAGGGGCGTGATATTGATAAGAGTCTCCGCCAGGTTCCCGATGCCTCCAAATGCTCCGCGGACGAGAGCACTGTACGCGGCCACGGGGCTCTTGCCGCCCAGCCTTACCAGAACCGCCCCGAGCGCGAGCGCGAGCACCACCGCCACCAGCGGGATCAAGAGCTCCCTTGATTCCTCATGTTGCAGAAAGGTACGCCGCCGCGTGGACGGCTTCGCCTGCCTCGTTTCCTGCCCCGGCATCGGCACCGCGCTCACCTCCCGTTCCCGTCTCGCCCTCTGCCTCTGCCCCGGAACCGCGCCCGTGGCGACCGCCAGCCATCAAGAACCCTATCTCCTCCTCCGTAGCCTCCTCGGCTTTCATGCTGCCCACTATCCGTCCTTCGTAAAGCACGAGGATCCTATCGGAAAGCGACATGATCTCGTCGAGGTCGAGCGACACGAGGAGTATCGCCTTGCCCTCGTCACGCTGGGATACAAGCCTCTTGTGCACAAACTCTATCGCCCCAACGTCAAGGCCTCTGGTGGGCTGAGACGCGATGAGGAGACGCGGTTCCAAGGAAAGCTCCCGCGCCACCACCACTTTCTGTTGGTTGCCGCCGGAAAGAGCTCCGACGCGCACGGTTTCGCTTGGGGTTCGAACGTCGAACTCCGAGACAAGTTTGCGCGCGTAATCCTTGACAGCCTGCAAGTCGAGGTTGATCCCCCGCGCGAACGGGGGCTTGTGGTACCTTTCGAGGATGAAGTTTTCCGCCACCGAGAAGGAGAGGATCAGGCCGCGACGCTGGCGATCCTCCGGAATGTGTCCGACGCCGTGCTCGATAACCTCGCGAGGAGACCTGTTGGTGATGTCCGCGCCGCCCACCAAGATGCGGCCCGAGTTTACCTTGCGAAGCCCGGTCAGCGCCTCCACGAGCTCGCTCTGACCGTTCCCTTCTATGCCTGCGACGCCCACGATCTCCCCCGCCCTCACCTCAAGGGAGACTCCCCTCAAAGCAGGCAGGCCCCGCCCGCTCCTCACATGGATGTCCTCGACCTTGAGAACGACATCCCCGACGGTCGCGGGCCGTTTTTCCACTGAGAGAACCACCTCGCGGCCCACCATCATCCGCGCGAGGTCTTCGGGCGTAGTCTCGCGCGTGGGAATAGTACCCACAACCCTGCCCCTTCGCAGCACCGCCACCCGGTCGCTTATCGCCATAACCTCCTTGAGCTTGTGGGTGATAAAGATAATCGACTTGCCTTGGCCGGCAAGGTTGCGCATGATCCCGGCGAGCTCTTCCACCTCTTGCGGAGTCAGGACCGCGGTGGGCTCGTCGAGGATCAGAACCTCCGCGCCCCGGTACAGAGCCTTGAGAATCTCCACGCGCTGCTGCATCCCGACGGATACGTGTTCGATGCGGGCCTCGGGGTCAACTGCAAGCCCGTACTTGGCGGACAGCTCCTTCACGTCCTTCACTGCCCGAGCCTTGTCGAGGACGCCGCCCGCGCCCACCGGCTCGGTGCCGAGCACTATGTTCTCGGCCACCGTGAATGGTGGTATCAGCATAAAATGCTGGTGCACCATGCCGAGGCCGAGCGCTATGGCGTCATTCGGGTCCCGGATGGTCACGGGCTTGCCGCGCACACGGATCTCGCCACGATCGGGCTTGTAAAGCCCATAAAGGACGTTCATGAGAGTCGTCTTCCCGGCGCCGTTCTCGCCGAGAAGCGCCAGGATCTCGCCCGGGTACACGTCGACGCTGACGTCGTCGTTTGCGACGACCCCCGGGAACGTCACGGTGATCCCCCGCATCTCAACCACGGGAGTCTGGTCTCGCGTTGACAGCGAACATACCCCCCCTCTCCGAAGGCGCCAGATGCCTCCCCGCATAAGCGGCGGCACCTGGCGCCTTCCTGCCTGGCCCGCTCGTCGAGGGCCAAATCACTCTTTTGCGTCTCTTATTGTCATCGTCGCGCGGTCGCTCATATGACGGGCGAAGTGAACGTCTCAAGCTCAGCCCTGGTACCCGGGATCACGAGCTCCCCGGCAACGATCTTTTCCTTATAGGCGTTGACCTTGTCCAGGACTTCCTGCGGAACGTGCTTGGAGGTCTCGTCGCAAGGCCCGACCCCATCCTCTTTCAGGCCGTACTCATAGTGGGTGGCCTCGAACGTGCCGTCCTTCACCTTTGACGACACATCATATACCGCCACGTCTACCCTCTTCATCATACACGACAGGACGTTGTCGGGAGCGAGGTGATGCTGGCACGAGTCTACACCCATGGCCCAGAACCCCGGCCCCTTCTCCTTCGCGGCCTCGATGACGCCTATGCCGCACGCGCCAGATGCGTGGTACACGATGTCGGCTCCCTGGCTGAACTGCGCGAGGGCAACCTCCTTGCCCTTGGCCGGGTCGTCGAACTTCCCGGTGTAGCCTATGAGCACCTTCACGTTGGGATTCACGCTGCGCACCCCTGCTACGTAACCAACCTCAAACCTCTCTATGACAGGTGAATCCATGCCGCCCACAAACCCGACGGTTCCCGTCTTCGTCATGCTGGCAGCGATGATCCCGAGGAGGTAGGACCCCTCCTGTTCCTTGAAGGTGACGGATGCCACGTTCGGCTGCTCCACGACGCTGTCGATTATGCCGAACTTCAGATCGGGGTATTGCGGGGCCACGTTGTTCACGGCGTCTGTCATGAGAAAGCCGATGGCCCACGTTATGTCATACTTCTGGTCGGCCAGGCTGCGAAGGTTGGGCTCATAGTCGTCCATCTTCTTGGACTCGACCACGTTTATCTCCGCGCCGAGCTCATCTTTGGCTTTCTGCAGACCCCGATAAGCCGCGTCGTTGAACGACTGATCTCCGAGCCCCCCGATGTCAGTCACCATACCGGCCTTGAAGGCCTGCTGGGCTTCTTGGGCCTTTTGTGCCGTTGGAAGGCCGCGCACCCCAAGATAGACCGCGGCGAGCACCACGATGACCGCCACCACCACGATCCAGGTGGTTCTCTTGGACATACCCGAAATGCCTCCTTTCGCATTCAGGAAACTACGCGAAAGCTACTCGAAGAAGAAACCGCGCACCGCATCCCTCCTTTCGAGCTGGGATAACGGAACGACGGGAGAACACCTGTGGGACCATCCGGTCAAGCCGGCTGCATCCCCAGATTTTATGCATTCTACGCCAGCCCCCGCTCCTCCTTCCCAGTCCGGGAAATTACCGCCATTTACCCCTTCGTTGAAACGGCACGCGAAAACCCGCCTCACCCAGCCGCCGGGTGAGGCGGGTCAAGGCAACACGCGGCCCGCACCGGCCTGGCACGAGGGCCTCACAGGACGCCCGTGACGGCCTTGGAAGCCGGTCGCCTCGGCCTCGTCAGGTTCACGGACAGATCCCTCTCATTTTCACGGCCTCCGCAACCCTTGAGACTGCAAGCATATAGGCCGCGCTCCTCATGTGAACCTTCTTCTTTTGAGCCATGTCGAGCACGGCGTGGAAGCTACGATTCATGATCTCTTCAAGCTTCTTGTTGACCTCGTCTTCCGTCCAATAGTAAACCATGAGGTTCTGTACCCACTCGAAGTACGACACCGTAACGCCGCCCGCGTTCGCCAGGATATCGGGTATCACCATGACACCTTTGTCGAAAAGGATGTCATCGGCCTCTGGAGTCGTCGGCCCGTTCGCCGCCTCTGCCACGACCCTCGCGCGGACGCGAGGCGCGTTCCCCGCGGTTATCTGATTCTCGAGGGCCGCCGGCACAAGCACGTCGCAATCGAGCTCGAGAAGATCGGCGTTGGAGATGGGCTCCGTGCCCTCCGCCCCCGCCACCGACCCTGTGAGCTTCTTGTGGGCGAGGACCTTGGCGGGGTCAAGCCCCTTGTCGCAGTACACTCCACCCTTGGAATCTGATACCGCGATGACTTTACACCCGTCCGCACGCAGGAGAGACGCGGCTATGGAACCTGCATTACCGTAACCCTGGATCGCGACCCGGAGCCGGTCCATGGGCATCCCCAAATGCTTGGCGGCCTGTCGTATGACGAACACGCACCCTCTCGCGGTGGCCTCATTGCGGCCCAGCGACCCACCCAGCGGGATAGGCTTGCCGGTCACGACGCCGGGCACGAACTGACCCTTCTGAGTGCTGTACGTGTCCATGATCCACGCCATGACCTGGGCGTTGGTGTACACGTCGGGCGCCGGGACGTCGGTGTATGGCCCTATAACGCCGCTTATCCCCATGGTGAAGCGCCTCGTCAAGCGCTCGATCTCGCCCTGGGACATCTCTTTCGGGTTGCACACCACGCCACCCTTGGCGCCACCGAACGGAATACCGACAACCGCGCATTTCCACGTCATCCACATAGCGAGGGCCTTAACCTCGTCGAAGGTAACCGCGGGGTGGTATCTTATACCGCCCTTGCCCGGGCCTCTCGCTGTGCTATGGATGACCCGATAACCCTTCATCACCTTGATGCTGCCATCGTCCATTCTCACAGGGAACGCCACTTCGAGGGCTTTCTCGGGGTGCCGTAGCAGTTCGCGTATGCCCGGGTCGATACCGAGCCTCTCGGCGACGGCGTCGTACTGCTGCAGAGCCATCTCGTACGGGCTTCTGGACATCGTCTCCTCGTCCATTCTGCAGTCCTCTCCTCTCTTGGTCCTCATAATGGGCTTCGCGACGCGAGGGACCCCTGTCACCACGCATCCGCAAGCCACCCGTCATCATCGCCTCACGCACGGCCCGCGCGGTCGGTGCTGCCGCGGACACGCACGAGGCAGCAGACACCCCCGCGGGCGCGTCAGAATCCCCCGCGACGCTCTCGAGCCACCTGGCTTGACGGCCATTAGGTTTCTTTCTACGGGCCCCGGTCATTTCCTTCTAAGCCGGCATTCGCCTCCAACACCTCGCCCACGAGATCGTAGTCGCCCGCTTCCACAATCCTCACACGTCTAAACTCCCCAGGCGCCGGGTGCTCGTTCCCGATGTAGATGAGGCCGTCTATCTCCGGCGCCTCTGCCTCGGACCGGCCCACCGTCACTAGATCGCTCTCCTCGGACCGACCCTCGATGAGGACATCGAACACTTTCCCGACCCTGGCCTCGTTTTTCTCTCGGGAGATCACCCGTTGAACCTCCATGGCCTCGCGCCGCCGTCTCTCCTTCACTCGCGCTTGGACCCGGCCCCGAAGCTTCGCCGCAGGCGTGCCCGGCTGTGGAGAGTAAGCGAAAACCCCGACCCTGTCGAGACGGACCTCCTTCAGAAAGTCAAGAAGCCTCTCGAATTTGTCGTCTGTCTCCCCCGGAAACCCGACAATGAAGGTGCTCCTAATGGTAACGCCAGGCATGGCCCGCCTGAACGCGGCAATGACCTTCCGCGCGTCCTCCGAAGTCCCCCTGCGGTTCATGGACCTCAGGATGTCATCATCGGCGTGTTGGAGTGGCAGGTCCACGTACTTGCATACTTTCGGCTCGGAGGCCATGACCTCGATGAGGTCTTCGGTCACCCTGGAGGGGTACATGTAAAGCACTCTAACCCATCTCGGGCCGTTGACCTTGCAGACCTCCCGAAGCAATTCCGCGAGGGACGGACGCCCGTAGATATCCTCGCCGTACCTGGTGGTATCTTGCGCGATGAGGATGAGTTCCTTTGCCCCGGCGCGCGCAAGCCCGCGCACCTCACTCACGATGGACTCCACAGGTCGCGACCGGTAAGGCCCGCGAAGCTCTGGAATCACGCAGTACGAGCACCGGTTGCTGCATCCTTCCGCGATCTTGACGTAGGCCATGTAAGGCGGGGTCGAGACGACCCGCGGGGCGTTCTCGTCATATAGGTAGCATGGGGTCCCAACCAGGCTCATCCGCTCTCCCGAAAGAACCCGCCCGACCACGCTGGCAATGTGCGGGAAGTCTCCGGTGCCGACCACGGCGTCGACTTCAGGGATCTCCGCGAGAAGCTCGGACGCGAACCTCTGGGCGAGACATCCCGCGACCACTAGGGCCTGACACCGCCCCGACCTCTTGTAGCCCGCAAGCTCGAGTATTGTGTCGACCGCCTCTTGCTGTGCCTCGTCGATGAAAGCGCACGTGTTCACCACGATCACGTCGGCGTCCTCGGGAGACGCCACCATCCGGTAGCCCGCCCCGACCAGCACGCCCGCCATGACTTCGGAGTCCACCAAGTTCTTCGCGCATCCGAGGGATATCAGTGCAATCGCTTTGCTCATAACGCTCATGGGTATACTGCCCGGAGTCCCCCGGGAATAAGAGTGAACTCCATTGACTCCGCCACGAATACCTCGCCATCCATGTGTAGTGACACAGGGGCAGACGAGCGGATCGACACGTACCGCCCTCGCAGCATCGTGGCTTGCCGCATCTTAGTGTGAGACCCCGTGAAGACCTTCGGAAGATGGTAGAGAGCCTCAAGGCTCCTCATGGACTCGACAACACATATGTCGTACAGCCCGTCGTCAGGCAGCGCGTCAGGGACGATCTTCATGCCCCCCGCGTACGTCTTGCCGATTCCGACCGCCACTAGGAGCGGCCTCACCGTCATCACCTTCTCGTCAACAGTCAATAGCATCTCGCACGCCTTGTAGTTGGCTAGCGTCTTCAGGACGGCCATCACGTAGAGTGGTGCCCCACGCACCGGAAGCCACCGAAGGTCGTTGCTGGCAACCCTCGCCACCGTGGCATCGAACCCTACCCCGACGGCGTTGACGAAGTACCGGTCGACGACGCGCCCGAGGTCGCGGTTGCGCGTCCTGCCGTTCAGAAGCACTCGGCACGCGCCTTCGACATCCTTGGGAATGCCGAGGCTTATCGCCATGTCGTTCCCGCTGCCGCACGGAATGACCGCAAGCGCCGCCTCGTGCCCGGCCAGGCCGTTGGCGACCTCGTTTGTGGTGCCGTCACCTCCAGCCGCCGCAATGACGTCGTACCCTTCGTCCACACCTTTCCTTGCAGCAGTTATGGCATCCCCGGGCCCCTTAGTCACGTAAACATCGTAATCCGCCCCACCCTTCTCCAGCGCCCGGCAGATGATGGGAATCGCCCTGACCGCCCGGCCTCGTCCCGCCATAGGATTCACGATAACCTTGACCCGCAACCCGCCAACCCCCTGCATCATCCAGACTGTGCAAGTCCCGCCCCGTTCCGAGCTGTTGCGGTCATGTGGTGCGTCCTCGGACTTAGCTTGTCCCCCACGCGCACGGCCCGTGCTGCGTGACGCGGCGCGCCGTGACACGAAAACCGCGGGTCTAGTAATTCTACACGAAACAGGACATTCCTACTTCAGCCGCGAAAATCCAAGGGCCATCGGCGTCTCGCCGATAGCCCTGGGATGGAACTGCCACGGTGAGAAGCAGCTCCAGCTTGTTGCGATCCGCTCAGCCCAACGCACCACCGGTGCCACCGGGCTCGAGCGACTCGAGGATGCCCCTGACCCGCCCCAGGAATTTCGCCGCGCTAGCACCGTCGAGCACGCGATGGTCGGCCGAGAGGGTCAGCCTCATCACCGTGCCCGGAACCACGGCCCCTCCGTTCACCACAGGGACCTGCCGGACGGCGCCGACCCCCAGGATGGCTGCCTGTGGCGGATTGATCACCGCGCACAGCTCGTCCACGCCGAACATGCCGAGGTTCGACACGGTGAACGTGCCCCCCGAGATATCATGAGGCTCGAGCTGGCCCTGTCTGGCACGGCTCGCAAGCCTCCTCGTTTCCCTCGCGATCTCCAAGAGCGTCTTGCTGTCCGCGTCGTGGACCACAGGAACCATGAGACCCTGGTCCGTAGCCACTGCTACCCCGATATTGATCTCCTGGTAAACCACTATCCCGTCATCAGCCGCTGACGCATTGGCATACCGGTGCTCGGTGAGGGCCATCGCCACCGCTTTGATGATGATGTCGTTGATGGAAGGCCGGAAAGCCCGCCCCGTCTCGTCACAGCAGGCATCCCCAAAGGCCCTCTCCCTGAACGCGGAAAGCGCCGCGGCGTCCACATCCATGGATATATAGAAATGCGGCGCCGTCCGAAAACTCCTGCTGGTCCTCTCGGCTGAAACCTTTCCGATGGCCGTGTACGGGACGGTCGTCCCCGAAAGGGAAGTCTCCATCTGCTCGCCGTAAGCCTCTCCAGCGCCGCGTTCCCCGGTCGCCTTGGCGATGATATCCGCAGCCGCCCCGAGCATTCTGTCAAGGAAGGCGCGCACGTCCCCTTCCACCACACGCCCGCACGGGCCTGTTCCGGGGACTCTCGCAAGGTCGATGTTGTGTTCCCTCGCGAGCTTCTTTGCGGCTGGTGAAGCACGAACGATTTCGACGGCCGCCTCGCTGGACGTTGCGAGACTCTCGCTATCGGTCCCCGAAGCACGCCCGTGCCTCCCCAGCGGGACTTGATCCACGCCTGGGCCCCGATCCGCCCGCTGTGCTTCCGCCCCGCCGGCTCGGCCTGCTTCGACGGCACCCTCGCGCCCCACTTCTGCCCGTGCGACCACCGCGCCAACAGGGACCGTCTCCCCCTCGCCTATGACGATCTCCACGATCGTGCCGTCCGTCGTGGCCTCAACGGTGAAGCTGATCTTGTCGGTGACCGCTTCGAAGAGCGGGTCCCCCTTCTTGTACGGTTCGCCCTTTGGCACTATCCACCTAGCGAGGGTACCCTCGCTCATCGTCAAGCCGAGTTTAGGCATCACGATGTCCTGTAGCATACACCCTTCCTCCTATGCGATCTCACCCGCCATCCGTCTCGTTCAAAGGCATCCGAGCACCACGTTGCCGGTCGTCGGACCCGAATAGGCGGCTGCCCCAGTGCCAACGCTCATCCATCGTTCCTCGCCCGCGCGCCTTCACGTGCTCTCCATTAGTGCATGAGCAGGCTTGGAAGCCATGTGGAGAGCACTGGAACGTACGTAATGATGATGAGCGCGGCTATCGACGCAAGCACGAACGGCACGACCGCGCGTGAAATCTCGTCCATCGAGATCCCTGCGATGTTCGCGCCCACATACAGGTTCACAGCCACGGGCGGGGTAACCTGTCCGATCGCCAGGTTCACGCACATGAGCACGCCGAACCAGATCGGGTCCCACCCGAAGTGCGCCATGATGGGCATGAGGAGCGGCGTGAGTATGTAGTAAATCGATATGGCGTCGAGGAGCATCCCCGCGATGAGGAGGACGATGTTGATGATGAAGAGCACCACATACTGATTGGAGCTTATGGCGATCGCAGCCTCGGACACCTTCTCGACCACCCCAAGCGTGGTCATGGCCCATCCGAAGATCCCCGCAAGCGATACAACCAGCATCACCACGGCAGACGACACGCACGACTCGACCAGCAGATCGTACAGGTCCTTGAACGTCAAGGTGCGGTATATGACGAACCCAACGAAGAGGCCGTACACGACGGCGACCGCGGCCGCCTCGGTTGGCGTGAAGACACCACCGTATATGCCGCCCAGGATTATGATTGGTGCGATGAGCCCCCAAAACGCTTCCCTGAAGGCGCGCCACAGCTCAGCTAGTTTCCCGAACGCGCCGCCCCTGTAATCGCGCACAACGGAGATTATATACGCCGCGACTATCAGGAACACGCCCACCACGATCCCTGGCACTATCCCCGCGATAAAGAGTTTGCCTATCGAAGCTCCCGTGATGACGCCGTACACGATGAACGCGATGCTCGGTGGTATGATTATCGCAAGCCCCGACGAAGCCGACATGAGCGCGGCCGCGAAGCCCTTGTCATACCCTTCCTTCACCATCCCTGGTATGAGGATCGTCCCAAGCGCCGCAACCGTCGCGGGCCCCGAACCGGATACGGCGCCCCAAAACAGCGCGGTTATGACCGTGACCACC
>JBLNCC010000097.1:0-5735 GCA_050260395.1 Betaproteobacteria bacterium
AGAAGGTCGACCGCCGCGTTTTTCAGCGCGAGGAGTGAAGAGTTGAGGTCCCGGAACATCGTGGCCCTCGTGGCGAGCGCTTCCTTCGCGGCCTTGAGGTCGTCGACGGGCTTCGATTCGACCGCCATGTATGCCTTGATGAGCTCTTCAAGCTGGCTGGCGCTTGAGCTTGTCGTGAGAAGTTGCACCCCGAGGCTCACCAGCGATCACCTCCACTTGGGATCCATCTGGGATCCATGCACCGCTCTCCTGCCGTCGCTATACGTCACCGCTTCCTATCCACAACAAGGCCTGCGAACTCTTTTAGGTGGTCCATCATCATGGCGAGTTCCTCGGGAGGGATGTACCGCACAACCTCGCCCGTGGCGTTGTCGATCACCTTGATGGTTACGTCGCCAGTGTCGTTGTCCACGTGAAACGTGATCCGGATGTTCACGACGCCTTCGGCGAGGAGGCGGGCGATGCGCTCGGCCCGCTCCTGCTCCTCGCGGATGCGCTCTGCTTCGGCCTCGGCTTCCGCGGCGGCCCTGGTTTGCACTTCGCGTAGGTTTCCTGACGCGTCTTTCGGGCGCGCGGCATGCGCTGCTGCGCGCTGGGCCGGCTCCTCCGGTACGCGCCCAAGGCGCGGCACCGCGTGACGCGCCTGAGCATTTGCGAGCATATCCAGGTTCCTCAGCCTGACCTCAGCAACTGTGACTTCCACGCGGGATCACCTCGTGGCCGAGGCGCCCACCCTCTCCGGCCCAGTTGTGACCGCGCTCAAGCCAACGGGGCTGGGCGCGCCCCTATTACCCTTAGTGGCGGCCACAGCCGTGGCCCAGGTCCCCCGGAGCGGGCGCATCACGGAAAGTGCCTCCTCGAACTTCCCCTCCCAAACCTTTTCCATTGCATATCTATAGAGTCGGAACAGCCCCGCAGCAATCTCGCCCTGATCTAGGTCCAAGCCATCGATGAGGGTCGCGATGCCGGCGGACGCCCTTTTCTTGTCCTTTGCTCTGCAACTGGCGATGACATGGTCGTATACCATAAGCACGAGCTCCCCAGGGCTTGCCGAGAGCACGCGCTGAGCGCGGTACACATCGGGCCCACCGCGAGGCCTATACTCGCTAGCCGCCTGCAGCACGTCAAGTTCAGCGTTCATCAGCGTAACCTCCAGTCGGCACCGGGCCATCCTGGTCCTACACGCCCGCGCATAGCTCTTGCCACGGTCCCCGCTGGACGGACGGGGCTGGCCAGGCTTTCACAAGCCGCCGTAGGCGGGACCAGCCCGAGAATCGGGCGCCCATGCCTGCCCCGCTCGCCGGGGCCGGGACGAGCTCACCACGCAGCCCCGACGTCACGGCAGCCGTGGGAGAACTCCGCGCCGCGGTGGTCACGCGGCCTAGCCTGGCTCACGCGGTTCTGGCCCCGCTCGGCTCGAACCTAGACTCGGGGGACGGCCCGTGGGGGGCTAGCCCCCACGGGCACACAGCACGCCACGGACGTGCCGGAACCGGTTGTCCCGGCCGAATCACGCAACCTACCTGAACAGACCCAGCACCGCCTGGGGCGCCACGTTCGCCTGCGCCAGCATGGCGGTAGCCGTTTGCTGCAGGATCTGGTATTTCATCGCTTCGAGCTGCTCGGCCGCGATGTCGGCGTTCATGATACGGTTGTATGCGGCCTCCGTGTTGGTCTTGGCAACAGTGAGGTTCTCCTCCTTGAACGTAAGGCGAGAAACGAGGGCCCCGATGTCCTTGAGCGTAGAGCTGACACTCGCCAGCGCCTTGTCAACACTCCCCATGTACGCTATTGCAGAGGTGTATGACATCACATCGACGGTTGCGATGCCCAACGTGCTGGAGTCATGCGCCGCAAAGATCGTTGACTGTACGTCCGTCTTAGCGAACGTTTGAAACCCGGTCTGGAAGGTCATGCTGCTTAGGCTCCCGTCGATAAGCGCTTTCCCGTTCCATTCTGTCTCGTCTACGATCGTGTCGATCTCCGTAACAAGTGCCTGGATCTGACTACTTATGGCCTGTCTCTCCGCATCCGATAGCGTGTCATTCGCCGCCTGCTCCGCCTTATCTCTGATCAGGAGCAAGATGTCGCTGATCTTGCTTAGGCTGCCCTCCGCAACACCGAGTAGGTTCTTGGCATCGCCGATGTTGTCGAGCGCAACGCCTAGGCCCCTGCTCTTGTAGTTGAGCTTAGTAGCGATAGTCAGCCCCGCGGGGTCGTCGGCCGCCTCGTTGATGCGCTTACCTGTTGACAACCTGAGCTGGTGAATGTTAAGCTGTGTGTTCACGGCTTTGAGCGCATTTAATGCGTTCAAGCCCGTAATGTTCGACGCTATTCTGGTAAGATCGCCCTGCGCCATTTTGTTTTACCTCCCTGTTCTTTCACCTCACGGCATAGCCGTGGGCCGAGGATCCATCCTCTTACCGTGCTTTTTCATGCGGAGCACGGCCGCATCCGCCCGGGCTGTTGAGCCTCCTGGGACGCCCGTTCCCGTTTCAAGTGAGTCACGCCAGCACGCTCTCACCTCCTGTCCTGGCCGTGTTAGGCTGCGTCTGGATGCCTGCTGCGTCCATATATCAACATCGGCAGACCGCTGTCGTCCTTTAGTGGGTAACGCTCGAAATCCCAATCCTGGTAACATGGGATCGTCAACTTCCTGCCACGCTAGCTTCCGGGACTGTGCCACCGTGGCCTGTCAAAGGTTTGAACGACTCGGTAAGTTCTATGAGCAAGTTGAGACCCTCGGAGTCTCCGGGTCGAAGCGATCGTAACGCCTGTAGGTACGTTGCGAACGCCTCCCTAGCATTGCCAAGCCTCAGCTGAGCATAGGCGATTTTCCCTAGCAGCGTACTGTTTCCTGTACCGCTAAGCCTGGCCGAACTTGCATATGCTTCCAAAGCTCCTGCGATCTCGCCTGCTGCGTACAGCCGATCCCCTTCGCTGGACTTTCGAGCCGCTTCCTCCATCAGGATCTCTCTGAGTCGTGCGATGCTTGTCACATCTTCCCCGGCCTTTTCAGTTCGGCTCTCGTCCACCCGGTCAAGAGCATCTCGGACAGTCTGAAGGTAATCATCGCTCCTCGGAACAAACTCGCCTGCCTCAACAAGTGCCTTAATGGCTCCCGCGAGATCCCCCAGGCGTACACTGCACCTTGCAGCCATGGTGAGCGGCCTCCACGTGTCTAAGCCCACGTCGAACGTCAGTTGCTCCCCGCCGGTGTCCGAGCGGTCACTTGAGTGATCCGAAGCAACCGCAAGGAATAGGGCCCTAGCCTCGTCGGTCCTGCCTTCTCGAAGAAGCTGGACTGCCTTTTGGTAACAAGCCTCCTTCGAGCCTGGTAAGATAGCGAGGGCTCGATCGATAGCGCTTGAGGCGTCGGCATGTCGGCCCTGTCTTTCATACATCTCTGCAAGCAGCAACAAGACGTCGACGCGGCCCACGCTGGCCTCGCGCCTAGCCCCGTCATCCATAGACTCGAGGACAGTCAGCACCTGCTCGGTCTGGTGAACTGCCTCGGAGATTCTTCCCGCTGAGAGAAGCATCGACCCCAGCTTGTATCGGTAGTAAGGATTGTCCTCGCTTTGGAGGACTCTCTCGAGGAGGGCTATGTTGCGGTGCAACTTGTCCCGGGCCTGCACCACCTCCCTCTGATATCCGTGGTGGGCGATGGTAAACCCTTTCAACCTGTACGGAAGCCGAGATGCGGGAAAGGGCCCGGAGCCCCACGATGCAGGCCTCTCATGAATTAACCCCCTGTACTCGATCCCCGCGTGATTCGGGAAAAACCTCGGGAAGTAGTGCTCTGTTTCGCTCCCCGCGCCACTGTGGTTGACTATCCTCGCGGCGTAGATCGCTTTCGGATAAGAGCCCGACGCCGCCCGCTTTAGCGCCTGAGCTGCGTCTGACCCAAGCCTTTCATCCGCGTCCAGCACGAGTATCCAGCCACATGTGGCGTGCTTCAGGCTCTCGTTACGGGCCGCGGCGAAGTCGTCGTTCCACTCGTAATGGTAGACTTTCGCCTCGTACTGGCGGGCGATCTCCACGGTGCGGTCGGTGGAGCCGGTGTCAACGATGACTATCTCATCGACAACGCCCTTGACGCTGTCGAGGCAACCGGGGAGGAACTCCTCCTCATTCTTCACGATCATGCAAAGGCTGATCTGGTGCTCCTTCTCGCTTTTCACGCGCCTCACCTGGGCCCGTTTCTTTGCCTGCTTCTTGGTCGCGCGCCTGTTTGCCATCGTCGTGCAGTGTCCCCCCGAACGGTGTCGTATCATGTCCATTCATCATATCGGCAATCGCGTCCGCTCCTTTAGCCCGGTTACCCAGGCTTGCCGAGAAAGGTTCACGCCGGCCGGCACGCGCGGGCACGCTCAAGCAGGCCGTTCAAGAGATTGCCGCGAGTTTGATACCTGTCGGCAAAGGCATGAGGCTCTAAAACGGTGGCGAAACCTGCCGATACATATACCTGACGAGTCTGTGGATGCGCAGAGGGGTGGGGCGCCTGTATGAGCCATGTGAAATCTCGGATCCAGTTCGGCCTCGGCATGGGATTCAAGATCCTCGGGAGCTTCTTGCTGCTTCTTCTATTCATGGCTGTTATCGGATACTTTGGACTACAAGGGGTCACGAAGGTCAGCACCGACCTCGGCAAGGTGGTCGACGAGCAGATGCTCCGCCTGATGCAGATCGAAGCCCTGCACGGAGCATTCGAGAGGTTCGCAATCGCGCTGCGCGGCTTTCTCCTCTTGGGTGACTCACGGCTCAAGACCGCCCTCAACGAGGCAGACACCGAGATTCAGCAGCAATTCGACGCGCTGTCGGGGGCCACGGTAAAGGCCGGAGACAATGCCTCCGGCGACACCGGCGCCACCAGCGACACCGGCAGCATCGGCGACATCAAGACCGTCGCGGACATCCGGAAGCTCTGGGACGCCTGCCGGAACACGATTTTCCAGTACATCGATAACGGCCAGCTGGGCGAAGCGCTTGGATACATGATGGCGGAGGGCGATGGCATCATCAACGACATCCGCGACGAACTCGCGACGGGCCTGAAGGCCTACCAGGACGCAGCGGCGTCCGCGAGCGATGCGGCCAAGATAGCCGCGAAGAACGTCCGGGACCGCGCCATAGCCATCTTCGGTGCCGCCGTGGTGCTCGGTCTCATCCTCGCCCTCGCACTTGCGGCAAGCATCACACGCCCGACGAGGGCCCTCGCTCGCGCGGCCCAGGAGGTGGCCGCCGGCCACCTCCAAGTCGAGGTGCCCGGCACAAAGCGCAGTGATGAAGTGGGCGTCATGGCCCGCGCCTTTTCCGACATGGTCTCAAGCCTCCGCAGCGTAGTGGAGGAGCTGCGCGGCCACGCGAGACACGTGGCCTCCACCGGTCAGGAGCTCGCCGCGAGCACGGATGAGGCGGCCACCGCCACCGAACAGGTGGCCAAAACCATCGAGCAGGTGGCGAAGGGTGCCGCAGAGCAGAGTGCGAGCGCCCATACAACGTCAACGGCCACAAGCCAGCTCTCGGCCGCCATCGACCAGATAGCCAAGGGCGCTCATGAGCAGGCCTCCTCTGTGAACGAGGCTAACTCCGTGGTCGCGTCAATGGCCCGCCTCATGGAGGGGGTTTCAAAGGCCGTGGGCTCGCTCATCGCGGCCGCCGACAAGAGCCGCGCCGCCGCCGGGAGCGGGTCCCGGGCCGTCGACGACGTCATCGCGGGCATGGACGATATC
>JBLNCC010000098.1:0-15736 GCA_050260395.1 Betaproteobacteria bacterium
GGGTTCGCGGTCCCGGCGTCCCTTAGGAACCCTTTAATGTGCGTCCCTCCGGATAAACGGCTGGCCCCGGTTTAAAACACCTGCTTAACGAGGAAGACGTCGAGCTCCTGGACGCCGAAGTTGAGCGCCTCCTCGTGGGTCGGCATGAAAATGTCGATCCGGTTGCCCTTTATGGCACTCCCGGTGTCTTCGGCCCTGAATATCCCGAGACCGTCAATGTAGACCCACGTGCCGATTGGAATGACGTCGGGGTCAACAGCTATGGTGCGTTCAGGCGTCGCTGGTACCCCCGAGCTTGTGATGCCAAAAGCTGGGTGGCCGCGGGTCTTGCCCGTGCACATTGGGCAGTTGTCGTACGCCGTTGCAATGACGCGGGCTCTGCCCGTGACGGTTATAGGGATGACCCTGTCCGCCTCGTCCGGGCGCGAGCCGGCCGCGAGCGGGCCTCCGGTTCAAAGCGCAAACGCCATGGTCCACGCAAGCGCACCCGAGATAAGTCTCTGGAAAGCAGGCATAAGAGCCGCAGAGCACGCGCGCCCGCGCATATTCTCGCGTGGGCGTAGCGCTTGCCAGCACACACCTCCATAGCTACGTTCCGTAGTAGAACGGGACGTGTTCTTGCGAGTATGATCCCCGGCAGGCCTCCCGCTCACACAGGGAACTCGGTGAAGGTCTTCCTGCAGGCACACACGGGCGCGTCTCTTTTGCATTGCACGATTATTCAACCGATTACATGAAGGAAACGCGGTCCGAAAGAAGAAGTACAATAAGTGCCCAAATATAGGCGCCGGCGGTCGGATCGCCCGATTTCGCGCGCGGCGCACCGCGGGTTCGGGCCCGGCGGGTGCTCGCGCTGGCTCATGATTCATGGGGCCTGCTGCCGGAACGCGTGCTGCCACGTGCCCGCAGGCGCTCTTCAGCCGTTTGAAGCGCGCTGGCAAATGTAAGTAGATCGCCATAAGTAATCGCCGGTTGCGGAGAGCACACGCGCCGTGGAGGGTTGCCGGCGTTGCACGCAGGGACGGCGCCCCAAGCGGGGCGCCTCGACAAAATCCGGCCTGTCTGGCAAGTAGCCGGATTTTGACACCCCCCGTGCAATCACCGGCAACCCAAGACCTCGGAAAACGAGAGAAAACTAATTACGTCATACTTAGTGGTGAGTGGATGTTAGGAAGTGGTGAAGTGAACGCTGATACGGTCTCCGGCCAGATCAAGGGCGAGGGAGGCTCGAGGGAGCTTCTGGAGAACCTTCGGGTGATCCTCGACTCCATCGATGAAGGCATTCATGTGGTGGACAAGAACGGTGTCACCGTTCTTTATAACAAGGTTGCCGCTCAGCTCGACAACTTGAAGGAAGAGGAGGTTGTCGGGAAGCACATCCTCGACGTCTTTCCGTCGCTCTCGCGTGAGACCAGTACCCTCCTGCAAGTCCTTCGCACGGGACAGCCCATATGCAACAGGGAACAGACCTTCACCACCTACAAAGGCGATGAGATCACTACCCTGAATTCTACTCTTCCGGTGAAGGTCGACGGCAAGCTGGTCGGAGCCGTGGAGGTGTCGCGCAACATCACCCTGATGCGGGAGATGGCCCACCGCATAGTTGACCTTCAGGTGGAGCTCTTTGGCCGTCGCGAGGGAAAACGAGAGACTGAATCAGAGGGCGCGCACTACACTTTCCGCGACATAGTGGGGGAAAGCGAGTGCATCCTCGAGCTCAAGCGCAAGGCGGCGCGCGCCGCCGCCAGCTCGTCTGCGGTGCTGGTTTACGGCGAGACAGGCACGGGCAAGGAGCTCTTTGTGCAGGCCATCCATAACGCGGGCCCACGGGCGCGCGGCCCGTTTGTCGCTCAGAACTGCGCTGCCTTTCCCGAAGGGCTCCTCGAGGGCATTCTTTTCGGGACCACGAAAGGCAGCTTCACCGGTGCCCAGGACAGACCCGGATTGTTCGAGCTTGCCGATGGAGGAAGTATTTTCCTGGACGAGATAGACTCCATGCCCGCGAGCCTGCAGGCGAAACTCCTGAGGGTGCTCTCGGAGAAGTGTGTGCGGCGGGTTGGGGACACGAGAGTCCGCAGGGTGGACGTCCGGGTGATGGCGGCCATGAGCCGGTTCCCGCTCGACGCGGTCGCCCAAGGCATGTTGCGTGAGGACCTGTACTATCGTCTCAACGTGATCTCCCTCGGCATACCTCCCCTACGCGAACGGCGCGAGGACATCCCGCTCCTCACGGCGCACTTCATAGCAAGGTTCAACAGCCAGCTCATGATGAACGTAAAGGGGGTCTCGGACGAGGTCGCGCGCGTCTTCTCTTCCTATGACTGGCCCGGCAATGTTCGCGAGCTGGAGCACGCCATAGAGGGAGCCATGCACCTTCTCGACGGCGATTTCATAATGCTGGAGCACCTTCCCGACAACCTGAGGAGCCTCGCGGCCCAATCAGCGAGAAAATCCGTCGCCGTTCCGGGCCCATGCGCGGACGGTCCGGACGCCCCCGTGACGCTCGAGTTCCAGGGAGACTTCAGGTCCGCGGTCGCGGGCATCGAGAGCTCACTGGTGAGAAAGGCTTTGGCCGACTCCGGTGGCAACATCTCAAGGGCGGCGCGCTCCCTGGGGATACCGCGCCAAACGCTGCAGTACAGGCTGAAGAAGCTCGGAATCGATCCCAAGGCCGCTCAGAGCGCCGCTGGCGGTCGCACGTAGTCTTGCCGCTGTCTTTCGGGCTCGAGCTCGAGCGCGGGTCGTTTCCGAGGCCAGGGCGGCGGAACGGGCGTGCTTGCGAAGCAGGGTGCCGGCAACCGAATTTGGACGGTGGACGGTTTGGGACATGAAACGGCCGGGACGAAACGTTCCGGCCCCTTTTGCCTCGCAACTGGCTCCACGGTAAGCGCATGGCATCCTTGGGAAACAGGGGCATCTCCGCCGCAGTATGCGCCCATTTTGGCACGGTCATAATACGTTGTAGGACACGGAGGAACGGCGGGAGGTGCCTGGTTTGAAGGGATATCTGGATCTTGTCATTCATGAAGGCAACCGTCCACTCGTGGAGGCGCTGGAGGCGTCGGTCGTATCGCTCTTGGCTGGTCGACCCCTCCACGTTCACGTGGAGGGGCTCAGGGGCACTGGCAAGACCACGATCATACGAGCTATGAGAGACGTGCTGCCGCGCATCCAGAGGATCAAAGGATGCGTCTACAACTGCGACCCGCGGCGCCCTCATTGCCCTGTGCACCGGGATCTCCCCCCAGAAGCCATCGCGGAGCTGGGCACCGAGGAGGTGCCCGTGCCGTTCCTGGAGATATCGCACGCGGCGAAGGTCGGCACCGTGGTGGGGAGCATAGATCTCGCGCGGCTCGCGGACCCCTCGCGTCCCGAGGCGGCACTCCTGCCCGGCGTGCTGCCACGAGCGCATAGAGGGGTCGTGTTCGTGGACGAGATCAATAGGCTCGCCGATACCTCACCTGAGCTCACCGATGTCCTCCTTGACGTGATGGGCACCAAACCAGGCCGGCTCCAAGTGGAGGAGACTGGTCTTCCCGCGTTCGAGATCCCTATTACGTGCGCGATATGGGCGGCGAGCAATCCCGACGAGGAGCCCGGTGCGCTCGAAGATATAAGGCGTCAGCTTTCGGACAGGTTTGACTTCACGGTGAACATGGCAAGACCGCAGGACCAGTCCACTGTGAAGCGCATCCTCCTCAATGACGAGGCCCGGCTCCCCGGAGCGTCGGCGACGCTTGCCGGGCGTGCAGGAGCACCGCCTTCTTCCACCTTAGACGCGCTTCGCGAGAGGATGCTGGGGCGGGCCGCTGCCCTTCCCAGCATCACCATCCCTGAGGAACTTGCTTCCCTTCTCGGTGAAGTATACGTCAGCTTCGGTATGGAGAGCCTCCGCGCTGTAGAAGCCATTTCCCTGGGCGCGCGTGCCCGTGCGGCGCTTGACGCCAGACCGCACCCGTCCATCAACGATATAAGGACGGTGCTGCCTTTCGCCCTGCGCCACAGGGTGGACGCGGCCACCCTCATAAACATCGGGAAATTCTTGGACGAGTACGAATCCAGGTGCGGCCGACGTCGCGACCCAGACCCGCTCAAGGACGCGGCCGGCGACGGCCCGGCCAAGCCAGTTCAGGAGGAGACCCGGCACAAGGAAAGAGACCTCGCGTCCAGCGGAACGGTGGAGCCCGTTCCCCGGCCGGACAGCCTCTGGGAGAGGCTCATGAGGGGCATGGGCTTTGCGAGGCCCGACGCGACCAAGGGAGGGCCGGCGGGCGACGGCCGCGGTGTTGTGCCGCCAGGCTCCGCGTCCCAACGGGCCTCGAGCTCGGGCGCGGGTGCGCTCGGGCAGGGAGCGACGGGCTCCGGCACCGGCCAGGGCCCGGCCTACGGGAGCGGCGGCGCGAGCATATCCGACCCAAGCGAGGTGCCTATAACCGCGCCCCCTGCGAGGGCAAGGTTTCTTGCGCAGCTTGCCGGGGGTGAGGTGGTCTTCACCGAGGAAGACCTGAGGCTCCGATGACCGGCTTCGACTGTCTTACGGTCCTCCGGTATGACGCCCCCCGCCTCATCCGGGTCATGCAGAACGAATTCCGGATGGGGAGGGGCCTTAGGATCGGCGAGACCACCGTGGTGAGCAAGCGGGTCCACGTGGTCAGCCCTGCGGCCCCGGGGGAGATCAAGGTGCTCACGAACCAGGACGCGGGGGTCTGTTTCTATTCGAGACGGCGGAAGGATGAGATCCTCCATATAGACGTGTTCCACGAAGTTGCCGAGGTGGACCACCGGAGGGCTGCAGACGCCGTGAAGCGCGCTGTATACGGGTTTTACCAGGACCTCCTGCTCGACCGGGCGCGCGGCCTCTTCCTTCCGCAGCCCAGCGAGCTTCTCGACCTCATGGACATCCAGACGGGCACGGGCGGCGGGAGGGTCGGCGGCACCCTCAACTACGGTCGGAAACTCTCGCTGCGCAAGGCTCACTGCAACCACGTGCACGTCGCAGCAATGCTTCCGGACAACTGCCTTCTGCTGCTCTTTTACCTTGTCTTGGCTTTGGAGGAGGAGATAGGGCGGCAAGGCGTGGATATCCGAAAGGTGGAGAGCCTCAGGCACCAGGAGGCGGCGGGGAAGGGCGATCTCTCGCCCTACTCCAGCGTGTTCGATTCCTATCTCAACGAGTCCAGGGTTGCGGGCGGGAGCCAGGACTGGGATAGACTGCCGAGGGAGGCGCGGATAGAGGCGGTGTCCTCCATGGCCGAGGAGTTCGGCGGAAGGAACAACATGGCTCGCCTCCTCGACCAGCTGCCGACATCGGGAACCGTCGCACCCGACATACGGCGCGACGCGGGTGACCTCGACGAGGTCATCGAACGCCTCTCCAGTTTTGACCTCTTGACCCGAGAGCGGGGCCAACTGGTGCTCACTCCCAAAGGCCGGGAAGTCCGCAACATCCTTGCCACGTGCGCGTCGGAGGTTGAGGCGGGCATAAGGCGCCTCGTGCGGAGGATGCCCATCGTGCCGAGGATTCCCCGCCACGAGGAGGGCCGGTTCGGGCCGAAGGCCAGGCACGAGCGTCCTAGACTCTCGAAGAACGTGAGACCCCCTAGGGATGGGGAGTGGTGTGACGAGATCGCCGTGCCCGAGACAGTCGTGGCTGCCCTTTCGAGAGCCTGCCTCGAAAGAAACGGGTTTGCAGCGGGTGCCGCCAGGCCGTTCCTCGTTCGCGAGGATATCAGGCTCTATCGGAAGCGCCCCGCGAAACCACCGGAGGTGTGCCTTCTCATCGACGCGAGCGCAAGCATGGTGGGTCGGCGCATCCGCGCCGCCAAGTACCTCATCCGCCATCTGGCCGCAGCCTGCCAGCTGAGGATCACTGTCCTCACGTTTCAGGAGCGCGATGTGCGGCTCCAGATAGCCTCGACGAGCAACAGAAAGGCGATAGAGGAAGGGGTTGGGCGGATCGAGCCCGCAGGCCTCACGCCGCTCGCCGCCGGGATCGCGGAGGCCCTGGATTTCATCCGGGCGAGAAAACTCAGGGATGTGCTGCTCGTGCTGATCACCGACGGAATCCCCACAATGAACCGCTGGACCGCAGACCCTGCGCGGGACGCCCTCACCGCGGCGAAGCGCATAGCCGAGGAAAAAGTGCCGTTCATGTGCGTCGGGCTCCAGCCCAACAGGGATTTCCTCAGAAAGCTCGTGGATGTAGCCCGGGGGAAGCTGTACGTGGTCGACGAATTCGACAAGGACATCCTCGTGAGCCTCGTTAGATACGGCACGAAAGAGAACGCCAGGGGAGGATTTTCGTCGTCGCACGCCGAATAAGGGGCTGACATCCTCGGAGCGGCAGCATGCGCGGTCCGGACGTATGGAGTCCCGGCGGCCTACTTTCCGGGTTGGCGGCCCGCTTCGCAACGGGAGATGAGAATGTTGGAGGCCGTAACCGTCCTTGGCCTTGCTTTCGCCCTCCTCGTCGCCGTGTTCGCCATCCAGAATTCCGCGCCTGTCACAGTCACGTTTCTAAAGTGGCGTCTCGTTGATGTCTCTCTGGCCCTCGTCATTCTGGGCTCCGCGGCCGCCGGCGCGGTCGTCGTGGGACTGCTCGGCGCCGTGCGTGAAATAAGGCTGAGGTTGAGCCTCAGGTCGTTCAGGGGAAAGGCGGAGAGGCTCGCTCACGAGCTGGAAGCGGCGAGGGAGAAGGCCACCAGCCTTGAGGGCGAGGTCGCGAGGCTGGATGGAGAGGCGCGGGCGAAGGCGCGCGAGCTCGAGGCGGTAAAGGAGCGTGTCCAGGCCCTCGAGGTGGAGCTTGAGGCTACACAGTTCATGGAGGTCCTTCCGCGGCCGCAAGATGAAACCGGGCCGCGAGGCGAGCCTGAACCCCAGGGCGGCGTGGAGCAGGGCGGCGCGAGCGACGATCGCTTCGGGTCGAGGCCCGGAGCATGACGTCTTTTCTGAGTCGGTGACCTAAGTACGAGGTCATTAGTTTTCTCTCGTTTTCCGAGGTCTTGGGTTGCCGGTGTCGCACTCGGGGACGGCACCCCAAGCGGGGCGCGCTTCGCCAAAATCCGGCCCGTCTGGCAGCAAGTGGCCGGATTTTGACACCCCTCGTGCAATCACTGGCAACCCTGGACGGCGCGTGTGGTCCCTGGAACCGGCGATTACTTATGGCGATCTGCTTAGGAGCAGGCGGGCTTTGCACCTGGGCGCGCCCCCACACCTCGGGCGCTTTCCTGGGCTAGCCAGGGGGTGCCTCTTTTGTTTATAATGCTGTAGGTGTGTGAGTGAGGTGTGTATGCCCTGGGGACGCCGCCACACCGGGCAGGGAAGGTAAGGGAACGCCCGCGACGGGGAAAGGCCGGAGCGGACTCACAGCGCGAGGGCGGTGAGCGCCCCGGGACGATGAGGCGCGTCCTGCGCTGACGGCGCTTGGGAGACGGCGCACGGGGCGCGTGGAGGCCGCGGGCCGTCGACGCCGGAGAGCCCGCGCCGGAGAGCGCGCGCGAGGAGACGACGTGGAGGAGGAGGACATTGGGAACTTGCGTGTGGCACGTGGTGGGCCTTTCGAGCGAGGCTGAGGAGAGAAGCGAGGTCCTGTGGAGGGAGCTTGCGGTCCCGCGGCTTGCGGCGAGGGTGATGTCGCTCCGGGGTTTGGATAGCCCAGAGGCTGCGAGGAAGTTCCTCAAGGCGGATCTCGACGATCTTCCTGATCCCCTGCTCCTCCCTGACATGGAGAGAGCCGTCGTTCGGGTGCTCCGGGCCGTGCGCAACGGCGAGAAGATAAGGATATACGGGGATTACGATGTGGACGGCATTACGTCCACGTGCGTCCTCCTGAACGTGCTGAAGGCGCTCGGTGCCGACGTTGATTACTACATCCCCGGGCGGATAGACGAGGGATACGGGCTGAACCGCGACGCCGTGGACAAGGCGGCGTCGTCCGGCGTCACGCTTCTCATCACGGTGGACTGCGGGATCACCGCTGTTGATGAGGTCGAGCTAGCGCGCGAGCGCGGCATGGATGTCATCGTCACAGACCACCACGAGCCCGCGGAGGTGCTTCCAAGGGCTCACGCTTTGGTGAACCCGAAGCGGAGAGATTCGAGCTACCCGTTCGCCGATCTCGCCGGGGTGGGGGTTGCCTACAAACTCGCGTTGGCGCTCCTGCGCGCGCATGCCGGCACTCTGGATGCGCCAGCGGCCGCGGGCGAGCTGCTCGAGCTCGTCGCCCTCGGCACGATCGCTGACATAGCCCCGCTCACGGGGGAAAACAGGGTGTTCGCGAAACACGGGCTCGCGAGCTTGAATTCCACCTCGAACGCGGGCCTCCAGGCCCTCATCCGCGTGTCGGGCCTCGCCGGCCGGGAGATAAGCTCGGGTGCAGTGGGCTTCTTTCTCGGGCCTCGTCTTAACGCCGTGGGCAGGCTCGGGGACGCGTCGCTTTGCGTGGACCTTCTCACTGAGTCATCCGCTGAAAGGGCGGCCCACGTCGCCTCCATCTTGGACAGGGCGAATCAGGAAAGGCAGTCACTGGAACAGGCCATTCTGGATGAGGCGGTCTCGATGGTGAAGACCACGCCGGACGGTGAGGCGGAGGACATCGTCCTCGTGCTCGCGGGCGAGGGGTGGCATCCCGGGGTCATCGGCATAGTTGCCTCTCGCCTAGTGGAACGATTCTGGCGCCCGGCTATATTAATAAGCATACAGGGCGAGGAGGGGCGTGGCTCCGGAAGGAGCATAGATGCGTTCGACTTGTACAGGGGGCTCGTTCAGTGTGCGGACCTCCTCAAGGAGTTTGGGGGGCACCGCCACGCGGCCGGGCTTTCCATAGCTCGGGACGCCGTGCCCGCGCTCCGCGAGCGGATGAACGAGGTGGCAAGGGGCATGCTCGCTCCTGAGGACCTCGCGAGAAAGGTCGTGTGTGATCTCGAAGCGCGGTTTGGCGAGATCGATATCGAGGTCGCGGAGATCCTGGGCGCGCTCGCCCCGTTCGGCGTGGGGAACCCCGTTCCGACCTTCCTTTCAAGAGGCGTGAGGCTCGTGGAGTATCGCGGGGTCGGGGCCGAAGCTAAGCACCTGAAGATGAAGCTGGCCCAAGACGGAGTGGTTTTGGACGCAATAGGGTTCGGCTTAGGCGGGATGGCGCCCGTCCTCTTCACGAAAGGCGCGAAGGATGTTGACATCGTGTATACCATCGAGGTCAACCAGTGGAATGGTGCGAGACACGTGCAGCTCAACGTAAAAGAGTTGCGGGAGGCTGTAAGAAGCTGAGGCTTGTTGTATAATGTATAGGAATGGCGGCCGGTGGGCATTCGCTTGCCGGGCGACTCCGCGGGCCGCGGGCAAGGGCTCTGCCGAGTTTTGCGGCCCCGAGACCCGTGCCGGGGATGCTACCGGTTGCAGGTGGTCGAGATGGAGCAAGGCATTGACGAGGTCCTAGAGCGAATAAGACGATATGCTCCTGACGCCGACCTCGACCAGGTGAGGAAGGCGTACGAGTTCGCCGCGAGGGCCCACGCCGGGCAACGGCGCGATTCGGGGGATTCTTTCATTTTCCATCCCCTCGGGGTCGCTGCGATCCTCGCCGAGCTCGAGATGGACGTCACGACCATCGCAGCGGGTCTGCTGCACGACGTAATCGAGGATACGCCGGTCACGCTCGACCAAATCAAGGCCGAGTTCGGACGGGAGGTCAGCCTTCTCGTTGACGGTGTCACCAAGCTAGGCAGGCTTCCGTTCATGTCCCGGGAGGAACAGCAGGCGGAGAACCTGCGGAAGATGTTCCTCGCAATGGCCCAGGACATCAGGGTTGTCCTCATTAAACTCGCTGACAGGTTGCACAACATGCGCACCCTGGGGCATCTGCCATGGGACAGGCAGGCCAGGATAGCCCGGGAGACGCTCGAGATATACGCCCCGTTGGCCCACCGCCTGGGCATGTGGAGGGTGAAGTGGGAGCTCGAGGATCTGGCTCTGAGGTACCTCGAGCCCGGCGAGTATTATAAGCTCGTAGAGAAGGTCGCGAGAAAGCGAAAAGAGCGGGAAGGGCTGATAGAACAAGCAAGTGCCGTGCTGAAGGAAGCCCTCGAAGAGGCCCGTATCTCGTGCGAGCTTCAGGGGCGGGCCAAGCACTTCTACAGCATCTACGAGAAGATGCGCCTGAAGGGGAAGGCTTTCGAGGAGATCTACGACCTCATCGCCATAAGGGTCATAGTGAACAGCGTAAGGGACTGCTACGCGGTCCTCGGGATAGTGCACTCCCTGTGGAAGCCCATGCCGGGCCGTTTCAAAGACTACATTGCGATGCCGAAGTCGAATATGTACCAGTCGCTGCACACTACTGTCATCGGCCCGGCCGGAGAGCCTCTCGAGATACAGATCCGCACATGGGAGATGCACCGCACCGCGGAATACGGCATTGCGGCCCATTGGAGGTACAAGGAAGGCACCCGCACGGTGAGCGAATTCGAGGAGAAGCTCTCGTGGCTGCGTCAGCTCCTCGAATGGCAGCGGGACATGAAAGACGTCCACGACTTCATGGAGACCCTGAAGATCGATCTCTTCAAAGACGAGGTCTTCGTGTTCACCCCGAAAGGCGACGTGAAGAACCTGCCCGCAGGGTCCACGCCAGTGGACTTCGCTTACAGCGTCCACACTGACATCGGCCACCGCTGCACCGGGGCTAGGGTCAACGGCAGAATGGTGCCCCTCGACTACCAGCTCAGCAACGGAGACATCGTAGAGATAATCACCTCGAAGGGACCGGGAGCGCCCAGCCTCGACTGGCTCGCGTTCGTCAAGACCTCGAAAGCTCGCAACAAGATAAGGCAGTGGGTTAGGGAGGTGCGCCGCGAGGAGGCTGTGCCGCGTGGGCGCGACCTCATCGAGAAGGAGCTTCGCCGTCAGGGTCTTGAGGTTCACGACAATCTGAAAGAGGAGAAGCTCCTCGTTGCCGCAAAGCGACTCGGGTTCACCGACGCTGAAGACCTGCTCGCGTCGGTCGGCGACGGAAAGGTGTCGCCCACCATGGTAGTGGCTCGGCTTGCCCCGGAAAAACCAGGCCTCGACAAAGAGGAGAAAGAGCCCACCCAGCTCGTTCCCAGGCGAAGGCGTCCGGCGGGACAAGGGGTCAGGGTGAAGGGCGTCGACAACGTCCTGGTGAGGATGGCGAGGTGCTGCAGCCCCGTGCCGGGTGACGAGATCATCGGGTATATCACGAGGGGGAAGGGCGTTTCAGTGCACAGGCGCGATTGTCCCAACGTTGCGTGGCTCCGGAACTCCCCCGAGCGGAACATCGAGGTTGAGTGGGAGTTCGGCGAGGACAACTCCTACCCGGTTGAGCTCGAGATCGAGGCGCACGATAGAGTCGCGCTGCTTTCCAACATCATGTCGGCCGTCACCGAGCTCCGCGCGAACATCAGCGCGGTGAACGCGAGGACGACCAAGGACCACATGGCTGTCGTGAACATGGTGGTGGAGATCACGGGCATAGACCACTTAAACTCGATCATGAGCAGGGTCAGGCGCGTCCAAGGAGTCACCGATGTGCACAGGGCGCACCACGCCAGCGCGCAGCAGCTCCAGTCGGTGTAGGTGGCGGGCATGAGAGCCGTGGTACAGCGGGCCAAGTTAGCCTATGTTGTCGTGGACGGCGAGACTGTGGGCAGGATAGGCCCGGGGCTTGTGGTCTTTCTCGCGGTCGGTGCGGGTGACTCTCCGGAGGACGCGCGGTATCTCGCCGAGAAAGTGGCGAACCTGCGTGTCCTCGACGATGAAACGGGCAAAATGAATCTTTCCTGCCTTGACCTCGGGCTTCCGGTGCTTGTGATCTCGCAATTCACGTTGTACGGCGACTGCCGCAGGGGACGGCGGCCCAGCTTCACCGAGGCCGCGCCGCCGGAGAAGGGCTTTGAGCTCTACACGGCGTTCGTGAAGGAACTGCGCGGGACAGGCCTTATCGTGGAGACGGGCAGGTTTCAGGCGGTCATGACAGTCTTCGTGGAAAACGACGGCCCGGTTACGATTCTTCTCGATAGCAAGAGGCTGTTTTGATGGAAACGGATGCCGCGCGGCGGCTGGTTAGCAAGGCCAAGGTCGTTTGAACGTCGTGCGGCGGGAGGGCGGCGAGGTGCGGTGATGGTGAGGACGGTGCGCGTAGGCGCGCTCGACACCAACTGCTACATCGTGGCATGCGAAAGGACCCGCAAAGCGGTGGTTATCGACCCCGGGGACGAGCCTGCCAAGATCGTGGCGGCGCTCCGCGAGGACGACCTCGAGTGCGAGACCATCGTGAACACCCACGGCCACGTGGACCACATCGCCGCAAACGGGGGCGTCAAGGCGGCTACGGGCGCGCCTATCGCCGTTCATGAAGCAGACGCGCGGGCGCTCGTCGATCCCGCCGTGAACCTCTCGGCGTTAGTTGCGCCGGCACGGGGGCCGGGCGAGGGGGGCATCAGGGGTCCCGGAGCCGACAGGCTCCTCGAGGAAGGAGACGAAGTGGTTGCAGGGTCCGTCAGGCTGCGCGTGGTTCACACGCCAGGGCATACTCCGGGGAGCATTTCGCTCGTGGGCGACGGCGTCGTATTCTGCGGCGACACGCTGTTCGCCGGGGGAGGCGTCGGGAGGACCGATTTCCCCGGAGGCTCGTATGACGCCCTCGTGCGGTCGATCGAGCTGAAGCTGTTCTGCCTTCCTGATGATACCGTTGTGTACCCTGGCCACGGTCCTTCCACGACGATCGGCGTAGAGAGGTGGTGAACCTCGGCCGGTCGGAGGCCGTGGGCTGGGCCGGAACGACATTGACACCGGTAGTGGGCGTCGGGTAGAATCACAGCGTACCGTGCGTACTGCGTGTGAAGGATTGGAGGAGATGCTCTTGTTCCTGGGCTTTCGAGGAAAGAAGAGCTCGAGGCTGGCGAAGGCCGTCATCATAGTCATATCTGTAACCTTTGTCGGGGGCCTTGCGTATACCGGAACCGTTTTCATGCGGCGGCCGTCAGCGGACGAGCTCGGGATCGTCGCGAGCGTTAACGGCACAAAGATCACCTGGGACGTCGTGGACCGTGGGTTCAAAGACGCCCTTTTGACTGAGTACGAGAACACAGGCAGAGTCCTTCCGGAAACGAGAGGACCTATCCGGGCGTCGGTGCTCGATCAGGTCGTAAACAGCGTTCTCATCAGCCAAGCTGTGAAGAAAGAGAAAATCCAGGTCCCGGCCAAGCAGGTCGAGGATGAGTTCAAGAGACAGAAGGATGCCTTTCCCAACGAAGAGGCGTTCCGTACCGCGCTCAAGGAGAACAACTTGACGGTGAACGACGTCAAGAAGCAAATCCGTGACAGCCTGGCCGCACAGACCCTCTTCACGCTCGTCCAGTCGAAGGTTTCCGTGTCGGAGGACGAGGTCAAGCAGGCTTACACGAAGGAAACGGGCAAGCCCGCGGAGGGGAAGGACTTCGAGGACAAGCGCGCCGACATAGAAAGTCGGCTTCAGACGGCGGCTCAGCAGGAGGCCCTCGTCAATTGGCTTGACGGCCTCAGGAAGGACGCTAAGATAGAGATATACGACCCAGAGATCCGTGCTGTGAAGAAGCTCCAAGAGAAAGCGTACGACGATGCCATCGCTGAGTACGGAGAGGCGATAAAAAAGGAGCCTGACAACGCTTACCTGTACGTAGGGCTTTCCCAGGCGTACCTGGGCAAGAAAGACCTCGCCGGTGCTACGCAGGCCCTTGAGAAGGCGAGGGACCTGTACCCGGAGGAACCTTACATCCGGCTTCTCCTTGGGACAGTGTACCGCGATGCGGGCGCTCGGGACAAAGCACGGCAGGAGTTCAAGACGGCTTCCGAGAATGGAGGACTCGACATCCTGCTCCACATCCGCCTGCAATCGCTCTTTAAGAGCATGGGCCTTGATGACGACGCCAAGGCGGAGGAGGCGAAGATCGCCGAGATCCGCGATTTGCAGGAGCGCAGGAACAAGGCGGCGAACACCCCTGCGACGTCCGGCACCGGTTCCCAGAGTAGCGCAGGAAGCAACGCGCCCGCTGAAACCGGCGGCGCCAGCGGGGGCCAGGCCGGGGCCAAATAGTAACCGGTTTACAGCGACTATTCACTGACTCACTGAACGGCGGATGCCATCCGTCGTTCCAATGGGCAAAGAATGAGGAGGCCGGCCGATGGCCGAGTTGAAAGCGCCAAGAGGCACCGCTGACGTCCTTCCCGACGAGTCAGACTTGTGGCTCCGGGTTGAGGATGTCGTGCGCCAAGTGTGCCGCAACGCGGGATACGGTGAGATCCGAACCCCCATCTTCGAGCATACGGAGCTGTTCGAGCGCGGAGTCGGCGCGGTCACGGACATCGTCGAGAAGGAGATGTACACGTTCCTGGACAAGGCCGGGCGCAGCATAACGCTGCGCCCGGAGGGCACGGCCCCGTGCATGCGGGCTTACCTCGAACACAACCTGAAGGCGCGCCCTCAGCCGGTGAAGATGTATTACATCGGGCCCATGTTCCGCTACGAGCGGCCACAGTCAGGGAGGTTCAGGCAGCACACGCAGTTCGGCGTGGAGGCGATAGGCTCCGCCGACCCGGCCCTCGACGCTGAGGTCGTGTCGGTGCTCGTGGATGTGTATAAGCGCCTCGGGCTTTCGGGGTTTGTGGTGCACCTGAATTCCATTGGATGCCCGCGCTGCCGTCCCCGTTACAGAGAGGCGTTGGTGAACGCGCTCGCCGGACACGAGGAGGGACTCTGCGCCGATTGCCGCCGCCGGCTCGAGCGGAACCCGCTCCGAATCCTTGACTGCAAGAACGAGGCGTGCAGGGAGATCTCGGAAGGGGTCCCGACGATAATCGAGTTCCTTTGCGACGAGTGCAGGCGCCACTTTGAAAGCGTGACCGCGTACCTTAAGGCCCTTGGGCTCGCGTACGAGATCGACCATCGCATCGTACGCGGGCTTGATTACTACACCAAGACCGTCTTTGAGGTGGTTCACGCCGAATTGGGCGCTCAGGACGTGCTTGGCGGGGGCGGGAGGTACGACGGCCTGGCCGAGGACCTTGGGGGCGAGCATACGCCCGGTGTCGGGTTCGCGGCAGGCATCGAAAGGGCGGTCATGGTGCTCAGGGCGGCGAGGGGCGAGTCTTCGGGGGAGGTCCCGGAGACCGGAATCCGGGTCTTCGTCGTGACCATGGGTGATGCCGCCAGGGCAGAGGGGTTCAAGCTCGTGAGGACCCTTCGCGAGCTCGGTGTGGCTTCTGACCTCGATTACATGGGACGCAGCCTCAGGGCTCAGATGAAGCACGCGGACAGGTGCGGAGTGCGGAAGGTCGTGATCCTCGGTGAAGAGGAGCTCAGAACCGGGGCGGCAACGGTGAAGGACATGTCCACAGGCGAGCAGTCCCAGACGGCGCTCGAACATTTGGCGGAGGCGCTCTCCCGCGAAAGTCGGGACGTAACCGTGTGAAAGGGCGACGCGCCGGGATGACGGGGTGCCTTCAAACATGTCGGGCGCCGCGCGACCGGCACCAGCCGTAATCGAACGAAATCGCGCATGACCAGCCCGGCGCGCCCGGCCCCGGGGACGGCGCCGGGCGAGGTTTATCGGCGGCTGTTGAGGCCACAAGCTGGTGGCGGCAGGGCGCCGGGGCGACCGAGGGTTCGGCTTGAGCGCGTAGACGGAGAAGTGAGGCTTATGCAGAAAAGGACGCACATGGCAGGGGACCTTTCCGAGGCTATCGTTGG
>JBLNCC010000099.1:0-3979 GCA_050260395.1 Betaproteobacteria bacterium
GGCTGCCCGGTGATATCATCCATATCAGGGGTGGACCTGGCCCTCATCGTCACCGAACCCACGGTTGCCGGCTCGCACGACATGGAGAGGATTCTTGAGCTCGCAAGGCACTTTGACGTCGGCGCGATGGTCTGCGTCAACAAATACGATCTCGATGAGAGGAAGGCCGAAGAGATCGAGCGTTATTGCCGGGACAAGGGGATACGAGTCGCAGGAAAGATCCCGTTCGACGAAGAAGTGGTCAATGCCCTGGCAAAAGGGATGCCCGCGGTGACGCCCCTGGACAGTCCCAGTCAGATGGAGGGGAAAGCCTCAAAGGCGATGCGAGAACTTTGGACGGAGGTCTCGTCTTGCCTCAAGCACGCATAGCGCCCCCTCGGGACTCTTGGGAAGACAAATCAGGCTGCGAGGATCTGGTGGAGGTGGGTTCAGGAGCTGCTCGAGTCAAGGTGACCGTGCTCGTCGATAACTTTATTTCCTTCTGTGTGGATGTCCCGCAGCTATCGGAACCAGCAGTGTAACCACCGAGCTTGCCATGGGCAAGTCTCTCGAAGAAGCCTAGAGGAGTTTCGGACCTCATAAAGCAGTGGATAGCATAGCGTTTGACGTGGACCCGAGCGAGGTATTCGGACTAGTGGGCCCGAACGGCGCAGGGAAGACCACAACGATTAGGATGCTTACCACGGTGAGCGCGTTCATGTATCCAAAGGTAATAGTGTAAACCGTGGCATTACATTGCGTTACTCTATCTTCATCTTGCCGAAGTAACGTGGGGCCGCATAAATGCCGGGAAGCGGGGCCCAGCTCATGAATCTGCCAGCATCAGGCGAAGCGTTGGGCGAATTCGCGCAGACGTTGAACCGCCACTCCTCGCAGTGGTCCGGGCGCCTTCCGAAGGCCTCGAAAGGTATGAAAACCTCCGAGCGCCAGACGCCGTTCTCCACCCGGCACGCGACCTCCCAGTTGTGATCCCACGAAGGCCCGCTGAGCCTGGTCGCGTCGTAGCGCGTCCCCAGAAGGTTGAACGCGAAATGGTAGAACAGGCTTTCCGAGGAAGTTGGATCGAGAAAGATCTCAAACGAATCATCATAGAACACGGGCCCGTCAAGGATCCTCGCCCGCAAACGCGTCTTTAAACGCGTCTCTTTGAGCCGGGAGGCCGGAGTCCGCAGCCACCGCGCTCGGGTATCGTGAGCCCTCTGTTGAAGACCTCTGCGCACACGTCGAGGACGCCCATGTCGGTAAGGTCGTCCGCCATCTTGCGTATCTCGCCGCGGTCGCGAGGGATGCTCGCGATGTCAATCCAGATGCCGACGGGAATCCATCCACCGAAGACTCCAACTCCGGCTCCGGCTCCGGATGGGGCAAGCCCTGCCGCCGAAACCGCTAGGGCTGACAGCACCCTCGTAGCACGTTCTGCAGCCTGTGCACTTCTCAGCGTCAGTCGTGGGGTACCATGGGATCTGTTCGCGCGGCACTCTGTAACCCAACTCGAGATTCCTCCTCCCTCACGCCTTATCCGGGAACACTTCCGCACCGGGAATACGTAGGCCCCGTCGCGCCGGGTGGCCTGCGAGGCCCCCGTGCGCTACTTCGTGAACCACTCTCTGATCTGTGATTCTGTGGGAATCTTCCCCTCGACCTTTTTCTCACCGTCCACGAACACCGCGGGCGTCATCATCACTCCCCGATCGATGATCTGGTCGATGTCAGTCACGTGGACGATTTCGGCCTCAATTCCGAGCCTCCGTATGGTTTCGGCGGTCATCTCGCCGGTCTTGCGGCACCTCGGGCAACCTGTGCCGAATATCTCTACCTTCATGCGCATCCATCCTTTCGCACGCACAAGTGCCTGGCTCCAAGCTTTTGAGACCCCAGCACCTATGAGACTATGGCTCCGAAGATCATGCCGCTTATCGTTGCCATGACGACCACCAAGGACACGTAGGCTATCGTCTTCTTCGGCCCGAGGACGCTGTTGATCACGATCATGCTTGGAAGGCTGAGCGCCGGCCCGGCGAGGAGGAGAGCCAACGCCGGACCTTGGCCCATCCCTGACCCGAGAAGCCCCTGGAGTATCGGGATCTCGGTCAGCGTCGCGAAGTACATGAACGCCCCAATCACTGAGGCGACGAAGTTCGCGGGAAGCGAGTTCCCGCCGACGAGCTCCGCCACGTAGCGCGACGGTATGAGCCCGCTGTCGACGCCCGGGCGCCCCATCAAGAGGCCGGAGACCACCACTCCTCCGAAGAGGAGCGGCAGAATCCTCTGTGCGAAGTCCCACGTCGAGTCCTTCCAGGCCACAAGCTCGTCGCGCCTGAACGACGCCTTGAGCATGTATCCGAGGAGGACAAGGAGCATCGCCACCAGGTACCACTTTATCCTGAAGACGTCGCTCCAGAACCCAAACGGCTCCGCCGGCTTTCCCCACGCGGCGAACACCAGGATGAGCACGAGCGTGGCGAAGTACGCGGTCGTCTGCCCGAGGCTGCGCCCGCCCTCCTCAGCCGCCTGAGCCGCCGCGGCGAACCCCTTCTGCCTGTTCGTATCCTCGCCCTTGAAGAGGGCGGCCATCGCAAGCCCTATCACCACGGAGAAGAGCACCGCACCGATGGCTCTGGCAAGCCCGATCTGCCATCCCAGAACCCGCGCGGTGAGTATGATCGCGAGCACGTTGATGGCCGGCCCCGAATACAGGAACGCCGTGGCCGGGCCGAGGCCTGCGCCTCGCTTGTATATTCCCGTAAAGAGCGGTAGCACTGTGCAAGAGCATACGGCGAGTATCGCCCCGGACACCGAGGCCACAGCGTACGCGAGCCACTGCTTCGCGCCTCGCCCGAGATATCTCACCACCGACTGCTGGGAGACGAAATTCTGCATCGCTCCCGCTATGAAGAACGCGGGAACAAGGCAGAACAGCACGTGCTGCCTGGCATAATCCTGCAACATGTGGAACGCCTCAAGGATCGCCGCCTGCACACGCGGATTGCCGAGGGGCACAAAGTATGCAAGGAGGAATACGCCGACTGTTGACATGAACGCCTTCAGTTCCTTCACAGACCATTCACTCCTCTTCATGTGGGGCGGCGGTGCAGGCAAAGGCACACTCTCCGTCGCCAGCCATCCGGTCGACGCACCTCATGAACTGGTAGACACACGACATCCTCAGACCATACACAACGTTAAGCCCTTCCTTTCTCGAGCTCACCACCCCCGCCGCCTTGAGCACGCCGAGGTGCTTGGAGATGGTGGACTGATCGAAACCCAGCCGGTCAACGAGGGCGCATACGCACTTCTCCCCCTCGTTCGCCAGGATTTCAACTATCCGCGCCCGGGTCTCGTGGCCGAGGGCCTTGAATACGACTACTCGTCTTCTCATGACGTCATCGTACGCCATCCGCGTCACCTCCATGGCTATATTGCCATATAGCCATGACTGAGTCAAGAGACTCTTGCAGGGGCCGCCGCCACACCATTGGAGGCCGCGCGACGCCGCAGCCCGCGCAGAGAGTGGCCGGCCGTTTCGCCTACACCGCCGGCTGTCCTTCCGGCCCGGGCCCCGATTTGCCCGACGATAGCTTAGGAGCAGGGAACCAGTGTCGCGTCCTATTTGCAATGGCGACAAGGCTCAACATTATCGGCACCTCCTCGAGCACTCCGACCACGGTGGCCAGCGCCGCCCCTGACTCCAGGCCAAAGAGGGAGATCGCCACAGCCACAGCAAGCTCGAAGAAGTTGCTTGCTCCGATCATGGCCGCCGGGGGTGCCACTGTCCTGTCCACCTTCCACACTTTGCACCACGCGTAGCCTATCATGAAGATGAGGTATGTCTGGATCGTAAGGGGAACCGCTATCAGAAGTATGTGGATGGGATCGCTGAGGATTATCCCGCCCTGGAAAGAGAACAGGATTATGAGCGTAAGCAAGAGTCCTATTATCGTGAAAGGCTTCAGCGTAGGCAGGAACCTCGACTGAAACC
>JBLNCC010000100.1:0-2502 GCA_050260395.1 Betaproteobacteria bacterium
TCACCCCTGCCGGGACCGGCAGATAAACATAGATCCCAAGAACGTCCGGAGGAAGCTTCGGCTCAACTTCGTAGGTCGTGCCTCTCATGCGTGCAGCCTGGCGCACGCGGCGATGTGCGTCCAGGAGAGTTGCGGCTCTCTCACGAGCCTTTCCTTCGAAGTGAGGACGCAGCGTGTCAACCGCCTCCACCACTCTGCGTACCGCCTCTTCGGCTTGGTCAGGAAGGATATTGGCCGACGGTTCCGCGCTAAGGAGCCTCTCCGCCTCCTTGTCATCCAACCACTCCGGGTGATCGGGAGAGCCGACGAACCCAAGGATCCTGCATTCTTCCGCAAGCTGTGAGTGCACGTGCCCATCTCGGCGCGTGACGATATCGAAACGAAATCTCATCAATAGGAGAGTAGTGCGGCGCGTCACTGAAAACGTGCGGATGGCGCCCGCCCGCCGCGCGACGCCGCGAGCCTGGGTGTCCAGAGCTGCATCCATCACATGGGAAGCAAGTGTCTCAACAAATGGATGGGTCCGAGACAGGTACACCGCCTCGCCGGGCGCAGGCATCTCAAAGCAAGCATCCAGTGAATCATCCACGCCAGCCGCTCTGCGCAGCGAGTCCCGCAACACGCCGTCCACGCCGCGCAGGTCGAAATGGACGACACCACCCTTCTGGGTAACCGCAGCACCGTGAGCCCGGAGGGAGTCGACTACGAAAGAGGCTACATCAGCCGGGCCCCCTGCCGCCTTGCGGGCCTCATTCAACTCCCGGGCCACTTCGTCCGTCTTTATCGATTCCTGCGCAAACACCGTTCGCGAACGCTTCTCCCGGTCAGCCGTATTTTCCCATTCACTATACAACTCCTGCTTCTTGGGGGCGACCACACCCTCAAACCCGGGCAGCACAAGCTGACCCTGGCCGCCATTCCCCCGTCCACGCAACAGCAGGCCTTCCAGAATAGCCTCCACTACAGTGTTCGTATCTAGCGGCACAGGAACGGAAATCCCGAGGGAGGTCCGAATGGTCTTGTGCTTACGCAAGAGGACATCCAGGACGATTCCGTCAACAGGATTGTCGGCTCCGTAATATGTGACGACGCGCACGGTGGGTTTACGCTGGCCGTAACGATCCACCCTACCCTCGCGTTGCTCATGACGCGTGGGGTTCCACGAGAGGTCATAATGCATGATGGCGTCGAAGTGCTCCTGAAGGTTAATGCCCTCGCTGAGGCAGTCTGTGGCTACCAAAACCCGCCTGGGAGAATGCGCGAGCTCCAGTACGCGGGCCTCCCTTTCTGCCTGCGGAAGCTCACCCGTGACCGATATGACCGCAACATCCGAAGGAAGCCGCGTGCGCAACTCATTTGCCACGTAATCAGCAGTAGGAATGAACCGACAGAACACTACTGGATGATACCCATCCTCGACAAGTTCCCGCACGAGTTGAACCGCCCCCAGGAGTTTGGGATCGGCCTCGCCCGCGAGCCGCTCAGCTTCCCGAGCCATATCAAGCAACCGGCGTCGGTGGCGAGAGTTATCGCCCGGCGTGTCACCAAGCTCATCACCAGGATCTCCCCCAGGGGCTATGTCAATGATTTCCGCCTGCTCGACCACATCCATGTCGAACACCGTGCGCTGTCCAATTTCGTCGGCCTCCTCAGCGGTTTCGGTATCTGCCGCAGCTGCGCGGGTACGCAGCGTGGCCGCAGCCGCCGCGGGGCTCGATCCCAGCGACCGTAACATCGCTAGAGCGGACCACCATCGGACGCGCTGCCGATGGAGATTCCCGTCCCTGCTCTTCACGGTTTCTCGTGCGTAAGCTAGAACCCTCTCGAACAACCGTCGGTATTCAGGAGTCAATCTGTAGGCAATCTCTTTCTCTTCCCGGCTTGGAAAGGAGGTTTCAGTCTCAAGGAAACGCTGGATATCCGCCCGGCGGCGCTGTATGAAATAGGCGGCGAGTTTCCGGCGTTCAGCTTCGTGCTCCGGTCCGGTGAGATCCGCTGGAAGGTCCGCAAACTCGGGTCTCAAGAGGCCGAGGAGAGACCTGAAGGCGTCCTCCTTTCCGCTGTGAGGCGTAGCGGTAACAAGAATCAGATGCCGTCTGTTGTCCGCGGCCAGCGACTTGACCAATTGGTGCCGCTGATGACGGCCCCCTCGGATCTCAAGTCCATAAGCGCACGTGTGAGCCTCGTCAACAATCACAAGTTCTGGGGCGCTGTGCACAAACTCCTCGCGCCGCCGGTCGGATTTGATGAAATCCATGGAGACAATCACCTGAGGGTAGAGCTCGAAGAGGGACTCTCCCGGTCCGCAATCCCGCTCAAGGCGGCTCACCGTACCGGGAAGCACCAGTTCAGCCTCAAGATGGAATTTGCTCTTCAGCTCAACCTGCCACTGCTCCGCTAGATGCGGCGGGCACAACACCGCAAAGCGGGTGATCTCGCCCCGGTCTAGGAGTTCCCTTACGATTAAGGCTGCTTCAATAGTCTTGCCAATGCCTACGTCAT
>JBLNCC010000101.1:0-11030 GCA_050260395.1 Betaproteobacteria bacterium
TAACGCACCCTCACCTAGATTCCGATGATGGCCGCGACCCTGTCAGCATACTCCTTCGCCCTGCCGGCAGCGCTCTCCGCGGCGGCGGCCTCGGAGTAAATGTGGATCAAAGGCTCCGACGGGTCTGGCAAGACGAGCACCCAGCCATCATCAAAGAAGAGGCGCAGGCCGTCGATGAATTCGCGTCGCATATCTCCCGTCTCTTCGGCCAGCACTCGCATGACCCGGCCCTTATACTCCCATGGGCAGGCCACCGAACCGGTCACCATGGGCGGAATCGCCAGGTTATCCACAACGTGAGACAACCTGACGCCCTGGCGCGCGAGGAACTCGAAGACCTTTGCCAGCGAGAACATGGCGTCGAACGCCGGCTGGAATCTGGGGAAGATGAATCCGCCTTCGGTATCGCCGGCAAAGAGCACGTCCTGGCCCGCCCTGGAGGCGAACTCCATCAGAGACCGGGCGTCCTCCCTAGTCCGTACTATTCTCGCGCCATGCTGTGCCGCGATCCGGTCCACGGCGCTCGTGGCGCCCACGGTCGCCGCGATGAGAAGACCGTCCCCGGTCGCGTCGCCCGCCGTCCCGGCCGCACCGGCCGCATCGCGCGTCGCCAACCAAACCATGGCCGCAAGGAGCGTGTTGCCTTCCACCACCCTGCCCGTTTCGTCCACGAGCGCCAGGCGCTCGCCGTCGCTTTCCACCAGCACCCCGACGTCGGCCTTGAGCGTGCTCACGGTCTCCGACAGCTTTTTGAGATGGGCCTCTCGGTCTTCACGGGTCTTCGGGGCGCGTGAGTGGTCGGGGTACGCGTTCAGGGCGACCATCTCACATCCCAGCCTCCCGAAGATGCTCGGGAGGAACATCGACAGCCTGCTGTAAGCGTAGTCCACAACCACGCTAATGCGCGACTCCGCGATGATACGCTCGTCCACGTAGTTGAAGAAAGCCTCCGTGTAAGGCTCGAGCACCCGTCCGGGGAACTCCAGCTTGCCTACCTCGTCCGCGTCGGTGCGGCGGAAGTCCTCGCGGAAGAAGATGTTCTCGATCTTGCGTTCGTGAGCCCTGGGCAAGTTGATGCCCTGCCTGCCGAAGAGCTCGATTAGGGTGAGCTTGGGATTGTCCGGAGATACCCGGATGTGCACCCCGCCGTCCACCCCGAGGGGCTTTATGTTGTAGCGGCTCACGGGAAGGGGTGTGGACCGGAGGTCGAAGATGTTCACGCCCACCGTCATGAGGCCGCAGATGATGGACCTGAGGATCATCCTGGACGCCGGATGGTCGTCGCGGCTCGTCGTGACGGTCGCCCCCTTGCCGATGGAGCTTCCGAACGACGCCCCGAGCTTCATCGCGAACTCGGGCGTGAGCTCGATGTTTGTGAGGCCCGTGACGCCCCTGTCTTTGAAGATGGAGCCCGGCCACTTCGTGCCCCAAATGAGGCTCATGGTGACACGCGACCCCGGCTCGATGATCTTGTTCGGCCAGACCTTGATCTGGGGCTGGAGCATGGCGCCTTGCTCGATCCTGCACCTGTCGCCTACGACCACGCCCTCATGGCACGTGACGAAGTCCTTGACGATCGCGTGCTGCCCGATTATGGCGCCCCGCACCTCGGCGCCCTGGCCCACGAAGGTGTCGGGCCATAGGATGCTTCGCTGGATGACCGCATCCCTCTCGATTATGCAGTTGTCACCCATGAAGGTGTACTCAAAACAGCCGGCGCCGGGGCCTATCCGGCAGTTCCGGCCTATGACGAGCGGGCCGGAGAGGCGGGCGTCAGGAGCGATCTCCGTGCCCTCGCCAACCCAGATGTCGGCGCCCATCTTGTTGCCCGGGATCTCCACCTTCACTTTACCCATCACGGCGTCCACCTGGGCCTGCCTGTACTGCTGCATGTTGCCGACATCGCACCAGTACCCGGATGCCACGTACGCGTATAGCCTTTTCCCGTCGCGGAGAAGCGCGGGGAAAACGTCCTGGCTGAAATCGACGGGCCTCCCCGGGTCGATGTAGTCGAGCACCTCGGGCTCGAGGATGTATATCCCGGTATTGACCGTGTCGCTGAACACCTCGCCCCAACTCGGCTTCTCAAGGAACCTGCGGATTCTACCTTCGTCATCGGTGACCACGATGCCGTACTCGAGGGGGTTGTCGACCCGCGTGGTGACTATGGTAGCGACAGCCGATTTCTCCTCGTGAAACCTCACCGCTTCCCGAAGGTCGATGTCGGTGAGCGCGTCACCGCTTATGACGAGCACTCGTTCCCTGCCGAATACCTCGGCGGCCTTCTTTACGCTGCCGGCGGTCCCGAGGGGCACATCCTCCACCGAATAGGAGAGGTGCAGCCCGAGCTCGGCCCCGTCGCTGAAGAAGCTCTCGATCTCGTCGGCAAGATAATAGAGCGTGACGGCGATGTCCGTGATGCCGTGGCGCTTCAGGAGCTCGAAGATGTGCTGTATGATGGGCTTGTTGGCCACGGGCACCATCGGTTTCGGACGGTTGCACGTAAGCGGACGCAGCCTGGTTCCCTCTCCACCCGCCATGACCACCGCTTTCATGTCAAGCCCCCCACTCGCAATGCCAGTCCCGTTTTACTTCGGCGACAGCACCGAGAAATCGAGCCACGGGAACGGGTCATCCAGGTCGCTCACTGTGGCGAGGTAACGCGCGGCCTCCTCGCGGGCTTCGACGCTCGCTCCCGACCCAGCCCCAATGCCACCGGGCCCGGCCGCCTCGAGGACCTCCTCCGCGTAGTCCATGAGCCTGTCAAACCTCTCGGCATGCTCCCTGAAACGCCTCGCCCCATACTCCGTCGCCTGCCGTTCCGTCACGAGGAACGGCCAGTCGCTGGACACGAGCAGGAAGAACTCCCTCAACGCCTGGGCCTTTATGCTATCAAGGAAGTCGGGACAGGCACAACCGCCTCCCTCCAGCTGGCCCGCTGGCCGACCGGCCGACCGGCCACCGTCAGGCTCGCACAACGCCGCAAGCCTTTTCACCCGCGCTTCGGCTGCGTGGATGATCTCCCACATCCAGGCGGTCCCGTCGTTGAACCACACATCGTGCCCCCCGCCTCGTCCCCACGACGACTCGGGAACATCGATGGCCTCCTGCGGTGGGTGCTCGTCGAGCACCTGCCCCGCGGACCTCGCGGCCAGCCAGGCACTCCCTGAGAGCCCCTTGAGCACTTCGCCGAGCCACTCCACTCCCTCGTACCACCAGTGTCCGAAGAGCTCCGTATCGTACGGCGCCACGACCACGCCATGCTCGCCCGTCTTCACCCACCAGTCGTTTACAAGCTCGTGGACGAGTCCGACGAAGTGGGCTGCGTGTTCCCTGACCCTGGCTGACGCCGCGTCCGCGTCGTAAACCTCCTTCGCCCCCAGATCCGTATCCCTCGACGTGACGCGCCAGTATTGCAGGCCCGAGACATCATCCTTTTTGTGGAATTCCCGATAGACCCCGTCACCGGGGTAACCAAGCCACGAGGACCACACCTGGGTCGTTACGCGCTCGTTCCTTCCGAAACACGCTACACGCGACCCGCTCACGAGGTACGGCTTGAAGGTCGTTCGTCCCAGCTTCCCGCCCTCAGGTCGTGCGGCCTCGCTCCCGACGGCGCCGGGCGCCGCGCCGGTCGTCGCGCCGCCGCCTGCCCGTGCCCCTGCTCCTCCGTCCTTCAGCCTTTGCTGCCCGCTCGCTATGCCGATGGGCTCCCCGCCTTCCACAGCGTGCCTGTCAACGAAGAAGTACTCCAGGCCCAGCGCCTGAAGGTAGTCTTCCAAGCCCGGCCTATAGGCGCACTCCGGCAACCATATCCCCCTCGGAGCCCTGCCGAAACGCCTTGTGTAACTCTCACATCCGGCGGCGAGCTGGGCTCGAATAGACGTGTCCTCGCGTAGGAGCGGCAGGTAGGCATGGGTAGCCGCCGACGTGATTATCTCGACCACCCCGCGCTCTTGGAGCTCGCCGAACGCCCCCGCGATGTCGCAGGCGTACTCGCTGCGGAACGCGTTTATCGCGCGCCCGTACCTCTCACAGTAGGCCGCCGCCTGTCGTTCGCGGGCGCGATCGCCCGCAAGCCTGAACCGGCCCCGGTCGTTCTCTGCCCGCGCGAGGCGGGCCTCCGCCCATCTCAGAAAGCCCTCTCGCATGTAATCGTCGTCGAGCTGATCCAGGAGGACCGGCGTGATGCCCAAAGTCACGCCGACGGGCGCCCTGCGCGGCGCGGTGGACAGCTCCGCTGCACCGGGCCCGGCCATGCCGGGGCCACACCCCTGTGCCGCTACCGAGGGCTCCCTGGGAATCGTCCACAGGAGCTTGAGAAGCGGAATGTACGACTCGAGCATCGCTTCGTACAGCCATTCCTCCCCGAAAGGCCACATCCCCGCCTTGCGACAATAGGGTATGTGGCTATGAAATACGAATACGAGAGACCCTCTGGGTCCGGCGTCGCCCGCCGGAGGATCTGGCGAAAGACGCGCCTCGCGATGCACCTCGGTGGCCATCTTCTGTGCGCGGCTCAGCGTGCCCCGCCCGGCCCGCCGGGCATACACTGCCGGATCTGCCATCCCGGCGTGACCGCCCGGCGCGCCGGCCCCGCATCCCGGTCCGGCGCCAGCGCGCGTAGGCCGGGTCCGCAGCCCCCACCCATCATGGGGGATGCGGCCAGGCTAGCCTGAACGGCACGCGCCGCCGCTCCCTCCTTTCACGCGTGTGTCTTCACGTATGCCGGGACACGCTCGTCCTCCTGCTCGCCCGCCGTTGCCTCGGCTCGGCGTCGCGCGGCCAGCTCACGTCCGCCCCCGATGCGCTCTACCACGCCACCTCAGCCGCCTCGGCGCGGACACGCTCGTATACGGAGTGCGTGGAGGCCGCGACCGCGTCCCACCCGAACCTGGAGAGCGCCTCCTCGCGGCCGCGCCGCGAAAGGAGGCTCCGAAACCCGGGGTCGGAGAGCACCCGCTTGATCCCCCAGGCGAGCGAGTCAGCGCTGCCGGAGTAGACCTTGACCCCCGTTTCCTCGTGCCGGATGACCTCCGCAAGCCCGCCGGCGTCCGACGCCACAACCGGCGTGCCCCTCGCCATCGCCTCCAGCGCCACGATACCGAAAGGCTCGTAGAGGCTCGGGAACACCGCCACGTCGGCCGCGGCGTAGAGCGCGTCGCGCTCCTCGTCGCTGATGCGCCCCGCGAACGCCACCGCTTGGCCGAGGCCCATCTTCGCGGCCTTTTCCCGCAGCACGCTCGCGTAGTACCCATCGCCGGCGATGACGAACCGCGTGTTCGGCACCTCCGCAAGCACCTGCGGGACCGCGTCCAGCAGCACGTGAACTCCTTTCTCGTACACGAGCCTGCCCACGTAGAAAACCAGCCGGTCCTCGGGACGGGCGAAACGGAGTCGCACCTCCCTCACGAACTCCGGGTCAGGCGGCCGAGACGCTTCGGGGCCCACGCCGTTCGGAATGACGTCTATCTTGTCCCCGGGCAACGAGAATATCCTCTTGAGCTCGTCAGCCATGTACTGGCTGCAACATATGACCCGCCACGCCTCATAAGTGATCATCCACTCGACCTCATGAATATATTTCTGGAGGTCCGAGTGGATGCCTCTGTTTCTGCCGTATTCGGTGGAGTGAACCGTGACGACGAGCGGGATGTGCAGAGCGTGTTTGAGGGACTTGGCGGCGAAGCCGACCAGCCAGTCGTGGGCGTGGAGGACGTCATATACATCGTGACCGCGCGCCTCCGACACCGTCCGGCTGGTAAGCCCGAAGTTGGCCTCCATGACCGTGTGAAGGAAGGCTCCCCCGCCACCGCCGTAAGGATCGCCGCTCGCCTGGATGGTCGAGCGCGCGACCCTGGACACCTTCACGCCGTCCTGGACCGAGGGCGCCGCGTCGCCATCCGAGCTCGCGCATATCACGTGCACCTCATCGCCCTGTTTGACCAGGGACCTCGCGAGACCCGAGACCGCGGCGCCGAGCCCTCCGACCACCTCAGGTGGGTACTCGTACGAAAGCATCAAAACGCGCATGGATCCCGCCTCCTGTGTTGTCATGGTTCTACAAAGCCTCCCGCGTATCCTTCCTCCGCCGCCCGCGGCCCGCAGCCGGGCTTGCGGGACCCCCCCGAGGCAGGGCCCCGGCCGTGTCGAGCGGGCACGAAACCCGCGATCCTTGGAACAAGGAATCCTCGAGTCAATGTAGTAAACAATAGAATAGGCGGTGATAGGGGTGCCTGCGCGCCGCTAAGGCGCGGGCAGGCAACACCCGGCAACATCTCGAGCGAACGCGGGGGGTCGAGCATGGATTTCATGGATGTCGTCAAAGAGCGACGAAGCGTGCGTGCTTACGAGGACCGGGACGTATCCACGGACACCCTCGAAAGGGTGCTGGAGGCCGCGAGGCTCGCGCCGTCCGCGAGCAATCGTCAGATGTGGAAGTTCATCGTGGTGCGCGACCCGGAGAGGCGCCGGCTCCTGGCGGAGGCCGCCAACGGCCAGTCGTTCGTGGCTCAGGCACCGGTGGTGATAGCTGGCGTCGCCCTGCGCGCCGACCACGTCATGAGCTGTGAAGTCCCGAGTTACGCGGTGGACCTCGCCATCGCCATGGAGCACATCGCGCTCGCGGCTGCTTCCGAGGGGCTCGGCACGTGCTGGATTGGAGCGTTCTCGCAGCCGAAGGCCAGGGAGGTTCTGGGGGTTCCGGATCACTACAAGATCGTTGCGCTGATGCCGCTGGGATACCCCGCCGACAGCCCAAGGCCGAAGGTAAGGAAACCCCTCAAGGACATCGTGTGCTACGAGCGATTCTCAGAGTGAGCCGCCTCCACAACCGGCCGTGGACCGGTCGCTCTAAGTGCGGGTGCGTTAGTCCCTCTCCCTTTCCCAGTAGTTGGCGGGTTGCCGGTGTTGCACTCGGGGACGGCGCCCCAAGCGGGGCGTCTTGACAAAATCCGGCCCGTTGGGCAAGTGGCCGGATTTTGACACCCCTCGTGCAAGCACCGGCAACACCTCCCAAAAGTCGGGAGCATTTCTGCATCTCCACTTAGAGGCGGCGAGCGGGCAGGCTGGCGACGACCCGCGGAGTTCGCGGAGATAGAGGGAGTGTCAGAAAACAGGTGGAAGGAGGAGGAAGGCCGCTCCTCTCCCGTTCTTGGCTCCCGGCAATCTGTGCGAGCAGGCGACGGAAATGGGGGAGCGGCAGAGTGTCATGGCACGCAAAGAGAACAACGCCCCCAAGAAACACCGTAACAACAGCAGGATACCTAGAAAAACCCCATGGACAGTCGACGAAGTCCGTGAGATGCCCACAGACAAGATCCTCGCCACCCTCCATAGCCTTGGGATCTCTATATCCATGGACGACCTCCGCGAGGAAGTGAAGGAGTTCTGCTCCGCGGAGGACCTGAGCGAGCACTGGTTTGAAACCCACCCCGTCACGGCCACCGGGTGGGACGAGGATTTTCCATGGTACGCCGCGTGGGTTCTCTGGGAACGACTCGACGGCGACACCATCCCCTATGAAAGCATCACCGAGCTCATGGCCGAAGAGTACATGTTCGACATCAACGCACCTGGGGGCGTGGGTGAGGAGGAAGAAGACGAGGACTACGCGGAGCTCGGCGAGGATGTATACGACGATTTCGATGCCGAGGACGAGGACGAGGACGAGGAAGACCTGGATGAGGACGCGACGGAAGAGGACGAGGACGAAGGCCCGTTCGGCGAGTTCGACCTGCCAGAATCGTCATCGGAGCTGTCCGTGCGATGGATGCAGCTCCGCGCGTGGGATTACATAAAAGCCCTTTTCGCGGGCAAGGCAACGTCTATCGAGGAAGCCATGGGGATCTGCTCCGGCGCCTCATCGCTCGGCGAATGGTGCGTGACACTCGTTGACAATCTCGGCTTTGAGGCCGCCTCCAGCCCAAGCCTGACCCGGGAAAGGCTGCGGTTTGCGAGGGAGTTCTGCGAGATGTTCCCCGAGAGCGATGAGGAATACATTCAGCAGATGCGGTCGGCGGAGGCCGAGGCTCTGTTCGCCCTCGGCCGCGTCGACGAGGCTGATGAGGTGTTCAGGACCATCGTGCAGCAGTGGCCTGACTGGACATGGGGTTACATAAGATGGGGCGACGCGTATGCCGATAGAACCAACGGGCATCCCGAGTACGAGGCGCGGGCGCGGGAGATCTTCAACGCGGCTCTTCAGCACGCTGACGAGGCTGACGCGGAAGTCATCCGCGAGCGCCTGGAGGATCTCGGCAAGTCGTGAGGCACCTTAAAAGGGGGCGACTGCGTGCAGGCGCTTTTTCTAGTGCTCAACAAGACTGAGCAGTTGGACGAGGTGCTCAAGACCCTCTACGATTGCGGGGTCCGCGGGGCAACGATCATAAACAGCACAGGGATGGGAAGGCAGCTGTCTCGGCAGGTACCGATCTTCGCAAGCCTTGGGTATCTCACCGACGGAGACCGTCCATACAACTACACTGTTTTCGCTGTTATGAAGGACGACAAAGTGCCGCGGGTGATCGACACGTTGAACCGCCTCCTGGGGGATCTCTCCCGTCCCGGCACAGGCATACTCTTCACGGTGCCGGTAGGGACGGTAGTGGGCCTCGCCCCGGATGTCCCCGCGACCGAAGCCCAGGTGGGCGAGGAGCAAAAGGACAACAGGTAGATCGGTCCCGACGGCGCAAGAGCCACCGGGGGCGTGGTCCCGAAGAGAGGCGTGACAGACGTGACGGGCATGAACATCGTACTAGGCGGGGGATTTCTGCTGCTGGTCGGGCTTATAGCGGGGAAGGCGGCCAACCTGCTGAAGTTCCCCGCTGTGACAGGTTATCTTGTGGCGGGAATTGTCGTTGGCCCGCCGGTACTGAATCTGCTTACACAAGACCTTCTTGGAGCGTCCATATGGATCAGCCATGGTGCACTGGCGCTCATAGCGTTCAGCATAGGGTCCGAATTCACAGTCGATAACATAAGACGGCTCGGCACACGGGTGCTGGTGATCGCAACGCTCGAGGCACTCGGGGGCGCCGCAGCCGTGTTCGGGGCAATGCGACTGGTTTTTCACCAGTCGGTGGCGGTTTCACTCCTTTTCGGTGCCATAGCCGCAGCCACGGCCCCGGCGGCCACGATAATGGTGGTTCGTGAGCTTAAAGCGCGCGGGCCCATGACAGATACCCTGCTTGCCGTGGTAGCGATCGACGATCCTATATGTGTCATGGTATTCGGCGTGGCCTCTGGGATAGCGGTCATGCTCACGGGCGACGGGTCGCTCTCCCTCGCGTCTATGATCTTGCAGCCTATCGCCGAGATCCTCAGCGCGATCGGCATGGGCACAGCCGCCGGGATCCTAGTGACGCGTTTTATGGCAAAGCTGCGCGACCGCTCAGAGGCGCAGGTGCTCATGCTGGGATCGATCCTCGCCACGGCGGGCCTGGCGATAGCGGTGGGGTTGTCCCCGCTTCTCACCTGTATGGCTCTAGGGTCAACGGTTGGGAATCTCTCCAGGCGATCGGGGATTGCGTTCGAAGCCATCAGGGCACTGGACACCCCGATCTATGTGGTGTTCTTCGTGCTCTCAGGGGCCGGCCTTCACATTGAACTCCTGAGAAGCGTCGGGATCCTCGGGATCGGCTATGTCCTCTTCCGTATCATCGGCAAGGTAGGCGGTGCCGCAGTGGGTGGAGCGCTCACCAAGGCACCAGCTGTCGTGCAGAAATACCTGGGGCTGGGTCTCGTTCCGCAGGCTGGCGTGGCACTGGGATTGAGTCTTCTTGTCAAGCAGCAGTTTCCGGGCATCGGCGAGATGATATCCACGACTGTCGTGGCATCGACGGTTGTCTATGAACTCATAGGCCCGGTATTCTCAAAGATGGGCATCACGCTGGCCGGCGAGGCCGGGATGGCCAGGGATGAAAGCATTTAGCCCGACCGGAGCCAGCAGGTGTCACCTGATGCGGAAGCGAATACGATTACGGTAGAGGCGGGATGTGCGGGCTCACTGCTCCTTCTTGTGCGAACATTGAGAGACTCCGGCAACGGCCGTCGCCTCTCGAGGCGGCGGTAGGCGCCTGCAAATACACGGGCGGGGGAGGCGTGTATTATGTGTGCGGCGTCGTCGCTCAAGGTTCTGGCTGACGTACTCACGCTGTCGAGGGGCGTCATAGCCATTTTCCTCTTGCGCGCGAGGAGCCTTCAAGAGCCCGCCGACGTGGTGCGTTTCGTGGTGCTCCTCACCTTGCTCGGGTGGACGACCGATGTCTGCGACGGCAACCTGGCGCGGGCCTCGGGACGCACAGGCGGCAGGATCGCGTCCGCCGACTTTCCATTGGATATACTTATGATGTGGAGCGGTGGATACGTATTCGCGCGTGCCGGGATCATCCCGGCCGCCCTCTTCTTGGGCTATTCCGTGCTTATGGCGGTCGCGGTGCTCTTCTCAAGATTCAACAGGGCCGTGCTGCTCGGGTTCTCGGCTCCCCTGGCGGCCCTGCCTCTCGTGGTAAGCTACACGTGCGCGCCCCGCTACTTCACCATATTCATGCTGTGGATCGCCATCGTCCTGGTGGCGGATTGGAGACGCTTCACCCAAGTAGTCGACTCGTTCATCGACGCGCTGCCCGAGCCCGAGCGCCGCTTCATCAGAGGCGTCCTGGGTCGCCTTGGGTTCCGTCACACGGGTCTCTCGCAGTAAGGCCACGCTGGGGGCATGCACCAGACCACCGGGAACGCAGGACGCGCGGACACATGAACGCCCAGACACGCGGGGCCCGCCGGGCGAACCGACAGGCCCCGAACTGGTAGGCTCTCGGCAGGGTCCCCCTTTCGGCAGGAAAGTGGGCACCGAACCACGCGCCGGGTCAGGCTTTCCGCAGCTGCACGGCCTGCCAGCGGTTGCCGCAAGCCTCGCACTCCATCCAGTACGTATAGAGAAACCCCTGCTGACACGCGGTTATCCCGATGGTGTACTCCCGGCCAGCTTCCCGGCCGCATTTCGGGCAAACCCGCAGCACCCAGACCCCCTC